>JBKJJF010000182.1:0-42448 GCA_046598195.1 Rhizobacter sp. | reverse complement strand
TGGCGCAGCTCGTTCAAGAACTCGGCAAGTTGATCCAGGTCTTGCAGAGACTCCGACAGCATCTGCGGCACGTCGAATTCGTCGCGCTCCAGCTTGTCGGCCGCAGCCAGCATTTCTTCGGGGATGAGGTCTTCATCGGCTTCGTCTTCAATGTCAACCGATTCACCAAACAAGGCTTTCTGGCGGGTGTCTACGTGGCCTAGCACCTCGTCGTGCCGCACCTTCCAGCGCTCGAAGCTCGACAGCTCGTGCTTGGTGCTGCTGTTGACGGCCACAAAGGCCATGACCTTGAGCAATAGCTGTTGGCACGACGCCTCGAACGCACGGGCTGAGCTTTCAAAGCGCTTGAGAAAAAGTATGCGAATGAGCCCGACCACTTGTTTCTGCCGGTTCTCCTCGAACCCGTCTTGAACCGGCCCCTTGGCATAGGCGAGCGGGTAGTACATGGGCAGAGTGAACAGCGGGTTCTTGCGGTTGAACGCTTTCTCCAGCTTGGTGAGCAGGTTGCCGTAGGTTTTCTTGACCGAGTACTGCGCCACTTTGGGTGGCGCGCGATCCGGGAAGATGGCCAGCTTGCCGCCAAGCTGCTCTTGGCTGCGGCGAACGTAGGCTCGGCTGCGCTGTACGACCAGCTCGCTGAACAGGTTGTCATGCGCCAGCAGGTCGGCAGCTTCGAGCCCGGGCAATTCTGTTTGGTTTGCGCCAGCACCGAGCCGCTTCTCAAGGTCTTTCTCCAGTTTGCGGAAATGGCCTGGAAGCGAGTGGATGCCCAGCGTATCTTTGAAATGCTCGGGCCTGCGCCGCGAGAAGTGCTCGATCAGGTGTTGCAGGTCAATCAAACGGTTGTTGATAGGCGTGGCAGTCAGCATGAACACCTGCTTGCCTTCGCACAAATCGTTCAAGCGCCAGTAGCGTGAGCGTTCCTTGGTGTTGGCGGGGTTGCGGAAGTGGTGCGCTTCGTCAATGACGACCACATCGGCCTGCTCCTTGAGGCGCTGCATCTTGTCTAGCCACTCACCGTTGCGCTGCAGGTCGGTGTGGTTGATGACCACGAGGTTTGAGAAGTCTCCGAAAAGTTGCGGCAGCATCTTGCGCAGGTTGGACTCCCAAACCGGCTGCCGCCCTGACTTGGGCACTACAAGCACCACCTTCTTTCGGTCATGCACCACCAGACGTTCAATCAGCATCAAGCCAACGAAGGTCTTGCCCAGGCCCACCCCGTCACACAGAAAGGCACCGCCGTATTTGCCGGCAATCTTGAGCAGGGAGCCGTAACCGTCGCGCTGGTACTGGTCGAGCAAGGGGTACATCGCAGAGTGGTTGCGCTCCCATTCGCCTGCAGTGACCTCGTGATTACGGAAGTAAGCTTGCAGGGCTTTGGCGTAAACCTCGAAGGGCAAGTAGTGCCGGGTGTGCCGCTCGATAACCTTCAGCACATCTGGCGTTACGTCTTCAGCTTCGGCCCAATGGCTGTCGAACCAGCGCTGCAAGTCTTCGACTTCGCGGCGAAGCTGCACATTGAGTTCAACGTTCGCCGACAGCCCTTGGGCCGTGAAATTGCTCGACCCAACGAGGGCGGCAGAGCCTACGACCGCGAGCTTGGAATGGGTGATGTAGGCCTTAGCGTGGAACTTCTTCTTGGCGTAGACCCGGCATTGGATGACCCCGTCTTGAATGGCTTGGAGAATGGCCGGCACGCCAACCAGAAAGTCATTCTTGGTTTTCTCGCTCTCGATGCTGTCATCGAGCTGCGACTTGATTCGCGCGATCCCTTCGACCAAGGCCTGATGGGTGCGCTTGGTGACCTCATCGCCCATCAAGATGCGAATCTTCTCTAGCCGTTGCCATTTGCCATCGAGCGCCAGCAGTGAGCCAATCTCAAAATAGCCTGTGGCAATGTCGAAGCGAGATGAAATTTCCGTCCACTCTGCCAGGTAGTTCAGTACCTTCCAGTCTTGATCACTGTTGTCGACAATGAAAAGGTCGCTGCCACTGCTCATTGATGTAGTCCTGCCCCCGCCATACGGCAGGTGATGATATCGGGCAGGTTCAGAAAATGCAGTTGGGCGCGCCCCTCTCTAGAATCTCATCTATGAAATTCACCGACCAGCTCGCCGCCGCCCAACGCGCCAACAACTCTTTGCTCTGCGTGGGCCTCGACCCCGAGCCCGGTAAATTCCCCACCCCCTGGAAAGGCGACGCCAGTCGCATCTACGACTTCTGCGCGGCCATCGTCGACGCCACCAAAGACCTGGCGATTGCCTTCAAGCCGCAGATCGCCTACTTCGCCGCCAACCGCGCCGAACACCAGCTGGAGCGGCTGATGGCGCACATCAAGCGGGTGGCGCCCGGCGTGCCGGTGATCCTCGACGCCAAGCGTGGCGACATCGGTGCCACCGCCGAGCAATACGCCCGCGAGGCCTTCGAGCGCTACCAGGCCGACGCGGTGACGCTCTCACCCTTCATGGGCTTTGACTCGCTCGAACCCTGGCTGCGCTACAGCGACCGCGGTTTGATCCTGCTGTGCCGCACCTCCAACCCCGGCGGCTCCGACTTGCAAGCGCAAAAGCTGGCCGACGGCACGCCGCTGTTCGAACACATCGCCCGCCTTGCCAGCGGCGCGTGGAACACCACCGGCCAGCTCGGCCTGGTGGTCGGCGCCACCTTCCCCGGCGAGATCGCCCGCGTGCGCGAACTGGCACCCACGCTGCCGCTCTTGATCCCCGGCGTCGGCGCGCAAGGTGGTGATGCGCAGGCCACGGTGCAGGCCGGTTGGCGGCCCAACGCGCCCGTCATGGTGAGCTCGTCACGTGCCGTGTTGTATGCCTCATCGGGCACCGACTTTGCCTCGGCCGCGCGCGCCGTCGCCCAACAAACGCGTGCGGCGTTAAATGCGGCACGGTCATCCTGCGCAAACGGGGAAAACGAGGCCGCGGGCCCGCTCTAGCCCACGAGACACTGCGGTGCAGGCATGTCAACGCCAATGCCACCGCATGAAAGACGAACAGAACTCCACACCACGCCCCTCGGTCACCGCGACCCGACTGGGTTTGAACAGAAAAATCGCCAGGCTGCTTTTCGGGCTGGGCTGCGGCGTGTCGTTGGTGGGTGCGCTGATCTACGGCAACTTGGCGCTGCAGCTGCAACCGGGCATGCGCGAAATGCTGGTGGCCGCCTGCGTGGCGCTGTCGGTCGGCTTTGCCATCGCAATGCGTTCGCTGAACCATGCCCCGCTGGGCACCGTGATGCTGGCCGTCGGCTGGGGCGGCGTGAGCACCGTGGCGCTCACCGCCATTGGCGTGGGCGAAGGGCTGCACAGCGTGAGCCTGGGCTTTTTTGGTTTGCTGGTGTGCCTGGTCACCGTGTTGACAAGCTTGCGCGCGGGCCTCGGGCTGGCCGGCGGCTGTGCCGTGGCGGTGCTGGCGCTTTACGCGGCCGAGTCGGTCGGTTGGCTGCCCGGCGCCGCCGCGGTGCAACACAACCCCGACAGCATCAACGTGCTGATCCACGCCATGTTGCTGGGCACGGGCGTGATCGCCGGCACACAGATATCGCGCATCGTCGATCGCGCCATGGCCGAGGCCGAAGAGCGTGAACAGCGCTTTCGCAGCCTGCTCGCCATCGCCGCCGACTGGTACTGGGAAATGGACGCCGAGCTGCGCTTCAGCCGCATCGACTACCAGTCGCCAAGCGACGAAGGCCAGGCCGCCGAAGCACGCGTGGGCCGGCGCCCCTGGGAGACGCTGGACATGCGCGTCGAACAAACCGCCATGACCTTGCACCGCCAAGACCTGGAGGCCCACCGCCCCTTCAGTGACCTGCCGGTGCGCATCGAGACCGGCTCCGGCCGCGACCTGCATTTCAGCGTGAGCGGTCGGCCGCGCTTTGACCACGAAGGGCAGTTTGCCGGCTACTGGGGTGTGGGCCGCGACATCACCGCCGAGGTGCAGGCGCGCGAAGCACACCGCGCGAGCGAGAGCCGCTACCGTGAGCTGTTTGCGCTGTCACCCACACCGCTGGTGCTGCACCGCAACGGCATCACCCTGCTGGCCAACGACGCCGCAGCGCAGTTGTTCGGCTTCACCACGCCCGAGGCCCTGAGCGGCTTCGATCTGGTGCAGCTCTACCCGGCGCCGCTGCACGGCCTGTTGAACGAACGCATTCGCCGGCTGGCGCAATCGCCCATCGGCAAGAGCCTCGACCTGGCCGAGGTGCAGCTCAACGCCATCGACGGCCGACGCCTGACGGTGCAATGCAACGGCTCGCGCGTGAACACCGCCGACGGGCCGGCCGTGCTCTCGATCTACTACGACATCACCGAACGTGTGAGCACCGAGGCGGCGCTGCGCCGCTCGCAGGCCATGCTCTCGCACCTGTTTGCAACCAGCCCCGACTTCATCACGCTGAGCGACTTGGAAACCGGCGTGTACGTGATGGTCAACAAGAGCTTCGAGCACATGTTCGGCTACGAGGCCGACGAGGTGGTGGGTAAAAGCTCGCTTGATCTGGCCATCTGGTACGAGCCCGCCGACCGTGCGCGCATGGTGGCCCAGCTCAAGGCGCGTGGTGGTGTGAACGAGCTCGAAACACTCTTCACCCACAAGTCGGGTCAGCTGGTCACGCTGCTGATGTCGGCCGGCAAGTTCTCGATGGACGGGCGCGACTACCTGGTGGTCAACGGCCGTGACGTGACCGAGTCGCAGCGCGCGCGGCTGGAGCACGAGGCGATCTTGAAAAACGCGTCGATCGGCATCGCACTCACCCGCGACCAGCGTTTCATGCAGGCCAACCCGAGCTTCGAGAGCATGTTCGGCTGGGGCGCTGGCGAGCTCGTGGGCGAACCCGGTTCGGTGGTCTGGGCCTCCACCGACGACTATGCCGAGGTCGGTCGCATCGCCGGCCCGCTGCTCGCCGAGGGCAAGCAGGTGGACCTGGATCGGCAGATGATGCGCCGAGACGGCAGCCTCTTCTGGTGCCGCTTGCTGGCCCAGGTGGTCGACCCGCTGCACCCCCGGATGGCTGGCACCATCTGGATCGCCGAAGACGTGACCGAGCGTCGCCAGATCGACCAAGCGCTCGCCGCCGCGCGCGACGTGGCCGAGGCCGCCAACCGCGCCAAGAGCGCGTTTCTCGCCAACACCAGCCACGAGATCCGCACCCCCCTCAACGGCCTGCTGGGCCTGGCCAACCTGGCCATGCAACCGGGCCTGGAGGCAGCGCGCCTGCAACAGTACCTGGAGCAAATTCAAGACAGTGCGCAGAGCCTGGCGGGCATCATCTCCGACATCCTCGACCTGTCGAAAATCGAAGCCGGCAAGCTCAGCGTGGAGGCCGTTCCCTTCAACCTGCACCACCTGTTGAAGGCGGTGCACCACGCCTACCAATCGCTGGCGCAGGCGCGCTCGCTGGGTCTGTCGCTCAAAGTGGCCGACGACGTGCCGGTCACGGTGCGCGGTGACCCGGTGCGGCTGCGCCAGATCCTCAGCAACTACATCACCAACGGCCTCAAGTTCACCGAGCGTGGGCAGGTGCAGATCGAGGTGGCGATGTCGAGCGACCCAGCCAGCCCCGCGCTGGTGCGCTTCAGCGTGATCGACACCGGCTCGGGCATCGACGAAGCCACGCAGCGCCGCCTGTTCCAGCCCTTCATGCAGGCCGATGAATCCACCACGCGCCGCTTTGGCGGCACCGGCCTGGGTTTGTCAATCTGCAAGGAACTCGCCGCGCTGATGGACGGGCGCGTGGGCATGCAAAGCACGCCGGGCATGGGCAGCCACTTCTGGGCCGAGGTGCCGCTGCCGGTGACCGACGCGCCGGTGATCGACCCGCGCATGGAAGCACAAGACATCGAGCGCCTGGTGGGCCTGCGGGTGCTGCTGGTCGAAGACAACGCCGTCAACATGATGATCGGCGTGGCCATGCTCGAACAATGGGGCGTGGAGGTGACACAAGCCTGCGACGGCCAGGAAGGTGTGGCCGCGGTCGAGCGCGCCACCACGGCGCAGCGGCCCTTCGATGTGGTGCTGATGGACGTGCAGATGCCGCGCCTGAGCGGCCACGAAGCCGCACGCCGATTGCGCCTGACACACTCGGCACAAGAGCTGCCCATCATTGCGTTGACCGCAGCGGCCCTGGTGTCAGAGCGCGACCAAGCACTGGCCGCGGGCATGAACGACTTCCTGACCAAACCGATCGACACCCACCGGCTGCGCCAGGCGTTGATCCGCGCCGGCGCTTGAACCCCGCGGTTCAGCCCCTCAGCCGCTCAGAGCTTGGGTGGCACCACCGGCAGCGAACTCGTCAGGCCACCATCGACCGGCAGCGCCTGGCCGTTCACATACGAGGCTTCGTCTGACGCGAGGAACAGCGCGGCATAGGCAATCTCGTGCGGCAGGCCACCGCGGCGCAGCGGGTTGAGCTGGCCGATTTTTTGTTCGGTGCCACGCTCGCGCGCGCGGTCGAAGATGGGCTGCGTCATGCCGGTTTCGATCAGGCCCGGGCAGATGGCGTTGATGCGGATGCCGGTGCCGCCAAACTGGTTGGCGCTGGTCTGCACCAGGCTCACCACGCCGGCCTTGCTGGCGCTGTAGGGTGGGCCGCCCGCACCCGAGCGCAAGCCCGCCACCGAGGCGGTGCAGATGATCGAGCCTCGACCGGCCGGCACCATCACACGCGCGGCGTACTTGATGGCGAGAAAGGTGCCGATCAGGTTGATGCTCAGGATGCGCGTCCAGTCTTCGACCGACCAGTCGTCAAACGCACGCATGCCGCCGCTCACACCGGCATTGGCGTAGACGATGTCGAGCCCACCGTGTGTGCGTACCGCGGCTTCGATGTAGTCGGCCACGTCGGCTTCTTGGGAGGTGTCACGCACCAGCGCCAGCGCCTGGCCGCCGGCCGCCCGAATGGCCGCGGCGGTGGCCTCCACTTCGGCCGCGCGGTCAACGGCAATCACGCGGGCGCCGTGCTCGGCGAACAAAAGTGCGGTGGCGCGGCCAATGCCGCTGGCGGCGCCGGTGACGACGGCCGATTTGCCTTCAAGACGTTTCATGGGTTCTCCGTACCGATGTTTCCAAACCAGCAAGCATAGGGTGGAAGGCGTGGCGCCGGCCCCGGTGTCATCCCCGGGGCGCCGTGACAGCGGTCAGCCCGCCAGCCGGGTGGCCACCCCCGGCCACTGGCCGCCCAGCGTGCGGGTGGCGTTTTCGGCCGCGGTGAACAGCAGCGAGTTCATGCGCTGCACGGCCAAATCAGAAAAACGCTCCAGCGGGCCCGACAGCGACAAAGCGCCGAGCAAGATGCCCGCTGGCCCGAACACCGGCGCAGCCAGGGCGCCGCACAGCGGGTCGCGTTCACCCAACGAGGTGTAGAGCAGCGGCGCTTCGGCCGCGGCCGGCAAGCCGGCGGCAAACGCGGTCAGCACCTTGCCCGCCGCACCGCGGTGCAGCGGCAACACGTCACCCGCGCGCACACGGTCGAGCGTGGAGTGGCCGGAATCGATGCGGAACAAACACAAGCGTGCCTCCTTGCCATGGCGCACGTGGAACGACGGGCTCTCGGTGCCCTTGCCCACCAGCCACTCCAGCACCGGCTGGATGCCTTCCTTCAGCCCATAAGTCAGGTCGAACGAACGGCCGAACAAAAACGCGAGAGGCCCCAGCGCATAACGTTTGTCGCTGCGGTGAACCACCAGGCCGGCGCGTGCCAGCGAGGCCAGCAAGCGCAGCAGCGTGCTCTTGTACATACCGGTGCGGCGCGCCAAGTCGGCCAGCGTGAGCGGCGAGCTGGCCTGCGCCAGCTCGGTGGCAATGCACAACGCGCGGTCGACGGCGGCCACCCCGTCGGCGGGTGAGGCCACGATGGTTTTGGGCGTGTGGGTGGTGTCAGGCATGGCAGATGAGTCCTTGTGTCGTCATGCTTCGGTGCTTCTGATGGCGCGGCTGATCACCGGACGGTGTTTATCCGTCAACGCGGGTCTCGCTCGCCAGACCCGTCAGATTCAAAGGCACCGAGTGTTCTGCATGACAGAATTTTGGTTCCCTTACAGTATGGGTGAGCCTCACCAACAGCGTCAAGAGTGCCGCGGGTGATCCCTGTTGACCCTCAAACGGTGCGCGGCAGATACTCGACAATGAGGCTGTATGTTCTTTTAGGCAGAACAATTTGAGCGCGCCAGACGGACGCGCCAGTCATTCAACCCAAGGAGAGAGAGGAAATATGAGCGCAGAAACCCAACTGCTGGAGATGATCGCCACCAAGGCGGCCTACCCGGCCTCGATGCTGATGCCGCTGTACCTGCAGCTCAAACCCATCAGCGCCGCCGAGATCATCGGCATGTGGCGTGGTGGCTTGTTTGACGGCGGCAAGAGCCCCGACCCGATCAAGTGGTACGGCAAGCGCTTCGTGTCGGCGAGCCACGTCGACCCGCTGATGTGCAAGGCTGAAGACGGCTCGGTCTACTCCTACGACAAGCTGGGCGTGGCGCAGCTGCGCGAGGTGGCGTTTGCCGGCGTGGTCTCGGCCTCGCTGATCTACGACAGCCAGCCGATCATCGATTACTTCCGCAGGGTGACCGACAACGTCATCGTCGGCCTGGGCGACATCAAGGGCAAGCCGACCGACTTTTTCTTCCACCTCACACGCGAGTAACCCGGCGCAGGCCCGGCCGGCCAGCCGGGCCGGGCTATAACGCCCATTGGAGAAATCTCGTTGATCCAAGAAGGGTGGCGAGCCTAGACTGACCTGCGTTGATCATCACAAAAACGCAAAGGAACAGTCCATGTCCACCGAAGCCCAATGCCCCTTCTCGGGCGGCGTTCGCAAGCACACCGTTGCTGGCGCGCAATCCAACGCCAACTGGTGGCCCGATCAGCTGCGGCTGAACCTCTTGCACCAGCACTCGGCCAAGTCTGACCCGATGGGTGAGGCCTTCCACTACGCCGAAGAATTCAAGAGCCTCGACCTCGACGCCGTCATCCAGGACCTGCATGCCCTGATGACCGACTCTCAAGACTGGTGGCCAGCCGACTTTGGCCACTACGGCCCGCTGTTCGTGCGCATGGCCTGGCACAGCGCCGGCACCTACCGCGTGAGCGACGGCCGGGGTGGCGCGGGCACCGGCGCCCAACGTTTTGCGCCGCTCAACAGCTGGCCCGACAACGTCAACCTCGACAAGGCACGCCGGCTGCTGTGGCCCATCAAGCAGAAATATGGCCGCAAGATTTCGTGGGCCGACTTGATGATCCTCACCGGCAACGTTGCACTTGAATCGATGGGCTTCAAGACCTTCGGTTTTGCCGGCGGCCGCCCCGACATCTGGGAGCCGGAACAAGAGATCTACTGGGGCTCTGAAGGCAAGTGGCTCGATGACCAGCGCTACAGCGGCGAGCGTGACCTCGAAAACCCGCTCGCTGCCGTGCAGATGGGGCTGATCTACGTCAACCCCGAAGGCCCGAACGGCAACCCCGACCCGCTCGCTGCGGCGCGCGACATCCGCGAGACCTTTGCGCGCATGGCGATGAACGACGAAGAGACGGTGGCGCTTATCGCCGGCGGCCACACCTTCGGCAAGACCCACGGCGCCGGCGACGCCAAGCTCGTGGGGCCCGAGCCCGAAGCGTGCGGCATCGAAAACCAGGGCTTCGGCTGGACGAGCAGCTTTGGTTCCGGCAAAGGCGGCAGCACCATCAGCAGCGGCCTCGAAGTCACCTGGACCACCACGCCCACCCGGTGGAGCAACAACTTCTTCTGGAACCTTTTCGGCTATGAATGGGAGCTGACCAAGAGCCCCGCTGGGGCGCACCAATGGATGCCCCAGCACGGCATGGGCGCGGGCACCGTGCCCGACGCGCACGACCCGGCCAAACGCCATGCACCGGCCATGCTGACCACCGACCTCGCGCTGCGCGTGGACCCCGCCTACGAAAAAATCTCGCGGCGCTTTCATGAAAACCCCGACCAGTTTGCCGACGCCTTCGCCCGCGCCTGGTTCAAGCTGACCCACCGCGACATGGGCCCGCTCGCCCGTTACCTGGGCCCGCTGGTGCCGAAAGAAGAGCTGATCTGGCAAGACCCGGTGCCCGCGGTCGACCACACGCTGGTCGACGAGCAAGACCTGGCGGCCTTGAAAACCCGGCTGCTCACATCGGGCCTGTCCATCTCGCAGTTGGTGACCACGGCATGGGCCTCGGCTTCAAGTTTCCGCGGCGGCGACAAGCGCGGTGGCGCCAACGGCGCGCGCCTTCGCCTGGCGCCGCAAAAGGATTGGGCCGTCAACCAGCCGGCCGAGCTGGCCACCGTGCTGCCCCAGCTGGAAGCGATCCAGAACGAGTTCAACCGCGCACAAAGCGGCGGCAAAAAAATCTCGCTGGCCGACCTGATCGTGCTGGGCGGCAACGCTGCGGTTGAGGCCGCCGCGAAGAAGGCCGGCCAAGACGTGAGCGTGCCGTTCTCGCCGGGCCGCACCGATGCGTCGCAAGAGCAGAC
This sequence comes from Rhizobacter sp., assembly GCA_046598195.1. Taxonomy (GTDB): domain Bacteria; phylum Pseudomonadota; class Gammaproteobacteria; order Burkholderiales; family Burkholderiaceae_C; genus Rhizobacter. The sequence goes on along the minus strand of JBKJJF010000182.1, from coordinate 31,963 downwards.
CGATGTGCAATCGTTTGCGGTGATGGAGCCGAGCGCTGACGGGTTCCGCAACTTTGCCCGCAAGGGGCTTGAGAGCGCGGCGGCCGAGCTGCTGGTCGACAAGGCGCAATTGTTGACGCTCACCGCCCCCGAAATGACGGTCTTGATCGGCGGCCTGCGCGCGCTGAACGCCAACGCCGGCCAGTCCAAACACGGCGTTTTCACCCACCGCCCCGAGACGCTCAGCAACGACTTCTTCGTGAACTTGCTCGACATGCGCACCCAATGGCAGAAGTCTGCTGCCGCTGACGGTGTGCTGCAGGGGCACGACCGGGCCACCGGCGAGCTCAAGTGGACGGCCACCGTGGTCGACCTCGTCTTCGGCTCCAACTCGCAGCTGCGCGCCATCGCCGAGGTGTACGCCAGCAGCGACGCGCAGCCAAAGTTTGTGCGCGAGTTCGTGGCGGCCTGGGTCAAGGTGATGAACCTGGACCGTTTCGACCTCAAGTGATTTCTCAAGGCCAAGAAGGCGCGGTGCCACCGCGCCTTTTTCGTGGCCACGGGCCATGGCTGCTGGCACACTGGCTCGATCCCTCTATCAAGTCAGGCCGCATCAGCGATGTCCAAGCCGTACTTTCGCCTTCTCGACTGGAAGGTCGTGTTTTTCGCGTTGCTGGCCTGCTATGTCTTGCCGGGCATTCTGGTCGGCACCTTGCTCGCGACCGCGCTGCAAGAGGCCATGCCGCAATCGACCGGGCGCGCCATCGGGTCATTCCTGGCTTTTGTGAGCTTTCTCATTCCACCCGTCGCCGGGGGGTACTTCGCCGCCAGGTTCGCCCGCTCGTTGCCGCGCCTTCATGTTCTTGTCGTCGGCGTACTGGGCGCGCTTTTGTCTTTGCTCGCGTTCCGGGCGTCACCGCGGGCCATGGCCGCCTACGCAGTCACCTCGCTGGCGTTGGCCGCCCTCGGGGGCTACGTGCGGCTGAGGTCTGCGTCGAAAGATGAGGCCTGACGCCTGCGGGCGAAAGAACTCACTGGTTTCAAATGGGCGTTGCCGGCCTCCTTTGCCGCCGCAGGAAACACCGGCAACTTCCCCACACCGCCACGGCTTGAAACCCGGCCAAGCGCACACACTTGCCGGGTGTCGTCACAGCGAAGGCCACCTTGTGCCACTCGTCATCATTCTGGGCCTGATGCTGCTGTTGGTGGCGGTGTTTGCCGGCCAGCCGCTTTTCACCCGAGTGCGCCGCGCGCACATTCGCCGCCGACCGTTCCCGCCCGAATGGCGCGAGATTTTGCGCCGCCGAGTGCCTTATGTGCGCCACATGCCGGCCGACCTGCAGTTGCAGCTCAAAAAACACATGCAGGTGTTCTTGGCTGAAAAGCCGTTCATCGGCTGTGCCGGGCTTGAGGTCACTGAAGAGATGCGTGTGACCATCGCGGCCCAGGCCTGCCTGTTGATGCTCAACCGGCGCCGGCCGTCGTACTTTGCGCAGTTGCGGCAGATCCTCATCTACCCGGGTGCGTTTCTCGTGGATCGCGTACACACCGATGGCGCGGGCGTGTTGCAAGACCAGCGGCGTGCGCTGTCGGGCGAGTCGTGGTCACAAGGGCAGGTGATCTTGTCGTGGCAAGACACGCTCGACGGTGCGGCCGTGTTCAACGACGGGCAAAACGTGGTGATCCACGAGTTTGCGCACCAGCTCGACCAAGAAAACGGCCACGCCAACGGTGCGCCGCTGTTGGCGGGCGCCAAACGTTACGAGCGCTGGTCGCAGGTGATGGCGGCCGAGTTTGCGCGGCTGGGTGCGCTGGCCGATGCAGGCCAGCCCAGCCTGCTCAGCCCGTATGGCGCCACCGACCCGGCAGAGTTTTTTGCGGTGGCCTCGGAGGTGTTTTTTGAGCAGCCACACCAGCTGGCCACCGACAGCCCGGCGCTGTTCCAGGAGCTGAGCCACTTCTACCGGCTGAACCCGCTGAGCTGGTAGCCCGCCCCGCGCTGGCGTTTGGGGGCAGTAGCCAAATGTGCAATGAGCACATTTATGCTACTGTCCCGGCTCCGACCCCGATCACTGCCTTTGCCCAGCCTCGTGAACGCTGAACCTCCCAACACCGCGCCCGACACGACCGCCCTGCTACAGGCCTGCCGCGCGTTGTTGACACCGTTGGCCGAGCTGGCCATTGCCAAGGGTTTGCACCACACCGACCTTGACGAGCTGCTGCGCGCCGCCTTCATCGACGCCGCCCTGGCCGCGCACCCCGACGTGCCGGCCACCCGGGCGGTGAGCCGGGTCAGCGCCGCCACCGGCCTGAACCGCCGCGAGGTGAGCCGGCTGATGCAAACCCGGCCCGCCGCAGAGCCCAAGCGCTCGCCGGCCACGCAGGTGTTCACCCGCTGGGTCAGCGACCCAGCCTTGCTGTCGGGCGACACATTCCTGGCCTCGCTGCCGCGCCAGGGCCCCTCGCCCAGCTTCGAGAGCCTGGCCCAATCGGTGACCAAAGACGTGCACCCGCGCAGCTTGCTCGAAGAGCTGTGCCGGCTCGGCCTGACCCGGGTCGACGAAGCCACCGACCGCGTCGAGCTCCTGCGTGACCGTTTTGCACCCGCCGGTGACGAGCCCCGCATGCTCGGCTTTCTGGCCAGCAACGTGGGCGACCACTTGCGCGCAGCCACAGCCAACGTGCTGGCTGACGCACCCCCTCACCTGGAACAAGCCCTGTTCGCCGACGAGCTCTCGCGCAGCTCGGTGCACCACCTGCAACCGCTGCTGCGCGAGCAGTGGCAGCAGCTCTTGCGCACGCTCGCGCCCGAAGTGCAAAAACTGATCGACGACGACACAGCCCAGCAGCGGGTGCAAGACCAGCGGCTGCGCATCGGCCTCTATGCTTACAGCGACGCTATGGCCCCGCCCACCGCACCTGAACCAGCCGCCGCAAACGCCACGCCGGCATGAAGGGAGACTTCAGCATGACACCCATCCGTTCACCCTGGCGCGCCTTGGCGGCGCTGCTGGCCACGGCCGCCCTGGCCGCGGCCTGTGGCGGCGTTGACAGCGGCGGCACCGGCCAAACGGCCCAGACCACCTCGGCCGGCCGCATCTCGGGCTTTGGCTCGGTCATCGTCAACGGCGTGCGCTTCGACGACAGCCAGGCCAGCATCGTCGACGATGAAGGCGCCACCCGCGCACGCGGCGACCTGAAGCTCGGCATGGTGGTCGAAGTGACCGGCGAGCGGCGCGGCAACAGCGGCAACGGCGTGGCCTCCCGCATCCAGTTTGGCAACGAAATCGCCGGCCCGGTGGAATCGGTCGACACGGCGGCGGGCCAGCTGGTGGTGCTGGGGCAGCAAGTGCGGGTTGACGCCGACACGCTCTTCAGCGGCTACGCCCGCGGCCTGGCCGATGTGCTGGCCGGCGACCTGCTTGAGGTGTTTGCCTTCTACGACACCACCACCTCGGCCTACATCGCCACGCGCATCGAACGCAAGGCCACGCTTGCCGCTTACAAGCTGCGCGGCCGCATCAGCGCGCTGAACACAATCGACAACCACAGCTTCTCGATCGGTGGCGCGCTGATCGACTACGCCGGCATCGCCCCGCCCGCGCTGCCGCGGCTGGCCAACGGCTTGTCGGTGCGTGTCAGCCTGCAGACCACGCCAGTCGCCGCCCGCTGGGTGGCCAGCTCGGTGCACACCTCGCAGCGCAACTTCCCTGAAGCCACCGAGGCCGAGCTGGAAGGCTTCGTCAGCAGCTTCGTGAGCAGCGCCAACTTCCAGGTGGCCGGCATACCGGTTGACGCGAGCGGGCCGGGCGTGAGCGTGCGCCACGGCAGCCTCGGCGACTTGGCCAACGGCGTGCGCGTCGAGGTGGAAGGCGCCATGCGCAACGGCGTGCTGGTCGCAAGCCAGGTTGACTTCAAGCGCGGCGGCGACCAAGAGTTCGAGTTGCACGGCGCCGTCGAATCGGTCAACGCCCTGGCTCAAACCTTTGTGCTGCGCGGCGTGACGGTGGCTTACGACAACCGCACGGCGTTTTCGGCCGGCACGGCGACCAACCTGCTGGTCGGCGCACAAATCGAAGTGCGGGGCGCACCGTCGGCGGGTGGTGTGAGCTTGCAGGCCGAACGGATCCGCTTCGAGCGATGAACAACATCACCCCCCCCACTCCCCAGCCACTGGCGCGCCACACGTCGCTTTGGCGTGAGCCGCACGATGCGCCCACCTTCACCGCCGGCCAAGCCACGCCGCATGTGCTGGTGGTCGAAGACGACCCGGTGCAAGCCTTGCTGCTCACCCTGATGCTCGAACATCTGGGCGTGGCGCCCACGCTGGTGACCGACGGCTCGCAGGCGATCGAAGCGGTGAAAACCCACCGTTACGCCATGGTGCTGATGGACTACCTGATGCCGGTGACCAACGGCATCGAAGCCACCCGCCAGATTCGCCAGTGGGAACACAACAACAACCGCGCGCCCACACCCATCGTGGCCGTGACCGCCAGCGCCATGCACGAAGAGCGCGCGCGTTATGTCGAAGCCGGCATGAACGCGGTGATGTTCAAACCCTTTTCGGCCCGCACCTTGGCCGACCTTGTGACACGTTTTGCCCCAACCCGGGCGCAAGCGCGCACACTCTTGTTCACCCCTGAAGGAACCTCGTCATGAACACCTCGTACTCGTTTTTCAGCAAGGCACTGGCCCTCGTGGCCGTGCTTGCCGCCACCACGGCGTCAGCCCAGACCGGCGTGGGCGTGTCGGTCAGCGTCAACCAGCCGGGTGTGTATGGCCGCATCGACATCGGCAACATGCCACCGCCGCCGGTGATCTATGCCAAGCCCGTCATCTATGCGCCACCGCCGGTGTATGTGGTGCAGCAACCGATGTACCTGTACGTGCCGCCCGGCCACCAGAAGAAGTGGGGCAAACACTGCAAGCGCTACAACGCCTGCGGCCAGCCCGTCTACTTCGTGAAAGAGAGCTGGGTGCGCGAACGTTACGAGGATGAGCAGCGCGGCAACGGTGGCCACGGCAAAGACAAACAAGGCAAGAAAGAAAAACACGGCAAGAAGGACAAACACGGCAACGATTGAGTTGCCGTGTTGGCAGGGCGCGGCTGAGCGTCAGCCCACCAAGCGCCCGTAGCGGTCGATCGCGATCAGGTCGACGTACTGCGAGCCCTGTGTCACCCCCGGGGCGAACTCAATGCGGTAGCCGCCGAGATCGGTCTTCAACCCCGCGAGCGACTCTTTCATGCGCGCGCGGCTGATGCGCTCGCCGCCGCTCACCCGCAGCGCGGCTCGCGCGGCTTCGACGGCAGCACGGCCGGCAATGTAGCCTTCGAGCGTGGTGATGCCCAGCTTCACGTCGGGCCCCACGGCAGCCAAGTCTTGGCGAGCGCGGCTCACCACGTTCAAGCCACCCGAATTCGGGCGCGGCACCACCATGCTCATGATGCAGCTCTGCTTCTTGGCGGTGAGGGTGTCGATCAGGTCCTGGCCAGCGAACGACGAAGCGTAGAACAAGCCGGGGTAACGCGCGGCCACCAGCTGGTCGATGACGGCAGCGACCGGCGCCGCATTGGTGGCGAACAGCACGCAGTCGAGCTTGGCGGCCAGCAGCTTTTCGCCCACTTCGGCAAACGAGGCCGCATTGCGGTCGATGGCAATGGTTTCCAGCGGTGTGATCGACAGCACGCTCAGCGCCTGCGTCATGGCCGCGAGGTTGGCCTTGGAGGTGTCTTTCAAATAGACCACACCGATGCGGCGCATGCCGAAGTCTTTGATGTAGTTGGCCATGCGCTTGTATTCGACGTCGTAGCCCGCACGCACGTGGTACGCGCCGGTGGCCACGCCGCTGCGAATGCCCATGTTGCCGCTGGCCGTGCCGAGCAGCGCAATCTGGCTGCTGGTGATCTGCGGCATGCAGGCTTCGGCGCCGGCGCCGCTGGTCAGGCCGACGATGGCCGCGACGCCGCCTTCGATCAGCGTCGACACGTTTTGTGCACAACGGTCTTTCACACCCCCGTCGTCGAGCGTCACCAGTTCGAAGCGCGGGCTGCCGGGCACTGCCGAGGCGGCTGCAAAGGCCGCGATGATGCCGTCGCGCACGTCGCGCCCATAACCGGCCTGGCCGCCGGTGAGCGAGGCCGACTGGCCGAACTTGATCACGTTGGCCGTGGCGGCGAGGCTGTGCGAGATGCCGCCCACCCAGCCGGCGGCCAATGCGGCGGAGCCGGCCAACACCATATTTCTGCGCTTCATGTGAACTCTCCCAAACAAGATCAAGCACACCACCCGATGCGCGCGACGTGCGCGTTGTTCGAGCGGGTGTCTGTGGCTCTCTTCGGCCGCCCGGTTGGCCAGCTTGATGGTTTGGTACAGATTGATACTTTCGCGCACTCTGGTTGCAGACGTGCTCACACAAGTGACGCACCTCGTCACCACGCAGTCAGAACAAGCGCCAATTTGTGCGCAGCGCGTCGAAAAGTGCGCTGTGCATCTGTGGCATCCGACCGGTTTACGAATTGACACACCTTGCTTACAGAAGACACACTTTCCTCACTCCGCAACACCTTCTGGAAAGCGCCCCATGAACTCACTTCGTAACACCGCCGCCAAGTTGTCTGCCGTGTTGTGCCTGGGTCTGGCCGCGATGAGCGCCGGCGCCTTCGAGCTGCGCGGCTTTCGTGGTGTGTCGTGGGGTGAAGGGGTCGAGGCGCTGGGCGCCGTGACGGTGTCGCACACCGAAGGCGAGGTCACCTGCTACCAGCGTGACCGCGAGAACCTGCTGTTCGGTGACACGCCGCTCAACGGCGTGCGCTACTGCTTTCACCAAGACCGCTTGTTCATGGTCGCGATCGATGCGGCGGCCTCGTCCAAGGCACTGACCGCCGAATTCCAGCGCACCTACGGCCGCCCGGATGCACGCCGCAGCCAAGCCGCTTCGTGGGGCACCCAGGGCTCGGGCGCCCGCGCCGAGCTGGCCGCCAACGGCGCCACCGCACGCCTGGTCATCTACTCCAACACCATCGAGCCGACCGTGGCCCAGCGCCTGCAAAAGCTCGGCCCGGTGGAAGTGACACGCAGCATCGCCGCCGCGTTCTGACGACACGCTGTGGGCACCCGCTCTGGGGACGCCCTGACGACATTTCCCGCCGTTAGTTGACAGCCTGGAGCCGCACACCCGTGCTCCACATGCAACCAGTCATTGCCAAGGTATCGCCGGGTAAGGTTCATCAAGTGTTCAGGTCGTCGTGTCGATGACAGGCTGACACGCAGCGCTGCGAAGGCTTCCCGCCACTCGCGCCAAGTGCGTGTGTGCTGGAGCCATCGACATGCAACGCAGACACATCCTCCTGACCGGGCCCGCGCTGGCCGCCGGGGGGCTTGCTTCCCCCTTTCTTTCTCTCAGCCATGCGGCCCCGCCGAGCACCATCCGCTTCGGGCAGTCGGCTTCGTTGACGGGGGGGCAGTCGGCTTATGGTCGTGACGTGCGCGACGGCATTGCCGCGGCATTTGCCGCCGCCGCACGGCAGCCCAACGGGCCGCGCCTGGAGCTGGTGTCACTCGACGACGGCGGCGACAAGTTGCGCTGCCAGCAAAACGCCAAGGCCTTGATCGAAGGCGGCTGCGCCGGCCTGATCGGCTTCACCAGCGGCGCGGCCACCGAGGCCTCGTTGCAGGTGATTGAAGACGCACAGATTCCGCTCGTGGGCACGGCCAGCGGCAACATGGGCATACGCAACCACAAGCTGGCGATGCAGTTCCATGTGCGCGCCGGCTACGACACCGAGTTCAAGCGCATGGTGGCCTACGTCAAAGACTTCGGCATGCGCCGTGTCGGCTACGTCTATCTGAAAGACACGACACCGGCCAACCTGGGCGCGATGACGGCGGCACTGGAGTCGGTGGGCGTGACGCTCACCATCTCGGTGGGCCTGGACCGCAACGCCAAATCGTTCGAGGCCGAATCAGCCCAGCTGCTGGCCGCCAAGCTCGACTGCGTGCTCTTCACCACCAACGCCGCGCCCATCGTCGGCGTGGTCGAGCACCTGGTGGCCGGCAAGTACGGCGGCTTGTACTTCTCGTCGTCATTTGCCGGCCAGGCGCTGATCGACGCCATGGCCCAGAAGGGGCAGAGCGTGATCATGACGCAGGTGGTGCCGCGCCCCAACGCAATGGGGCTCTCGCTCATCAACCGCTGCAAACAAGACCTGCTCGCGCTCGGCACCGGCGCCCGCCTGGGCTTCACCGCGATCGAAGGTTATGTGGCCGGGCTGGTGGCCGTGGAAGCGGCGCGCAACGGTGCCACCCGCGGCGCAAGCTTGTCGAAGGCGCGCTTCAGGGAAGCGCTGGCTGGCCTGCGCACCGACCTCGGAGGCTACAAGGTCGACTTCGCGACCGGCAGCACCCAGGGCTCGAACTATGTGGAAGTCGTGGCCGTCGACCGTCACGGCCGAATCATCGGCTGAAGCCGAGCACTTGCAGGGAGCACAACTCATGTCTTATCGATCCGTTCAACGCCTCTTCGTGGCGCTCGCCTGTGCCAGCGCGTTCACCGCCAGCGCACAAGCGCCGGCGGACGCTGGTGCCACTCTGCGCGCGCAGCGTGCGGCCGCCAGCCTCGCTCAAGAGCTGGCCACACAATGCCCGCTCGCTGCACCGGGCAGCCAGACCGCCTTCGACGCTTGCCGCCAGGCCCTCTTTCAGGCCGGCTCGCAACTGCGCCAGAACCTGCCCGACTTCGTGCTGTGGGGCCGCCAGCGTGACCCGAAGCGCAGCCTGAAAGACACCCACCTCACGCAGTTCGGGCCCGATGTGTTGTCGGGCATGTACCTGTCGCTCTTCATGTTCAACGGCCAGCACACGGTGAACTATGTGGAGAGCGAAGGCCTGTACCAGATCCGCCTGCAAACGGCGTTTCGCAACCGGTTGACGCCGGGGCAGTTCCCCTACCCGTTCTGGCACGAGGAGGAGAAGTGGTCCATGTACCAGCAGGCCAACGAGATCTTGTTGTGGTGGGACGCGAAGCACAACCGCATCAAGGTCGCACAGTTCACCGTGCACGGCCCCACCCCCCCGCTGCTGGCGGTGGAGACGGTGAACCCGCCTTCGTTCAGCGGCCAGTGGATGTGGACCGATGACCAAGGCAAAACCCAGCCCAAGGTGACGGTGTTCGACGGTTTGTTCAAACCCGACAACCCTTACCTCAACCCGCTCGATGGGGCCTACAAGACCCTGGCGCTGCGCCTGCGTGAAGGCCAGTGCAACGAGTGCCACGTGCCCAACAACCCCGACAAGTCGAAACGGCTGGTGCTGCTGCAAACGCCGGCGCATGCGGGGGCCGAGATCAAGCGGCTGATCAAGTCGGTTCAAGACGACAAGATGCCGCGCGACGAAACCGGCATCGAGCAGCCCCTGCCCCAGCACACCAAGGCCGCGCTGCTGCGTGACAGCGAAACCTTCGACAAGCTCTACGACGCCGCCAAGCAGTGGGAGGCCGGCCGTGGCACCCGCACCCACATGGTGGCCGGCCAACGCGGCGAGGCCGGTGGCCGCTGAAGACCGGTCGGCCGAAACTCAGTCGGCCAAAAAGCTGATGCGGTAGCAGCTGCCAAAACCCGCCGGCGGTGGCGCCAGCGCAAAGTGCGCGTTGTGGATGGTGGCGATCTTGTCGACCACCCGGTGGCCCAGGCCCAGGCCGAGGCTCAGGCGCTTCGCAACGGCGGTGTCGTTGCGTGCCTTGCCGTTGGCGAGGTGGCCGTTGTCACACACCTGCAACCAGCGTGCGACGGGGTCGAGCTGCACCTCGACCAAGGTGCCGCGCGGCGTGTGGCTGAGCGCGTTTTCGATCAGGTTGCGCAAGCCCAGCTCCAGCAGCACGGCGTGGCCGGTCAGCACAAACGGGCTCTCGCCCACCAGCGCCAGCTCGTGGCCACTGTCGAACGCCACCTGAGCGTAGTCGCCCACCACCTGGCGCGCAATCTCCAGCAAGTCGAGCGGCTTGGCGGCCTCGGCCATCTCGGTGCGGCTGGCGCGTGCCAACGCGAGCAGGTGTGACATCACCTGGTTGGCACGCTGCACGTCGTGTTCGATGCGGGCCAGCGACTGCTCGCGCTCGGCATCGTTGCGCGCGCTGCGCAACAAGCCCGCGTGCAGGCTGAGCGATGCGAGCGGCGTGCGCAGCTCGTGCGCCATCTCGCTGCTCAGCTCGCGCTCGCGCACCAGGGCCGCATGCTGGCGCTGCACCAGGGTGTTGATCGAGTCGACCACCGGCTTGAACTCGCGGTGCGGTTGGGTGCGCAGGGGTTTGTTTTCGTGCACGTCGAGCGCGCTCACATCGCGCGACAGGTCGCGCAAGGGGTTGAGGCCACGGCGGATCGCCCAGCCCAGCGCCAGCGCCACCACCGGCAGCAGCCAGAAGCCCGGCTGCGCCATCTGCTCGGCAATGTCGTCGGCCAGGTCGTCACGCTCGCGCACGCTCAGCAACACCATCACCTTGCGGCTGTGGTCGTTCGGGTCCCAGCGCGAAAAGGTGCGCCAGGGCATGGGTGGGCTGCCGAGCGAAAGGTCGGCAAACCCTTCGGCCGGCGTGAACGTGGGCAGCGGCGCCTCGCCGGTGTGGGTGACGATTGCCCCTTGGGCGTCCCAGATGACCACGCTCATCGACTGCTGGTAGTCGTGGCTCCTGAGGGCCGCGAGCGCCGCGGCCTCGCTTTCACGCGCGCCCGGGCCCATCGGGTCGAACTTGCCCTCGTGCTGGCGCAAGAGCAGGTGCACCACGCTGGCCAGATGGCCATCGGTCAGCTCGTCGGCCTCGTGAACGCCGGTCTGGAAGCCGACCACGATGAAGCTCGCCCACACCAGCACCAAGGCGCCCAGCGCCCACGCCAACAGGTGCCGGGTCAATGACCGCCCCTCGGTTGCGGCGTACCGCAACCGATCGCCCGAGGGGAGTTCGCTCGCCTTCGGGCGGCCAGGCGGCGGGCTCACTGGCGGTTCACCGCCGTCTGCACTCACGTGCCAGGCTCCGCCGGCACAAAATAGCCTACGCCACGCAGCGTGCGGATCACGTCTTCGCCCAGCTTCTTGCGCAGGCGGTGCACATGCACCTCGATCGCGTTGCTCTCCAGCGTGCCGTCCCAGTTGTAGAGCCGGGCTTCGATCTGTGGGCGAGAGAGCACCCGCGGGCGCACCTCGACCAGGGCCAGCAGCACCGCAAACTCGCGCGGCGAAAGTTCGACCGGCTGGCCATCACACAACGCGGTGTGTGCCGCCGGGTCAATCTCGACGTTGCCGCAGCGCAGCGTGGCCTGCGCGCGGCCGGCGGCGCGGCGGCGCAGCGCGCGCATGCGAGCGGCCAGCTCGTCGGCGTCGAAGGGTTTGGTGACGTAGTCGTCGGCGCCACGGTCGAGCGCGGCGATGCGCGCGGCCACCTCGTCGCGCGCCGTCATGATGAGCACCGGCGTGGTCGGGTCGGGCAGCGCGCCGGCGGGCGCGCTGCGCAGGCGCTGCAGCACCTGGTCGCCATCACCATCGGGCAAGCCGAGGTCGAGCAGCACGATGTCGAAGTGTTCGGCACGCAGCGCCGACCAGGCCGCGGCCACGCTGGCGGCCACGTCCACCGCATCACCCTGGCGCTGCAGGTGGGCCTGCAGGCCGGCGGCAATGCCTTCATCGTCTTCCACCACCAAAACGCGCATGGCGCCCATTGTGCGGCTGGCGCTTAAGGGCGGCTTAAGTACAGCGCATCAGAGTGGTGATTCATGACCCCCTCCCACGAACGGCGCCTGGCCGCCCTCACCCTCGGCTTGCTGCTGGCGCTGCTGGCCTGGGACGCCAGCGACCTCGACATGTCGCTGGCACGGCTGTTCGGCGACGTGCATGGTTTTGCGCTCAGCCAGAACAGGGTGCTCACCGATGGCCTGCACGACGGCGCGCGGCTGCTGTCGTGGCTGCTGGTGGTGGGGCTCACGCTGGCAGTGTGGTGGCCGCCCGTTTGGCTGCGCCCACTGCGGCGCATCGAGCGGCTGCAGCTGGTCGTCACCGCGTTGATCGGCGCGCTGGCGGTGGCGTTGTTCAAGTCGTTCAGTACCACCAGCTGCCCCTGGGACCTGGCAGCCTTTGGTGGCACGGCGCAGCATGTGTCGCACTGGTTGCGCTCGGCCGACGGTGGCAGCGGGCACTGTTTCCCGGCCGGCCATGCCTCGTCGGGCTTTGCCTTCGTGGGCGGCTATTTCGCCTTGCAGCGCAGCTCGCCGGCGCGGGCCCGCACCTGGCTGGGCGTGTCGCTGGCAGCAGGCTTGCTGCTGGGTGTGGCGCAGCAGGTGCGCGGCGCGCACTTCATGAGCCACACCTTGTGGACGGGCTGGTTGTGCTGGGTGATGGCCTTCGGCCTCGACGCCACCTTGCGCCGCTGCATCGCACGCAAGCAGCTCAGCGCGCCGCCTGCTCCACCGCCGCCGCCATGGTCAACGCCTGATCACCCCCCAACGCCCGCAGACCACTCGACACCCCTTCGCGGTTGACGGCCGGGTGGTTCTGGCTCAGCTTCCACTTGCCTTGCAAGGAGGCCAGCGGGATCTCGATGCCGACGATGGCGCGCAACATCGTGTCGATGTAATCGGGCGGCGCATCGCTCAGGCCCCAAGGTTGCGCCTGCGTGGCTTCGTGGCGCTGCGTGAGGCGGGTCACCAGCGTGCGCAGCCAGGTGGCATCGTCACGCACCACCAGGCGGCCACGCGCCTGCACGGTGATGTAGTTCCAGGTCGGCACGGCCTTGCCGTTGTCAGCTTTGGTGGCGTACCAGTTGGGTGAGATGTAGGCCTGCGGGCCTTGAAAGACCACCAGCGTTTTAATGTCGGTGCGCGCGTCTTTCCACACCGGGTTGGCCCGCGCCACGTGGGCGCGCAACACGGCCTGCCCGCTGGCATCGACATCGAGCAAGAAAGGCAGCGGGTTGGCGTCCAAGCCCAGATCGCTCAGGGTCACCAGCAAGCCCAGCGGGTGGTCGTGCACCAGTTGGTGCAGCACCGCAGGGCGTTCTTCCATGAAGTGGGCAGGTGTATACATCTCAGCTCTCGATCACCGGTTCGCAGCGCACCTCGCTCTTCACCGAGTTGGCGATGAAACACTCTTCGTGCGCGCGGTGGTGCAGGTGGTCGAGCTCGGCCCGTGTCGGCTGCTTGCCGCTGAACCTCACGGCCGGGCGCAGCGTGACCACGGTGATGACCATCTGGCCTTGGGCATTGCGGTCCATCACGCCGACCACGTCGTCACGGTAGTCGTCGACCCGCCAGCCGGCGCGGCAGGCGATGTCGAGGAACCACAGCATGTGGCAGCTGGAGATCGAGGCGATGAAGCCTTCTTCGGGGTCGACCCCGGCCGGGTCAGAGTAAGGCACGCGCACCGACAAGGGTGATGATGAGGCCGGCATCACATGCCCGCCGTCGAAGTGGATCTCGTGGCGGCGGCTGTAGCGCTTGTCGATGAAGGGCTGGTCGCCGCGTTGCCACAGCGTGGTGGCGGTGTAGGTGTGGTCGCTCATGGCTTCTTGAGGTAGTTGAACGTGCCTTGTTCTTTCACTTCGGTGGCGGCGGCGAGCACCATGCGCATGGCCGCGCGGTAGAACGAGGTGGCAAAGCTGATGCGCTTGACACCGGCTGCTTCCAGCGCGGCCACGCTGAACGATTGGTTCGGGATGCCGACCATGAAGCTCACCGGCTTGCTGAGCGCGGCGCACACCGCACGCACCGCCGCGAGGTCGGGCAACGCGGGCGCGAACAGCACATCGGCACCCGCGCGCTCGAAGGCTTGCAGGCGGCGGAGGGTGTCGTCGAGGTCGGGTTTGCCGCGCAGGTAGTTTTCGGTGCGCGCGGTCAGCGTGAAAGGCCGGCCCAGTGCACGCGCCGCTTCGGCCGCGGCGGCCACACGCTCCACCGCGTGGTTGAAGGCGTACGGCACGTCTTCGGCCGGCGAGTCTTCGATCGAGCCGCCCGCCAGGCCGATCTCGCCGGCCAGTCGAATGGTGTCTGCGGCCATCGCCGGCTCGGGCCCAAAGCCGTTTTCCAGATCGGCCGACACCGGCACCTCGACCGCGTCGACGATGGCCCGTGCGTGGGCCAGCGCTTCGTCGCGGGTGAGCTGCCCGTCCTTGCGGCCCAGCACCATGGCGGCGGCGCCGCTGGAGGTGGCGAGTGCGGCGTAGCCCACACCGGCAATCAGCTTGGCCGACCCCGGGTCCCAGGCGTTGGGCATCAACAAGGCCGTGGCCTGCTGGTGCAGACGGCGGAACTGGTGCGCCCTCTCGTCAACTGCGTTGCTCATGTTTTCTCCTGGGCTGAGAGGTCATAACGGATGAAGCCGTGGAACTGTGCCACCTTGTCGTACAGCGTGCGTGCCGTGGCATTGCTCTCGTGGGTGAGCCAGTAGCAGCGGGTGGCCTTCGCCTCGCGTGCCACCTCGCCCACCGCCGCGATCAACGCGCGGGCCACCCCTTGGCCGCGCAGCTCGGGGGCGGTGAACAGGTCTTGCAGGTAACACAGGCGCGGTGACCACACGCTGGTGTGGAACAGGTAGTGGGTGATGCCAACCAAGCGGCCGTCAAGGTGCGCGCCAAAACCAAACACATCGTCACGCTGCATCAGGCGTTGCCAGGCGGTCTCGTAGCCGGCCGGCGCGACCTCGGTTCGGTAGAAGGCCTTGTAGCCGCGGGCCAGTGTTTCCCAGGGCAAACGGTCGGCCGCGGCGAGCGGGGCAATCTGCAGCGTCATGGTGCTCAAGTGATCGGGTGGATTGGCTCCTGATGGTAGGAAGCCATCTGGCCTTGCAGGGAGCCAATTTTTACCGATCGCCAGAGCCAATCACACCGCGCCAGGTCGGCATGGGCGCGCTCCAAGGCGTCGCGCATCCTTGCGGATGCGCTCGGTTTCGGCCTGCTCGGTGGGGCTGGCGCAGCCGGCAACCGAAACTTTCTTGAGCATGGCTTCGACCGTCAGGCCCGGAACCTTCAGCTTGGCGAGCAGGGTTGGGTGAACGGGCTGTTACGCTGGCCGCTCGGGTCGTCGGAGGCAGTGTCGGCGGCTGCGCATGTCTTTCACGCACATCGCTTCAAGCTTGTGTTCGTTCCCCAACCTGACCTCTGTTTGTCGTGAAGCACAACGCACAACCTATGCAAAGAACTGAACGCTCTGACTCGCCCCTGGCGCCCAGCCTTGGGCGCGCCTGCGCGCTGCTGGCCCTGGCGGTAGCGGCCGGTTCCGCGCAGGCCCGGGAATCCCGCTTCGGCCTGAACTTTGGAACCAAGGTGTGGGCGGCGGAGTGGTCGACCTTGCCCGAGCAGGGCGGAAATCTGGAGTTCAAGCGTCAGGAGGCGGGCTACCCCCGTGCCGTGTTTGCCTTCTGACACGCCGCTGCGCCAGCAGGTCTATCTGCGCTTGCGCGCGGCCATCGAGCAGGGCACCTTTGCCGCCGGCAGCAGGCTGCCACCCTCGCGCGAGCACGCGCAGGCGCTGGGGGTGGCGCGCAACACCGTGCTGTGGGCGCTGGAGCGGCTGCGGGCCGAGGGCTATGTGGTGGCGCGGGTGGGCGACGGCAGTTATGTCGCACCCGACCTCGCCGTGCTGCGCACCCCCACCCCGCGCAAGGGGCCGACACCGCTGCAACCCACCACCGGCCTGTCGCAGCGCGGCCGGCTGATCGCCGAAACCGCGCTGCGCTGGCGACCGCCCACCGCGGCGGTCAGCGCCTACCGCATCGGCACACCGGCGGTCGATGCCTTTCCGTTCGAGCTGTGGTCGCGGCTGGAGCGAGGCTTGCCCGAGCGGGTGCGCCAAGAGACAGCGCAGTACCTGGCACCCGCTGGCCACAAGCCGCTGCGGGAAGCGATCGCGCAGTGGCTGCTGGTGTCGCGCGGCATCCGCTGCGAGCCGGGCCAGGTGCTGGTGACCTCGGGCTCGCAACAAGCCATCGACCTGATCGCCCGGCTCTTGCTCGACCCCGGCGACGAGGTGCTGCTCGAAGACCCGGGTTACCTCGGCATTCGCGCCTGCCTCATCAGCCACGGCGCGAGTGCCTGCCCGGTGCCGGTAGACGACCAAGGCCTGGCCATCGCCGAGGGCGCTGCGCGCTGGCCGAATGCGCGCATGGCGGTGGTGACACCCACGCACCAGTTTCCGCTCGGTGTGCACATGGGCCTGTCGCGCCGGCTGGAGCTGCTGGAGTGGGCACGCCAGCACAAGGCCTGGGTGGTGGAGGACGACTACGACGGCGAGTTCCAGTACGGCACGCACCGCATCCCGGCGCTGTGCAGCCTGCCCCACAGCGAGCGTGTGCTCTACGTCGGCACTTTCTCGAAAACGCTGCACCCCGGCCTGCGCCTGGGGTTCATCGTGCTGCCCGCTTCGCTGGTAGACGCGTTTGCCAGTGCCAAGGGCTTGAGCGACCGCCACAGCCCGGGCGCGGCGCAAGAGGTGCTGGCACGTTTCATCGGCGACGGCCACCTGCTGCGCCACCTGCGGCGCATGCGCGAGCTGTACCAGGAACGCCAGGCGGTGATGATCGAGTCGCTGCGCCGCGCCAGCGGCGGCGCGCTGCAGCTCACGCCCGCGGCGCAGGGCATGCACATCGCACACGAGATCGAGCGCGGCGACGATGCCCGCCTGAGCCGGCGTGCCGGCGAGGCCGGGGTCTACCTGGCGCCGCTGTCCTTGTACTGCGTGCAGGCCAAACGCCGCGGCTGGTTGTTTGGTTATGCGGGCTTCGATGAAAACGCCCTGCGCCATGCGGCGCGTGCCGTGGGGCCCCTGTTACGCGCCTGACACGCCGCCGTTGCCCAGGTGCACAACCGCCGCCAGGTTGAAAATCACCTTCTCGGCCGGCCGGGTGCAGCTGGCCCCCGAAGACATGCTGGAAGCCGCCATCGAGCGCGCCGACCCGGCCATGTACCGCGCCAAAAACGGGCGGGCGCAACCGCACCGAAATCGGCTGATCTCAGAGGGTGAGAGTTTTCTGATTTCCGTTCGTCCTGAGGTATCGAAGGGCGAACGGGGGGATGGGCGTCAAAGAAGCAGTAGGCATACTGTCACGTAGTTTCAACCTCCCGAGTGAACCATCTTGAAGTCGTCGCCCCTACCACCAGAGTACGTGAGCCATCTCAACAGAAAGGGTTTCGTACTCACCGATGTATTGGGTTCTGGCCTCTGCGGGAGCGTATATCTTGCGGAGCAGCCAACCCTCAATAGAAAAGTTGCGGTCAAGTTCTTCGATAGCGCGTTCGTTCGATCAGATCAGGCAATGCACAAGCGCTTCATCCGTGAAGCCAAACTTCTCGCTCGCTTCCAGCATCCGAACATTCCCTACGTTCTCACCGAGGGCGTTGTCGATGCAGACCATGGCAAAGCGCCCTACTTCGTCATGGAGTATGTCAACGGGTCGACCCTGCGCGACTTGCTCAATGAGAGGGGAAAGTTTGATAGAGACCAAGCCGTCGATATTGCGATGCAAGTCCTGGATGCACTGAACTACGCACACATCAATCAAATCGTGCACCGCGACGTAAAGCCATCGAACGTAATGGTCGACTCGCGCATGCGGTGCTTCCTGATCGACTTCTCAATTGGAGTGAGCTTCGACTCAAAACCTGGGGTCACGCGAGCCACAGCGCGCGGGGAGTTTCTGGGTTCGCCCCCCTACGCGTCGCCCGAACAAATGATTGATGCAGCGGTAGTAGACGGGCGCAGCGACATCTATAGCGTGGGGGTGATGCTCATTGAACTGCTGACCGGGAAGCCGGAAACTGCAAACTTCGGAAAGGCTCTCGCGAGCCTGCCAAGAGGCACGATTGAGGCAATTGAGAAGGCATGCGCAAGCTCCCCTGACGAGAGATACAGAACTGCAGACGAATTCATTCGTGCGATCGGAAATCGGAATCACATGGCTCCGCCTACGCTCTCGCCCGCGCTGGCCATCTGCTCAAATGTGAAGTGCTCCGGGGCAAACTGGTCTTCCCGTGGGTACTACCGTGGCCCTCGTGTCATACCTGATTCCACCGGCTCGTTCTGCACCAACTGCGGTGGCTCTCTTGCCTACTTGTGCAAGAACTGCGGGGCGCCGATCTCCGAGACGCCGTTCTGCGGAGGCTGCGGCTCTGAGAACTTCCGAATTCCAGAGTGCAAGTCATGTGGTTCTTGGTTGACCAAGGAGTACATGGATTCGCTTGGAGAGTCGGGCTGCTTCAAGTGCAAGGACAAGAAGCCGAGTACTTGGCGAGGCAAATCACAACCGTCTCCGGGCATGGAAGACGAAATTCCATTCTGAGTCGCACATGAGCGAGTTGACGCCCAACCCTTCCATCGAGAGGACGTGCCCCGGCAAGCCGGGTCACGCCACTCATGTCAAACGATGGGGCGCAAACCAAAAAACTCTCACCCTCTCAGTGCAAGGTCACGGTCGTGTTGGGGATGCCCTTGGGGCCGGGCGCCGCGTGGCGCGTGGCCCAGCCGCTGGCCCAGTGCACAAACTCGCTCGACGGCATCGGCTTGCCCATGTGAAACCCCTGCGCTTCGTCGCATGAGAGCTCGCGCAGCAAATCCCACACCTGCGCGTTTTCCACCCCCTCGGCCACCACCGTCAGGCCCAGGCCGTGGGCGAGGTCGATGGTCGAGCGCACGATGCGGGCGTCGTTGACGTCTTTTTCCATGTTGAGCACAAAACTCTTGTCGATCTTCAGCTCGTCGACCGGCAGTTTCTTCAGGTAGGCGAGTGACGAATAGCCGGTGCCGAAGTCGTCGATCGACAGCTTGAAGCCGAGGCCGCTCAGGCGCTCCAGCGTGTTCATCGCACGTTGCGGGTCATCCATGATCGCGCTCTCGGTGATCTCCAGGCAGAAGGCCTCGGCCGGCACGATGTGCTTGACCAGCAAGGCCTCAAACTTCTGCGGCAGCTCCACGTCGAGCAGGTCGCGGGTTGAGAGGTTGATCGAGATGATGATGCGCATGCCGCCTTCGTTCAGCACCCGCCACATGCGCGCCGTCTCTTCAAACACCCACAGGGTGAGCACACGGATGAAGCCGGTCTGCTCAGCAAACGGAATGAAGCTCATCGGCGGCACCAGGCCACGCGTGGGGTGCTGCCAGCGCAGCAACGATTCGGCGCCGACCACACGGCCGGTGTCGAGTGCGAGCTTGGGCTGCAGGTACAGGCGCAGCTCGTGGTGGTCGACCGCGTGGCGCAGCTCGCTCAGCAGCGACAGCGTCTGGGTGCTGGCGGCGTCAATGGCCGGGTCATAGAGCACCGGCCCTTCGTTGCGGCGCTTGGCGCTGTACATCGCCATCTCGGCGCGGCTGAGCAAGGTGTCGGCATCGGTCGCGTGGTGCGGCCACACCGCCATGCCGAAGCTCGCGCTCATGTCGACCGTGTGGTCTTCGAGCACCATCACGTCGCCAAACGCCTGGTGCAGGCGCAGCCCCACCGCTCGGGTGTGATCGAGGTCGCTGGCCGGCTCCAGGTCGGCCAGCAGCACCGCAAATTCGTCGCCACCCAGGCGGGCCACCAGGTCGCCGTTGCGCACCGCCTGCACCGACAGGCGCTCGGCCACACCCTTCAGCATGAGATCGCCAAAGCGGTAGCCGAGCACGTCGTTCACATGCTTGAAGCGGTCGAGGTCGAGCATCACCACGGCAACCGAGCGGCCGTCGGCCTTGCCAAGTGCCATCGCCTCGATCACCGCGTTGCGAAATTGCAGGCGGTTGGCCAGGCCGGTGAGGCTGTCCCAGTACGCGAGTTTGAGAATCTCTTCTTGCTGGCCGGCCACGCTGACGCGCATGCGCTCAAACGCGTGCGCCAAGTCGCCAATCTCGTCGCTGCGGCGCTGGTCACCGAGTGGTGTGGCGTAGTCACCGGCGCCCAGGCGCTCGGCAGCCACGGCCAGGCGGCGCAAGGGGGTGGTGATGTGGCGCGCGGTGAGCACGCTGCCCACGCCGAACACTGCCACGCTGAGCACGGTCAGCACCGCCAGACCCAGCTGCAGCTGGCGGTAGGGCGCCACGGCTTCGTCGACCGAGCGCATCAGCACGGCCGAAACGGCGGCGCCACCGGGTTCGGTGAGGGCGACGGCGCGGGCGCTGTATTCGCCATCGGGCAAGCGCAGGCTCATCGCAGGCTCGCCAGGCTTGAAGATGTTCTGGCGCTCAAGCGCACTGCGCCCCGCTTGAGGCAAGGTGGAGACGGTGGTTTTCCAGGCCGCCTGCGCGTCCGCCTGAACTTCCAGGCTGACATGCAGCGACGAGAGCGTGCGCATCTCATCAACCAGGCGTTGGTCGACCGGGAAGCCCATCAGCACCCAGCCCACCAACACCGGCGCGCGCAGCGGCACCATCACAAACTGGAACGGCCTGCCATCGATCACCACCACCTCGCTGGCACGCTTGGCGCTGCCGCCGTTGGCCGCCAGGCGGGTCAGCAGCGGCTGCAAACCGCTCACGTCGGGCTGGGCCGCGGCGCGCAGGCGCAAGCCCGTGTCAAGCAAGGCGGCCACGCTGGCGCCAATGCGCTCGCCATGGTTGGCGAGCACATCGGCGATGGTGTTGGCATCGTTGCTGCTCAACGCTGAGCGGAAACCATAGTCGGCCGCCAGCAGCGTGGCGCCTTCGGTGAGCTTCTGTGCGTTTTGGTCGAGCACCCGCTTGAGCAGCCGCTCGCCAACCGCCAGGTCTTCAGCCACGGCCACGCGGGCGTTGCGGTCGATGGTGGCGCGGATGGCAAAAAAACTCACCGCCTGCACCAACAACAACAGGCCGAGGAACAGCAGAACGATGCGTGCGCTGAGCGATTTGCCCATCCAGGCGCGCAGGTGCATGGGCAAGAACTTCACAGCGCGCTCGCGGGCAATTTGATCTGGGCCTGGGCGCCACCCGCGGCCACGCTCAGCACCAGCGGCGCAGGCTCCTGGCCCGCCGGCACACCGGCATGCCAGGCGCGCAACCGGTAGCTGCCCGCGGCCACGCCGTCGATGCGCACCACGCCCGTGGCGCTGCTGCGTGCGTGGTGGGGTGTGTCGACCACCACCACCCAGGCCGCCATGCGGTCGTGGATGTTGCAGCCGAGCACGGCCGCGCCGGGTTTGTCGAACACGACGGGTGCATTCGGCACGCCGGCGTAGAGCTTGAGCTCGAAGGTCTTGATCGGCGAGAACGAATACACGTGGTGGCGCACGGTGTCGAAATTGGGGAAGTTCACCGGCGTGCCCACCGTCACCACGGTGAGCCGGGGTGCGAACTGGCGCTGGGCCTGGCCGATGTCGACCTGCGCCATCGGCTTGACGGGCAACTTGCCGCTCGCGGGCTCCAGCGTCACCACCGCATCGGCCAGTGGCTGGCCGGCGGCGTCGGTGACGGTGACGGTGACGCTCACCCCCGCAGCCTGCGCCAGGGGCGTGGCGACACCGATCACAACAACAGGGACAAAACGGTGAAAAAACGAAGGCATGGTCGGTCGTGGCACGGGCTGGGCCGGCCGGAGGGCGGGCTCTGTGTGTTGTATCGGCCTGCGACGGGCCCAACTTGAGTCACCCGCCCTCGGGCGTGCAGCAGTTCACACCGGGCGTGGCACCCAGGTGCGCTCAGGCTGGCGACAAGGCCTCGGCGCCGGCGATCACCCCGCCACCCAAGCACACCTCGCCGTCATAGACCACGGCCGATTGCCCCGGGGTGACCGCCCACTGCGGTTGCTCAAACCGCAGGCTGAAACCGCCGCTGGCGGGTGCGATGTCGCAAGCGGCGTCGCTCTGGCGGTAGCGGGTTTTGGCGGCGGCGGTGTGCGGGCCGGGTGCAGTGCCGGCAACCCAGCTGGTGTCGTCGGCCACCAGCGTGTGCGACAGCAGCCAGGGGTGCTCGTGGCCTTGCACGATGTAGAGCGTGTTGGCGGCCATGTCTTTGCGCGCCACGAACCAGGGTTCGTGCTCGCTGCCGCCCTTGGCGCTCTTGCTCTCTTTGACGCCACCAATGCCGATGCCCTTGCGTTGGCCGAGCGTGTAGAAGCTCAGGCCCACGTGCTCACCCACCTTGCGGCCACGGTCGTCCTTGATCGGGCCGGGGGTGTTGGCGAGATAACGGTTCAGGAATTCGCGGAAGGGGCGCTCGCCGATGAAGCAGATGCCGGTCGAGTCTTTTTTCTTGGCATTCGGCAGGCCGATCTCGGCGGCAATGCGGCGCACCTCGGTCTTGGGCAGCTCGCCCACCGGGAACAGCGTTTTGCTCAGTTGGGCCTGTGTGAGGCGGTGCAAAAAGTAGCTCTGGTCCTTGAGGGGATCGAGGCCTTTGAGCAACTGGAACGACGACCCGGATGCGACCGGGCCTGCGCCGGGCCGCCCCAAGGAGGCCCGCGCCCCCTCGGGGGGCAGGAGCGCAGCGACGTGGGGGCAATCACGCACCCGGGCGTAGTGGCCGGTCGCAATCTTCTCGGCGCCGAGGCGCAGGGCGTGGTCGAGGAAGGCCTTGAACTTGATCTCGGCGTTGCACAGCACGTCGGGGTTGGGCGTGCGCCCGGCCTGGTACTCGCGCAGGAACTCGGCGAACACACGGTCCTTGTAGTTGGCCGCGAAATTGACATGCTCGATCTCGATGCCCAGCACGTCGGCCACGCTGGCGGCGTCTAAAAAGTCTTGGCGCGACGAGCAGTATTCGTCGTCGTCATCGTCTTCCCAGTGTTTCATGAAGATGCCGATGACTTCATGGCCCTGCTGTTTGAGCAGGTGCGCACTGACGGCCGAATCGACGCCGCCCGACAGGCCGACGACAACACGCTGAGGTTTCGGCTGGGTGGTCATGAGGGCGTGATTTTAGGTGGCCGGCCGGCCGAGCGCCGGGCCGCCCCAAGCCGGCCGGGACCCCCGCGAGGGGAGGACGCGTACTTCGCGTCCCGGGGGCTGTCATGTCGTGTGCGTGACTCGCAAGGTCTTGGGCGGTGCTTAAGCTGGCCCGGCCGGCCTTCTCAGGCGGGCACACGTCTTCAGGGCGGGGCGAAATTCCCCACCGGCGGTAGGCCACAACGTGGCGAGCCCGCGAGCGCCTTTCGCCTCGAAGGGAAAGGGTCAGCAGATCTGGTGCGATGCCAGAGCCGACGGTCACAGTCCGGATGCAAGAAGATGTGCTGATACGCAGATGCCCGCGTCGGCCCACGGCGTGGGCGGCTGTGCATTCGCGCGCCCTGAAATGTTTTTCGCCCACCTTCCGCGAGGAGCGTTTCAATGTCTCAACAACCCACCTTCAATGTTTTCCCTTCCCGCTTGCGTGCTGCCCTTCGGGCCCTGCACCAAGGGCGGCCCATCCTCTTGTTCGACGATGACGACCGGGAGAACGAGGCCGATCTCATCGTGGCTGCCGAGCGCATCACGCCACAAACCATGGCCATGCTGATCCGCGAGGGCAGCGGCATCGTCTGCCTGTGCCTGCCCGACGACGCCTTGAAGCGGCTGCAACTGCCGCCCATGGTGTCGCGCAACGAGAGCCGCTATGGCACGGCCTTCACGGTGTCGATCGAGGCGCGCCATGGCGTGGCCACCGGCGTCAGCGCGGCCGACCGCGTGACCACCATCCACGCGGCGATTGCTGACGACGCGCAGCCCGACCACCTGGTGAGCCCCGGCCACGTGTTCCCGCTGCGCGCCCAACCTGGTGGTGTGCTCGAACGGCCGGGCCACACCGAAGGCTCGGTCGACTTGATGCGTCTCGCCGGCCTCAAGCCGGCGGCGGTGTTGTGCGAGCTGATGAACCCCGATGGCAGCATGGCGCATGGCGAGCAGGTCGACACCTTCGCGCTGACCCACGGCCTGCCCACACTCACCATCGCCGAGATCGTGCAGTGGCGGCGCTCGCAGGAGCTGAGCACCACCGGCTGAGTGGCATCACACGATCCGGAAGCTAGCGTTGCCGCGTGCGATGAGGCGCTCGCCACAGACCACCCGGCATTCGACAAAGGCGAGTGTGCGGCCCACCTTCAGCACGGCGGGCTGGACCTCCAGCCACTCGCCTTGTTGAGCCGCGTCGATGAAGTCCAGCGCCAATGACACGGTCACGGCGCTGGCGTTTTCAGCGCCGACTCGCTCTCGCGCACGCCGCACCGCCGACAAGCCCATGGCGTTGTCGGCCAGCGTGGTGACGAGGCCGCCATGCGCGAAGCCGCGTGAATTGCAATGCGCTTGGCGCAGCTCGACGGCCAGGTTCACGGCACCCGCCGTCTCTTGCGCAAACAGCGGCTCCCACGGGTCGGTGAGCGGGCTGTGTCGGGTGTGGGGCTGGTAGCCCGTAGGCAGTGAGGAGGTGGTCATGGGCGGGCCTTTCTTGAACCAGGCCAGCCTACCCATCCTCACTGGCTGCGCGGGTCGCCAACGTGTCACTTCAGCGCTTGATTTCGGGCTCGAAGAGCGTGCTGTCGGGGCTGATGACCGACAGCGGGTAGCGCTTGCCGGCCAGGTAGTCTTCGATGCAACTCAGCACCAGCGCGCTGCGGTGGCGCTCGCGGTTCGCGCGCAGCTCGGGCAGCGTCATCCACAAGGTGCGCACGATGCCGTCATCGAGGGCGCGCGTCGGGTCGGGCTCGCCCGCGGAGCCGGCATAAGCAAGGCGCAGGTAGGTCACGTCTTCGCCCGAGCTGGGCCGTTGAAAGCGCGACAGGTACACGCCGACCACACACTGCGGCGTAAAAACGCAGGCAGTTTCTTCCAGCGCTTCACGCACCACACCTTGCTCGGGCGATTCGCCTTCTTCAAGGTGGCCGGCCGGGTTGTTGAGCTTCAAACCCTCGGCGGTGTCTTCTTCCACCAACAGGAAACGCACCTCCCCATCGGTGACCCGCTCGATGATGGCGGCCACCGTGACACTGGGTTTCCAACGCTCTGACATGGCGCGATGGTAGGTGTCGCTGGCATCAGACGTTCTACGGCTTGCCCCCCGCACAATGCGTTACGCTCGCGTGTTTTGTAAGTTCGGCGCAAGTCACTGTCGCGTCGGCGACTGAGGAGTCAGATCCATGTTGATTGGGGTACCGCTCGAGACGACGGCCGGCGAAACGCGAGTTGCCGTCACACCCGAGACAGCCAAAAAGCTCAAGGCCCAGGGCCACACGCTGCGCATCCAGTCGGGGGCCGGCGTTGCCGCCAGCGTCACCGACGAGGCCTATGTGGCCGCAGGCGCTGAAATCACCGACCAGGCCGGGGCCTTCGGCGCCGAGCTGGTGCTCAAGGTGCGCTCGCCGCTTGACTCGGAGCTGAGCCTGATGAACACCGGCGCCGCGCTGGTGGGCATGCTCAACCCGTTTGATCGCGACAATCTGCAGCGCCTGGCCGGTGCCGGCGTCACGAGCTTCGCGCTCGAAGCCGCACCGCGCACCACCCGCGCGCAGAGCATGGACGTGCTCTCGTCGCAGGCCAACATCGCTGGCTACAAGGCGGTGATGATCGCCGCCGACAAATACCAGCGCTTCTTCCCGATGCTGATGACGGCCGCCGGCACGGTGAAAGCCGCCCGCGTGGTGATCCTCGGTGTGGGCGTGGCCGGCCTGCAAGCCATCGCCACCGCCAAGCGCCTGGGCGCCGTCATCGAGGCCAGCGACGTGCGGCCTTCGGTGAAAGAGCAAGTTGAATCGCTGGGCGCCAAGTTCATCGACGTGTCGTACGACACGCCCGAAGAAAAAGCAGCCGCTGAAGGCGTGGGCGGTTACGCCAAACCCATGCCGCAAAGCTGGCTCGACCGCCAGAAGATCGAAGTGGCCAAGCGGGTGGCTGCGGCCGACATCGTGATCACCACCGCGCTCATCCCCGGCCGCGCCGCGCCGGTGTTGGTGACCGAAGAGATGGTCAAGGCCATGAAGCCCGGCTCGGTGATCGTCGACCTGGCCGCGGCCCAAGGCGGCAACTGCCCGTTGACCGAAGCCAACAAGACGGTGGTCAAGCACGGTGTGACGCTGGTCGGTGAAACCAACCTGCCCGCGCTGGTGGCCGCCGACTCAAGCGCGCTCTATGCCCGCAACGTGCTCGACTTCCTCAAGCTCGTGATTACCAAAGAAGGCACGTTCAACGTGCCGATGGACGACGACATCGTGGTCGCTTGCCTGATGACGCAGGGCGGCGAGGTCAAGCGAAAGTAAGAGAAGAACATGAACAACCGAGTGATGCTCCGTGCCAAGCTGCACCGCGCCACGGTCACCGAAGCCGACCTGCACTACGAAGGCTCGTGCGGCATTGACGAAGATTTGATGGTCGCCGCCAACATGGTGGAGTTCGAGCGCATCGAGCTTTACAACATCAACAACGGCGAGCGTTTTTCCACCTACATCATCAAGGCCGCCAAGGGCTCGGGCACGATCTCGCTCAACGGCGCAGCGGCCCGGCGTGCGCAGGTGGGCGACCTGCTCATCATCTGCACCTACGCCACGATGAGCGAGCCCAACGCGCTCACCTACAAGCCGACGGTGGTGCTGCTCAACGAGCAAAACCGCGTCAAAGAAATTCGCAAGTTCTGACCCCCCACATCGCATCACCCACAGGAGAACGTCGGATGGAAATCATCTCGCCGACCATTACCAACCTCATCATCTTCGTGCTCGCCATCTACGTGGGCTACCACGTGGTCTGGACGGTGACCCCCGCACTGCACACGCCGCTGATGGCCGTCACCAACGCCATCTCGGCCATCGTGATCGTGGGCGCCATGCTCGCTGCCGCCATGACCGAAACGCCGCTGGGCAAGACCATGGGTGTGCTCGCCGTGGCGCTTGCGGCCGTGAACGTGTTCGGTGGCTTCCTGGTCACCCGGCGCATGCTCGAAATGTTCAGGAAGAAAGACAAGAAGGCGGAGGTGAAGAAGTGAGTACCTTGCTCAACACGCGGCGGGCCGAGCGCCGGGCCGCTCCCAAGCCGGCCCGCAACCCCTCGGGGGATCGGTCGATGTACCCATCGGACGAGGGGCTGTCATGAGCATGGACGTCGTCACGCTGCTGTACCTGGTTGCCAGCGTCTGCTTCATCCAGGCCTTGAAGGGCCTGAGCCACCCCACCACCTCGATCCGCGGCAACCTGTTCGGCATGATCGGCATGGCCATCGCCGTGGTGACCACCGGCGCGCTGATCTACAAGCTCTCGCAAGGCAACGTGGTTGGCCTGGGCTGGGTCATGCTGGGCCTGCTGGCCGGCGCCGCCTATGGCGCCTACCGCGCCAAGACGGTCGAGATGACCAAGATGCCCGAGCTGGTGGCGTTCTTCCACAGCATGATCGGCCTCGCGGCCGTGTTCATTGCGGTGGCGGCGGTGGCCGAACCGGCAGCCTTCCAGATCGTCAAGAATGCCGGCGACCCGATTCCCACGGGCAACCGCCTGGAGCTCTTCCTGGGTGCGGCCATTGGCGCCCTCACCTTCAGCGGCTCGGTGATCGCCTTCGGCAAGCTGTCGGGCACCTACAAGTTCCGCCTGTTCAAGGGCGCGCCGGTGGTGTTCCCGGGCCAGCACATGCTGAATCTGGTGCTGGGCATCGCCACCGTCGGTCTCGGCCTGGTGTTCATGTTCACCGGCAGCTGGCCAGCGTTTTTTGCCATGCTGGCACTGAGCTTCGTGATGGGCGTGCTGATCATCATCCCGATCGGCGGTGCTGACATGCCGGTGGTGGTGTCCATGCTCAACAGCTACTCGGGCTGGGCGGCGGCAGGCATCGGCTTCTCGCTCAACAACAGCATGCTGATCATTGCAGGCTCGCTGGTGGGCTCGTCGGGCGCGATCCTGAGCTACATCATGTGCAAGGCCATGAACCGCTCGTTCTTCAACGTGATCCTGGGTGGCTTCGGTGGTGACGCCACCACCGCCGTGGCGAGCAGCGGCGAACAGCGGCCGGTCAAGAGCGGCAGCGCCGTCGACGCGGCCTTCGTGCTCGGCAACGCCGAAACCGTGGTCATCGTGCCGGGTTACGGCCTGGCCGTGGCCCGCGCCCAGCACGCGGTGAAAGAACTCGCCGCCAAGCTCACCGAAAAAGGCATCACCGTCAAGTACGCCATCCACCCCGTGGCCGGGCGCATGCCGGGCCACATGAACGTGCTGCTGGCCGAGGCCGAGGTGCCTTACGACCAGGTGTTCGAGATGGAAGACATCAACGGCGAGTTCGGCCAGGCCGACGTGGCGATCATCCTGGGCGCCAACGACGTGGTGAACCCCGCCGCCCACACCAAGGGCAGCGCGATCTACGGCATGCCGATCCTCGAGGCCTACAAGGCCAAGACCGTGATCGTCAACAAGCGCTCGATGGCCGCCGGCTACGCCGGCCTGGACAACGAGCTGTTCTACATGGACAAGACGATGATGGTCTTCGGCGATGCGAAGAAGGTGGTCGAGGCGATGGTCAAGGCGGTGGAATAGCGTGCATGGGGCGCGGAGGGGGTGTTGAAGTTTCCTGAAATAACGCTGTTCGCTAATTCATTTAATTGACAAATTTGATTTAACATGCGCGGCTATTTCAATTTGCCGCCATGATCCGCTCTTCAACCGGCCGCTTCGAGCCCACTGCGGCGGCCGGTATCGCTTGCCAGGGCTTCGTGCCCGAACCTCTGCCGCCGCGACCCGGTTTGGCGATCGATGGCGCGCTACAGCAGCGCCTCGACAACGCACACTTGGCGCTGGGCCGGCTCGACAGCCTGACCGCCCTGCTGCCCGATGCCCAGACCTTCCTCTACAGCTACGTGCGCAAGGAGGCGGTGCTGTCGTCGCAGATCGAGGGCACGCGATCGTCACTTTCCGATTTGATGCTGTTCGAAGAGGACGGCGCGCCGGGTGTGCCGATCGACGATGTGACCGAGGTGTCGTGCTACGTCGCCGCGCTCGAGGTCGGTGTGCGCCGTCTGGCCGAAGGCCTGCCCATCTCATCGCGCTTGATCCGTGAGATGCACGCCGCGCTGATGCAGTCCGGCCGCGGCGCCGGCAAGTCGCCTGGCGAATACCGCCGCGTACAAAACTGGGTCGGCGGCCCCACACCCTCGGCGGCCGAACTGGTGCCCCCACCGCCGCAATTCGTGGAGGGCTGCATTGCCGACCTGGAGCGCTTCGTGAACGACGTGCCGGATCGCCATGCGCCGCTGATCAAGGCCGCACTCGCGCACGTGCAGTTCGAAACCATCCACCCATTCCTCGATGGCAACGGTCGCGTTGGCCGCCTGCTGATCCCGCTGCTGCTAATGCACGAGCAGGTATTGCACGAACCGCTGCTGTACCTGAGCCTGTACTTCAAGATCCACCGTGCGCGCTACTACGAGCTCCTGTCGCATGTGCGCAAGACAGGTGACTGGGAAGAATGGCTCGGCTTCTTTGCCGATGCCGTCACACATGCCGCCACACAAGCCGTGCAGACCGCGCGCGCGCTGACCGATCTGGTGGCGTCCGATCGGCGTCGCATCGTGGCCCTCGGCCGCCAGGCGCCGAGTGCGATGCTCGTCTTCGACGCACTGGCGCGCCGGCCCGTGCGCAGCATCGGCAGCATCAGCGCCGAAACTCACCAGAGCCCCGTGACCGTCGGCTCCGCGCTGCAGCGGCTCGCATCTTTGAAGCTAGTGCGCGAACTGACCGGCCGCAAACGCGACCGTGTGTTCGGCTACATCGACTATCTCGATGTGCTCAACCGCGAAGCCCTGTTCGACCCGCCAGCCCGCGCCATGCCACGGCCCGCGCCCTGACTTCGACGATCTCGCATGCCAATGCTCGACTGGCTGAACCGCGAAGACGCCTTTTGCCTTGCCGCGCGCGTGCCCACGCGCGTGCTGCGGCCGCATGCGGCGGCGCCGCAGGTGGTGGGCGATGCGGCGGCGGCGCGCGACAACCTGCTGGTGCAGGGCGACAACCTCGAAGCGCTAGCCGCGCTGCTGCCGTTCTACCGCGAGCGCGTGAAGTGCATCTTCATCGACCCGCCGTACAACACCATGAGCGCGTTCGAGCATTGCGACGACAAGCTCGAACATTCGGCGTGGCTGACGATGATGCTGCCGCGGCTGCAACTGCTGCGCGAGTTCCTGCGCGAGGACGGCAGCATCTGGGTGACCATCGACGACAACGAAGGGCATTAGCGGCACGGCCAGCGAAGACGATCTTGCGCGCTGGCTCGCGGCGACGCTGCAGCACTCGTCGCGCAACATCGCGCAGGATGTGGTGCCCTCGCACCTGCGTGCCTTCATCGTGGCGACGATTCGCCACATGATCCACGAGCAGCGCGTGCCGCTGGAGCAATTGATGCGGCACCAGCACACGCTGGCGCAGCGGCTGGAGGCGCGCATCGCGGAGTTGCGCGACCGCGCGGCGCATGCGGCGTTTCGCCAATGCGTGCTCGACGGGTCATGGCATGTCGAGGCGAGTGCGGCCCACAGCTTCGAGTTCGGGCCGGCGTACCCAGTCCCAGCGAACAAGCGGTATGAAGGCAAATTCCGTTTCGCCAAGCACTTCTACCCGGTCGTTGCCGACCTGAAGGACGGCGGCGAAGAGTGACATTGCGCGTTGGCGATCGACCATCAACCGCAAGTTTCGCGTTGGGTGCGCAACCTGGATTCCGATCCCGTGGCGGCGTTCTGGCAAATGGCCGCCTGCTGGTCATCGAATACAAGGGTGCACAGATCGCTTCGATGCCCAAGGAGATCGAAAAGGGGGAAGTCGGCAAGTTATGGGCTGCGCGCAGCGGGGGTCACTGCCTGTTTGCGATGGTGTTCAAGGCGCATGGTGGTCTGGGCGTCGGCCAGCAAATCGAGGCGGCTATTACCCGGCGAGGCTGAACGCAGGATTGAAGCCCGGCGCGAGCCGGCACAGGCACACTCCGCGGATGTCTGCACCGCGCCTTCACGTCACCTCACCGCTGGTGCCCGGCCCGGCTCCGTTCGCGCTGCCGGCCGCGGCAGCCCGCCATGCCCAGGTGCTGCGGCTGCAGCCCGGCGCGGCGCTGACGCTCTTCGACGGCCACGGCGGCGAGTGGCGGGCCGAAGTGCTGGCCATGGACCGCAAGGGTGTCGGCGTGCGGCTGGTCGAGCATTGCCCCATCGAGCGCGAGGCCGCGCTGCCGGTCACGATCGCGGTGGCGATGCCGAGCAACGACCGCATGGACGACCTGGTGGAGAAGGCGACCGAGCTCGGTGCGGTCGCGATCGTGCCCTTGCTCGCCGAGCGTTCGGTGCTGCGCCTGGTGGGCGAGCGCGCCGAGCGGCGGCAGGCGCACTGGCAGCAGGTCGCGGCGGCGGCGTGCGAACAATGCGGACGCAACCGTGTCCCGGTGGTGCATCCGGTACAGAGCCTGCACGCCTGGCTGGCCAGCCTGCCGGCGCTGCCGCGCACCGCGTCAGCGCAAGAAACGCACGGGTCGCAAGAGTCGCAATCTTCGAAAGAGGCCGCGGCCGGCCTCGACTTGCGCCTGCTGCTCGGCTGGCGCGATGCGCAGCCCTGGCCGGCCGCTGCCGGCGCGCCGATGCACAGCCTGACGCTGCTCAGCGGCCCCGAAGGCGGCCTAACGGAAGACGAAGAGGCCAGAGCGCGTCGGCATGGCTTCGGCAGCGCCTGGCTGGGGCCGCGGGTGCTGCGCGCCGACACCGCGCCACTCGCGGCGCTCGCGTCGCTGGCGCTGCGCTTGGCCTCCGAAGCTGTTGCCCAACGGCGTTAAGGGGCGCCGCGCCGGGCCGAGCCAGCAACCATGTCGAAGCGGAACAACCGGCACTCGATCGGCCCGTTCCACATCGGCACGCGCTGGCTCTCCTTCAGCCGCATCAGTGTCGGCAGTTTCATGTCCGGGCTCAGCACCCAGGCCGTCCAACCCGCGTAATGCCGCTTCCAGTGACCTGCCAGGTCGGCGAAGAAGGCGGCGGGCGTGCCGCCGGCGTCGAAACCCTCACGCGCGGTCGCCCGCGGCTCGGGGCGGGCCGAACCCCGGCCCTTGGCTTCGATGCGCTCACCATAGGGCGGGTTCAGCATCAGGCTGCCTTGCTCGGTGGGCG
>JBKJJF010000045.1:0-3002 GCA_046598195.1 Rhizobacter sp. | reverse complement strand
CACCGGCGACGCCAGAGGCCAGTAGATCTCTTCGTTTCATCATTGGTTTTCTCCTTGTTCACAGGCCGTGCAATCGCACGGTCGTGCAAATATCAAGGAAGAAAATGACAAATAGATAAGGGAAAACGCCAATAACGGCAGAATTCGACGGAATAAAGAGACGAGTGTGCAGAAGTTTGCAAAAACAGGCTCATTCGGCCGTTTTGGGTGCGTGCTTCAGGGCGGGTGGTTGTCGGCCGCAGGCGACGCCCGGCGTGATGGGGGCCTGGGGCTAGGAACGCTCGAATTCGGCCGCAGGCGCGTCGGCCCACAGCACTTGGTTGCGCCCGCCGCGCTTGGCCACCAGCAAGAGATCGTCAGCAGCCTTGAGCAGGTGCTCCATCGAATCGCATCCTGGCAGGGCGGCAATCGAGTCGGCCACGCCGGCAGAAAACGTGTTCGCGGTCAGTGAGCCGGTCTCAAAGTGGAAGGCCTTGCGCCGCCAGGCCTGCAGCAGGCCCAGCACCTTGCGCTGCGCTTCGTGTGCGCTGCTGCCCGGCATCAGCAGGCAAAACTCTTCGCCGCCGAAGCGGAAGGCCAAGTCGCTTTGGCGCGTGTTTTCGTTCAGCAGTGAGCCGAACGAGGCCAGCAGCGTGTCGCCGGCCACATGGCCGTGGCGGTCGTTGACGGCCTTGAAGTGGTCGAGGTCGATGATGGCCACCGCCAGCGGCCGCTGCTCGCGCTGCGCTCGCGCCAGCATCTGCGGCAGCACGTCGTTGAGGTGGCGGCGGTTGAACAGGCCGGTGAGAAAGTCGCGTGCGGCTTGTTTCTCAAGCTCGGTCTGCAAGGACTGCACCTCATTGATCTTTTGCGAGAGCTGCTGGTTGATGGCTTCCAGCTCAGCGCGGGCGCGCTCGGTGGTGCGGCGGCGGGCTTCGATCTCGTCCAGGTTGTATTGCAAGCGGCGCAGCTCGGTCTGCAGCGACGCGGCCTGGTAGCGTGCCCGCGAGGCCTGGTGGCCACGCGCCACATGGCAGTGTTGCCACTCGCGCAGCGCGGCCAGCGCCTGCGGGGCATTGCCCAGCCGCTCGTGCACGTCAGCCAGGGCCTGGTAGAACAGGCAGCGCACACGCAGGCTGATGCCGTCTTCGTCGGCCTGGGCCAGCAGGGGCTGCGACTCCACCAGCAAAGAGGCTGCTTGCGCCAGCTGCTGGTCGGCACACAGGGCCTCGGCCATGGCCACCACCAGGGTAATGCGCTCGTCGGGCACCTTGAGGCTCACGCTGTCTTGCCGGGCACGCTCGACCAGCTCGCGCCCGAGCGTCAAGTCACCGGCACGCAGGGCGGCCAGCGCCAGGGTCTCAAAATCGGCGTTGGTGGGCCCGCGCCCACCCTCATCAGGCGGCAGTTGCAGCAGGCGCTGCACGTCGGGCAGCGCCTCGGGCGAACGGTCGAGCCCGGTGAGGCAGATCACGCGGTTGATCAGCAGCACGCTCATCAGCCGTGCGTTGCTCAGCTGCGCGCCACGGGTGATGCCTTCTTCGATGTAGCGCAGTGCCTGGTGGTGGTCGCCGAGCTGGATCAGCTCGTGTGCAAGGTTGCAGTACAGCACCACCTCGAAGCCGTTGCCGCGTGCAGGCTTGGCTTCATGCAGCGCCTGGTACATGTAGGCG
Organism: Rhizobacter sp.; assembly: GCA_046598195.1. Classification (GTDB taxonomy): domain Bacteria; phylum Pseudomonadota; class Gammaproteobacteria; order Burkholderiales; family Burkholderiaceae_C; genus Rhizobacter. Next base: position 1,350 of record JBKJJF010000045.1, on the reverse strand, counting down.
AAAGCCTGCTCCGATTGCCCGAGTGACGAGTAACAGCCGGCGATCACGTTGAGCAGCATGCCCAGCTCGTCGCGCTTGAGCACGCTCAGGCCTTCGGCCCGCAACGGCAATACGCGCTCCAGTGAATCGCGGTACTTGCCCTCGCGCCACAGGCAGCGCGCAATGCCCACCTCTGCCAGCAGGTGGCCGGCGCGGTCTTGCGTGAGGGCAAAACAGCGCTGCGCTTCGCTCAGCTCGTTGGAGGCTTCGTGCGGCGTGGCGTACCAGATGAGGTGCAGGCCGCGCACCAGGTGGGCCCAGCCTTCGGCGTCGATGTCGCCGAGTTCCAGCGCACGCTCCAGGGCCTGGTTGGCGGTGGCGATGCAGCGTTGGGAGTCCCGGTACAGCAGTTTCCAGGCGCGGCGCGCCAGGCCCTGGGCGGGCGTGGTGGGCGAGCTGGAAGACGGCGGCTTCATCGGCCTGGATTCTCTGCGCTTTCAGCGCGGCACCGGCCGATGGCCACGGCGGATGATCCTGATTCAGGACTTGAGCGTGCCTTCGGCCGAGAACTTGTAGAGCAAGTGCACCGCCTGCTGGCCGATCTGGCGTTCGTCGAAACGGACCGGCAGGCCGCCCAGGTTCATCTGCTTGACGCGCAAGGCGACGGCCAGTGTCTGGCGCGTGACGCTGCCTTTCATCTCGACCACGGTGCGGGTGAGCACGCTGCCGTAGACGAAACCTTCGAAGGCGCTGAAGGATTTGATCAAGGGATCGAGATCACGGTCGATCATGGCTTCACGAAAGCGGGTGGCAACTTCGGTCCGCGAAAAAGCGGGGTTGCTGAACGGGCTCGCCACCCCCAGGCCGTTGAGCGCGCGTTCGCGGCTTTCGGCGAACGACTTGCTGATCACCTGGGACAGCGTGCACACCGGTGCTGGGTAAACGTTGCCGCGACCGCGCAGCTCCATCATCGCGTCGACCACCGAATCGGCGGGTATCAACAGCAGCACGCTCTGGGTGCCGGGCGAGGCAATGAGCGCGCGCGCTGCGGCTGACACGGCCTCCTTGTTGGCGGGGTCAACCGCCAACGCACGCGAGAGGCTCGCACCCGACGCCTGCATCTGCTGCATCAGCGTCTTGTTGTGCGCGTCGTCGACGTACAGCACACCGATGCGCGGCAGGCTCATGCTGGTGAGTGTCTTGAGCACGGCGTTCAATTCGTCTGCTTCGCTCGCCTTCAGATGGAAGGCCCAGGGGTTGTCGCCCCGCCGCAGCTCTGTGGCCCCGGATCGCATACCCACCACCGGCAAACGCAAGCGCGCAGCCACCGGCAAGGCGGCCTGCGCGTGGGCCGTGGTCCACAAGCCGCTG
>JBKJJF010000248.1:0-9633 GCA_046598195.1 Rhizobacter sp. | reverse complement strand
CGTTTGACGATCTCACCGTGTTTGTTGATCAGCACCGTGGTGGGCGTGAGCTTCACATCGCCGAAGCTGCGTGCCACCGAGCCGGTGTTGTCGATCACCACGGTGAAGGGCAGGCGGCGTGATTCGGTGAAGTTGACCACCGAAGAAGGCGGGTCGTAGCGCATGGCCACGGCCAGGGTCTCGAACCCGCGGGCGCTGAACTTCTGGTGCGTGGCGACCAGCTGCGGCATTTCTTTGACGCAGGTGGTGCAGGTGGTGGCCCAGAAATTCACCAGCACCACCTTGCCGCGCAGCTGGCCGATGCGTGCGATGCTGCCGTCCAGGCGGGTGAACGTTGCATCGGGCGCCATCTCAACGCGGCCCGCAAAGTACGAGAGCGCGGCAGTGGCTGCGATTGCCAAAACAACCAGGCCGACGGCAAGATGGCGGGTCAACTTCATCAGGGTGGTCTCATGCAGCGCAGAAAGATTATGTCAGTGGCCTTGGCCAGCCTGGGCTTGGGGGCCTGGGGGCGTGCTTCGGCGGCTGGCTTGAGCGAGGCTGATGCCGCCTCCGGCATCCGAGTCGCCCTGGAGCGCGGCGCCACGGCGGCGGTGGGTCTGTTGGGCAAAACCGATGGATTCCTCGGCAACCCGAAGGTTCGCATTCCGTTGCCAAGTTTTCTCGACAATGCGGTCAAGCTGCTCAAGGCCACCGGCCAACAAAAGCGCATCGATGCGCTGGAGACGGCAATGAACCGCGCTGCCGAAGCGGCCGTGCCCGAGGCGAAAGTGTTGCTGGTGAGTGCCGTCAAGGCCATGAGTGTGGAAGACGCCAGGCAGGTCATCACCGGTGGCGACGATTCGGTGACCCAGTTTTTTGTCGGCAAGACCCGCGAGCCGCTGGGCGTGAAGTTTTTGCCCATCGTGACCAAGGCGACCGAGCGGGTGTCGTTGGTCGACAAATACAACTCGGTGGCGCGCCGCGCTGCCAAACTGGGCCTGCTCAATCAGCAAGACGCGAGCATTCAGGCCTATGTGACCGAAAAGGCGCTCGACGGGCTGTATTTGATGATCGGTGAAGAGGAGAAGAAGATCCGCGCCAACCCGGTGGCCACGGGCAGCGCGATCTTGCGGAAAGTGTTTGGCAGCCTGAAGTAGCTCAGACCGTTTTTGCCAGCTCGAACATCAGTGCGGAGGGCAGCGACGTCAAAATCGCGTCGCGCCCCACGCGGGCCATGCTCAGGCCGCCGAAGCCCGAGATCTCGAAGGTGTTGCCCTCTTCGATGATCTCGATGAACACCACCTCGGCACCGTCGGCCTCGACCTCACCGCGCAGCTCGTTAAAACGGTCGCCACGCAGCACCGACTCGATGACGATCGCGTGTGGCAGGCCGCCGCGGCAGAACTCGCGCGCCTCGTCGACCGAGTTCACGAAGTCGACGATCAGCCCCATGTTGCGGATGGCGTCGCGCACCTGCACCCGCACGTCGCGCCGAGAGGCCACCACCAGCACCTGGCTGCCCGACAGCGGCTTGGCATGCAGCGAGTTCGAGAAACCCGGGTCCAGCTCGATGGCGCTCACACCTTCGAGCTTGTCGCTCACGGTGCGCGGGAATTCGAGGGTCAGGTGCACCTCGGCGCCGTCGATCTTGCGGTCGATGGGCAGGCCCATGGTCCAGGCGGTTTGTTGTGTCAGGCGCCAGGTCATGGAGTCGAGCACGGCTTGCAGCGTGGGCTCGTCGGCGGCGTCGGTGTGCTGGTCGATTGGGCGGTAGGCAAACTTGGTGGTCAGGCGCGCGTGGGTGGGCCAGGTTTTCACGTCGATGCGGAACTCGATGCCCGAGCGAGCGTGCTCCATGCTCCAGCTGAGCAAGGTGTTGAGCAGGCTGAACAGCAGCGAAGCGTCGACTACCACCTCGACCGGGCGCAGCACCTGCTTGATGTGGATGCCACGCGCCTGGGTTTCGCGGTTGCGCTGGGTGAGCACGTCTTTCAGGGTTTCGGTAAGCGGCAGGCGCTCGTGGGTCTGGCGCAGCCGGCCCGAGGCGAGGCGGGCGATCTGCTGGCCCGACATGCTGATCTGGCGAGCCTGCTGAATCTCTTCGCCCAAGGCGCGCAGGCTCCCGCGGTCGATGCGGCCGGTGGTGGCCAGGGTCTGCACACGGTCCAGCGCGGCGGTCAGCGGGCCGGCGATCTCGGCACTCATTTCGCCGACGACGTCGCGCCAGTGATCGTGCTCGACGGGCGCTTCTTCCGCGGTGGCGGGAGCCACCGTCACGGGCGCGCGGTTCATCAAGTCGGTCATGTCCATGGGGGCCTCAAAGCAAACAGATTTCGTCACAAAGGTGCCAAAACTGGTCGCCAGTGTCTCTTGACTGGGGCGCGCTGTGACGGTGCAAGCCCGTCCCTCCCCCGGAGTTGGGGGGCCTTTTTGGGCCTGGTTTTGCGGGGGGGCGGGCCGGCTACAGGCCTAAATCGTCCTGGTTTGGCGCAGGGCCGCCAGTTCGTCGGCACTCCAACCCAGCTCGCGCAGCACCTCGTCGGTGTGTTCGCCCAGCAGCGGCGGCGGGCGGCGGTACTGCACCGGTGTCGCCGACAGTTTCATCGGGCTGGCGACCAGTTGTAACGTGTCGGTCAGCGGGTGGGGCATGGGCACGGTCATGGCGCGCGCCTGCACATGCGGGTCGGCAAAGACCTCGGCCAGGTTGTTGATGGCGCCGCAAGGCACCTTGGCGGCTTCGAGGGCGGGCAGCCAGTCGTATTTTTTGCGGCGCTTCAATATGTCGGTGAGCAGCGGCACCAGGGTGGCACGGTGGCGCACGCGGTCGGCGTTTTTGATGAAACGCGGGTCTTGCGCCAGCTCGGGGCAGCCGGCCACGTGGCAGAACTTGGCAAACTGGCTGTCATTGCCCACCGCCAGGATCAGGTGGCCGTCTGAGGTTTCAAACACCTGGTAGGGCACGATGTTCTGGTGCGCGTTGCCAATGCGCCCGGGCGCCACGCCGGTGACGAGGTAGTTGGCACCCAGGTTGGCAAGCATCGCGACCTGGGTGTCGAGCAAGGCCATGTCGACGGCCTGGCCCTGGCCGGTGGCGTCGCGGTGGCGCAGTGCGGCCAGGATGGCCACCGTGGCATACATGCCGGTGAAAAGGTCGGCCACCGCCACGCCCACTTTTTGTGGGCCGCCGCCGGGCAAGTCGTCGCGCTCGCCGGTCACGCTCATCAGGCCGCCCATGCCTTGAATGGCGTAGTCGTAACCGGCGCGCTCGCGGTAGGGGCCGGTCTGGCCGAAACCGGTGACCGAGCAATACACCAGGCGCGGGTAGAGCGTGCGCAGCGAATCGGCGTCGAGCCCGTAGCGGGCCATGTCGCCGACCTTGAAGTTTTCGATGAACACGTCGCACTGGCCGGCCAGGCGGCGGATCAGCGCCTGGCCTTCGGGCTGGGCGATGTCGACCGTGATCGAGCGTTTGTTGCGGTTGGTGCCCAGGTAGTAAGCCGCTTCGGCGGTGTCTTGGCCGTCGCGGTCTTTGAGGAAGGGCGGGCCCCAGCCGCGGGTGTCGTCGCCACCGACGCCGTCTTTCATCGGCCGTTCTATCTTGATGACGTCGGCGCCCAGGTCGGCCAGCGTCTGGGTGCACCAGGGGCCGGCCAGCACACGCGACAGATCCAGAATGCGCACGCCGGCCAGCGGCTGCGGGGTCGTGGGGGTGGGGAAAGGGGTGGGGTCTGCGCGCATCCAAAGATTGTCACGCAGCCAACCCGATAATGCCCCGATGCTCTCGAACCCCACCCGTGGCGGCCGTGTGGCCGCGTTGACACTGATTGCGCTGCTGTGCGCGTGCTCACCCACACTCGATTGGCGCGAGGTTCGCCCCGAAGGCAGCGGTGTGGTTGCGATGTTCCCCTGCAAGCCTTCGAATGACGCCCGCATGGTGACGCTCGACGGCGCGCGGGTGCGCATGGTGCTGGCGGCCTGCCGCGCCGGCGACGCCACCTGGGCGCTGGCCTTTGCCGACGTGGCCGACCCGGCGCGTGTGGCGGCCTCGCTCGCGTCCTTGCGCAGCGCGTCGGTGGCCAACCTGGGGGCGCCGGCGTTGTCACTGGGCCCGGTGAACGTCCCTGGCATGACCCCCAACCCACAAGCCGAGCGGGTGCGTGTGCAGGGCAAGTTGCCCGACGGTGAAGTGGTCACGCTGGAAAGCGGGTTTTTCGTTCGCGGCACCTGGGTTTTTCAGGCCACGGTGATGGGTGTCCAGCCGAACAGCGAGGCCGTGGCCAGTTTTTTTGAGAGCCTGAAGCTGCCTTCATGAGCGCGCCGGGCCGCCCCAAGGGCGAATACCGGAGTGCGCAGCACGAAGGTACGCCAATGACCCTGCTGCCCCGCACCGCGGTGCTCATGTTCCTGAGCTTCGCGTTTGCCTACTTTCCGTCGGCCCTGGTACGCGGGGTGGTCGCCACCCTGGCTCCGGCCTTCAGCGCCGAGCTGCAGCTGAACTCGGCCAACCTGGGCTTGTTGGCGGGCGCCTATTTCCTCGGCTTTGCGGCCATGCAATTGCCCTTGGGCTGCGCACTGGATCGATTTGGCCCGAAGCGGGTGCTGCTTGCCTTCCTGGCACTGGCAGTGCTTGGGTGCGGCGCTTTTGCCATGGCGCAGAGCTTTGCCGCGTTGACCGCGGCGCGCATGTTGATCGGCATGGGCGTGGGCGCCTGCCTGATGGCGCCGATGACCAGCTTTCGCCGCAACTTCGGCCCCACCGCACAAATGCGCGCCAACTCTTGGATGCTGATGACCGGTTCCCTCGGCCTGGTGGCCTCGACGCTGCCGGTGCAGTGGTTGTTGCCCACGCTGGGCTGGCGCGGCTTGTTCTGGGGTTTGGCGGCTTTGTTCGTGCTCGCCATGCTGTTGATTGCGCGGCTGGTACCGGCCGACGGGCCTGCGGCGCCGGCTCCGTCGGCCGGGCAACGAGGTGGTTATGGCCAGGTGTTTCGCCACCCGACCTTCGTGCGCTACCTGCCGATGGCCTTCTTTCAATACGGCAGCATGGTCGCCCTGCAGTCGCTGTGGATTGGGCCTTGGCTCACCCGCGTTTGCGGCTGGTCGGCGCAGCAGACGGCCGGCGGCCTGTTTGCCATCAACCTGGCCATGCTGTTCGCCTTCATGGGCTGGGGTGTGGTTGTGCCGCGCCTCTATGCACGGGGCTGGACGGCCCATGGCCTGATCGCCTGGGGCATGCCGCTGAGCCTGGCGGCCTTGTTCCTGGGCGTGGGCCTGGGCAGCAGCGCGACGGCCTGGGTCTGGGCCTTGTTTTGTGTGACCAGCACCTTTGTGTCGTTGTCGCAACCGGCCATCGGCCAGGCGTTTCCAGCCTCGCTGGCCGGGCGCGCCCTGTCGGCCTACAACCTGGTGATCTTTGCTGGCGTGTTCGTCTTGCAGTGGGGCGTGGGGGCGACGGTCGATGCCCTGGTGGCGCAAGGATGGAGCACCGTGTCAGCCTTCAGGGGGGCTTTTGCGTTGTTGGGGCTGTGCTGTGTGTTGTCTTATGTGTGGTTTTTGTGGCGAGATGAGCCCGACCCGACCCGCAGCGCGCCCGTTGAGGCGCGCTGAAACTCTCATAATTCCTGCATGCCCGGTCTGTTGATCATTGCCCACGCGCCACTGGCGTCTTCATTGAAGGCGGTGGCGCAGCACACCTTTCCCGACTGCGGGCGCCGCCTGGTGGCGCTCGACGTGCTACCCGACGCCAGCATCGAAGAGATCGAGATCGCCGCCCGCGCCTTGCTGGCTCAGGTGAGCAACCCCGACGCCTTGATCTTCACCGATGTGTTCGGCGCCACACCCTGCAATGTGGCGCAACGCCTGGCCGACGGTGTGCATGTGAAGGTGATCGCAGGCGTCAACGTGCCCATGCTGTGGCGCTCGCTGTGTTACGCCGACGAGTCGCTCGATGCGGTGGTGGCACGCGCTGTGGCCGGCGCAACGCAGGGTGTGATGCAGGTGGCTACCTCGCGCCCACAGAATCAAGCCTTCAAACCCGGCGCCAATGATCAAAGTAAACATCAGCATCAGCAATAAGCTCGGGCTACACGCGCGTGCCTCGGCCAAGCTCACCAAACTGGCAGGCGGCTTTCAAAGCGATGTGTTCATGACACGCAATGCCCGCCGGGTGAACGCCAAAAGCATCATGGGCGTGATGATGCTGTCAGCCGGTGTCGGTAGCGAAGTCGAGATCGAAACCACCGGCCCCGACGAACAGGCGGCGATGGACGCCCTGGTGGCACTGATCAACGACAAGTTCGGCGAAGGCGAGTAGCCCTCAAGCGCTGGCAACACCCAGGAAGTGTTTGCGGTAGCGCGCAGGCAGGTCGTCAATGCGCATCAGCAGTGGCAAGTCGGCGGTGTTGAAGTCCGGGTCCCAGGCCGGTGCACCCAGCACCTTGGCGCCGCAGCGCAGGTAGCCCTTGATCAACGCGGGAGCTTCGACATCCAGGGTGTGCTCCAGGTCGTCCACTGGCAGCGCCAGACGCGGCGTGACCCGCAGCTCGATCGGCGCCAGGTGCGTGTGGCGCAGTTGCTCCCACAGGCTGGCCGCGAAGTGACCACCGTCGCGCATGCTCACGCTGGCGCAGCCGATCATGGTGTCGAGTTTGTTGCGCACCATGAACTCGGCCAGTGCGCCCCACAAGGCCATGATGGCGCCGCCTGAGCGCCAAGCCGGGTGCACACAAGAGCGGCCCAGTTCGACCATCGTCGCGCGCAAGGGGCGCAGGCGCGTCAGGTCGAACTCGGTTTCGCTGTACAGGCCGCCCACACGCTTGGCCGCTGCCGGGGTCAATACACGGTAGGTACCGATGACCGGGCCACTCTCGCCGCCTTCACCGGGCGCGCGCACCAGCAGGTGTTCGCAAAACGCGTCGAACATGTCGATGTCGTGGCCGGCAGGGGCACCGTGCGGCACGCTCAGGCGCGCGCCCATCTCTTCGGCGAAAACCAGGTGCCTCAGGCGCTGCGCTTCACGAATGTCTCCTTCATCGCGCGCCCAAACCACTTCAAACCGAAGCGCTTCAGCGCGGGCAGGTTCGGCAACCGCTGAGCGCGGGTGAAGCGACCTCCGGGACGTGTCGGCACGCAGCGCAGAGATCGGCATGGTCGGCAAAGGGAAGTCCCGCATGGCTACTCCTGTGAATCGTGCGCTGATGGTGGTCTGCGGCCGTGACGCCGCCATGAAGGCCGCGTGACGCCGCGATGACAAGCGGCGCGGGTCGTTCCCAGGTGCGCGCCAAGGTGGCGCTGCTACGATGCCTCGCATGAGTTTTCAGGTCTTTGGTTTGCCGGTTTCTCGGGGCGTGGCCATTGGGCGCGCCGTGCTGGTGGCGTCCAGCCGAGTCGACGTTGCGCACTATTTCATCGACGATCCCCAGGTCGACCCTGAAATCGAAAGGCTGCGCGCGGCACGCGACGCGGTTGCCACCGAGCTGAGCACCCTGCAGCGTGACCTGCCCAGCGACGCGCCGGGTGAGTTGTCGGCCCTGCTCGATGTGCACCTGATGCTGCTGCACGACGAAACCCTGATCAGCGCCACCAAACAGTGGATCCAGGAGCGCCACTACAACGCTGAGTGGGCGCTGTCGGCGCAGCTTGAGGTAATCGCACGTCAGTTCGACGACATGGAAGACGACTACCTGCGCGAGCGCAAGGCCGACCTTGAGCAAGTGGTCGAGCGCTTGTTGCGCGCCATGAGCCGTGGCCCATCTTCGACCTACGCACCGGCGCCTGGCGTCAGCCCGCGCGACTTTGCTGGTGAAGACCCGCTGGTGCTGGTGGCCAACGACATTGCGCCCGCCGACATGCTGCAGTTCAGGCGCAGCATCTTCACCGGCTTCATCACCGACGTCGGCGGGCGCACGTCGCACACGGCCATCGTCGCGCGCAGCATGGACATCCCTGCCGTGGTGGGCGCACGTGAAGCGAGCCACATCATTCGGCAAGACGATTGGGTCGTGATCGACGGCGACAACGGCATCGTCGTGGTCGACCCATCACCGCTGCTGCTCGAGGAGTACCGCTTCCGCCAGCGCCAGAGCGGGTTGGAGCGCGATCGCTTGTCGCGGCTGCGCCATACGCCAGCCATCACGCTCGACGGTGAGCGTGTCGAACTGCAGGCCAACATCGAGCTGCCCAACGACGCGCCTGCCGCGCTGGAGGCGGGCGCGGTGGGTGTGGGTCTGTTCCGCAGCGAGTTCCTGTTCATGAACCGCGGGGGAGACTTGCCCGGCGAAGAAGAGCAGTTCGAGGCCTACCGGGCCGCTGTCGAGGCAATGAAGGGGTTGCCCGTCACCATCCGAACCGTCGACATCGGCGCTGACAAGCCGCTCGACCGTATGAGCAGCGCCGAGTTACGCCACGAGCATGCGCTGAACCCGGCGCTTGGGCTGCGTGCGATTCGCTGGAGCTTGTCGGAGCCCGGAATGTTCAGGCAACAGCTGCGCGCCATCCTGCGGGCGAGCGCTCTGGGCAAGGTGCGCATCCTCATTCCCATGGTGGCGCATCTCAGTGAAGTGCGCCTGGCGCTGGAAGCCATTGCGCGGGCCAAGCAGCAATTGGCCGATGCGGGACGACCCCACGGTGTTGTGGAGGTGGGCGCCATGATTGAAGTGCCGGCGGCCGCCATCGCTTTGCCCGCGTTGCTACGGCACTTCGACTTTGTCTCTATAGGGACGAACGACCTCATTCAGTACACCTTGGCGATCGACCGAGCAGACGAAGCCGTGGCTCACCTGTATGACCCATGGCACCCTGCTGTCCTGCAATTGATCGCGCAAACCATTGCATGCGCCCGAGCCACCGGCAAGGGTGTGAGCGTATGCGGGGAAATGGCGGGCGACCCGTCTTTCACAGAGCTGCTGCTGGCAATGGGCCTGCGCAGTTTTTCCATGCACCCGTCGCAGATCGCTGCCGTCAAGCAACGTGTTCTTCGCGCCGACACGCGGCGTTTGATGCCGCACCTCAAGGCCGTATTGGAGAGCGACGACGCCGAAGCCACATGCCGCGAGCTCTTTGTGCGCCCCGTACATACAGAGGGTGCAGGCGGGCTGAGTTGAGTTTTTTGCCTGGGTTCTTACGCTGCCCCAAAAAAGGGTGCTACAGTCGTGGTCTTCGCTGATTGCAGCAGGCAACGCAAACGCAACGCCGGCAGCGAGCAGAAAAGAAAAAAGCAGGCAGTTGACGAGTTGTTAAAAAACAAGTCATAATCGCAGGCTCAGCAAAACAAAGCAGAAATCGCAAAACGCGGTATCAGCGGCGGAAAGCAAGAAGCCAAGAGTTTGACAAGGTTATTAAAACAAGTCAAAATTGCAGGCTGCGCTGAAATAAGTAGTTCAGCAAAATGCAAACGAAAGTTCGCAAGCTCTTTAAAAACTAACAGCCGATAAGTGTGGGCGTTTGAAGGCGAGTGCCAAGAGTCGCAAGACTCAAGGTCTCATGGACCTTAAACGCTCACTGATAGAAATGAAGATCATGCAAGTGATGTTCACTTCAATTCTTTGAGTAATTTATCAAGATCGAACTGAAGAGTTTGATCCTGGCTCAGATTGAACGCTGGCGGCATGCCTTACACATGCAAGTCGAACGGCAGCACGGGAGCAATCCTGG
>JBKJJF010000306.1:0-7273 GCA_046598195.1 Rhizobacter sp. | reverse complement strand
AACCCTTCGGTAAAGAGCTTGAAGTGGTGGATCAGCTCTTCCATGCTGGACTTCATGTCCACGCGCGAAGGCGGCGCCACTTTGTGGTTGCTGGTGATCACCGGGCCGGGGTTCTTGCGCAACCACGCGACACACTGCTGGATGATGCGATTGGCCTGGCGCATTTCTTCAATGCGCACGAGGTAGCGGTCGTAGGTGTCGCCGTTGGTGCCCAATGGAATGTCGAAGTCCATGCGGTCGTACACGTCGTACGGCTGGTTCTTGCGCAGATCCCACAGGATGCCCGAACCACGCAACATGGGGCCGGTGAAACCGAGGTTCAGAGCACGCTCCGGCGTGACCACGCCAATGCCGACCGTGCGCTGCTTCCAGATGCGGTTGTCGGTGAGCAGGGTTTCGTAGTCGTCAACGTTGGCCGGGAAGCGCCGGCAGAAATCGTCGATGAAATCGAGCAGCGAACCCGAGCGGTTCTGGTTCAGCCTGGCGATGGCCTTGGCGTTGTGGATCTTCGACGCCTTGTACTGCGGCATGGTGTCGGGCAGGTCGCGGTACACACCGCCCGGGCGGAAGTAGGCCGCGTGCATGCGCGCGCCCGAAGCTGCCTCGTACATGTCGAACAGGTCTTCGCGCTCGCGGAAGGCGTAGATGAGGATGTTCATCGCGCCGCAGTCGAGCCCGTGCGCTCCCAACCACAGCAGGTGGTTGAGCAAACGGGTGATCTCGGCAAACATCACGCGGATGTATTGCGCACGCTCGGGCACGTCGACACCTAGCAGCCGCTCGATGGCCAGGCAGTAAGCGTGCTCGTTGGACATCATCGACACGTAGTCGAGGCGGTCCATATAAGGCAGCGACTGCATGTAGGTCTTGCTCTCGGCCAGCTTCTCGGTGGCGCGGTGCAAAAGGCCGATGTGCGGGTCGGCGCGCTGAATCACTTCGCCGTCAAGCTCAAGCACCAGGCGCAGCACGCCGTGCGCTGCCGGGTGCTGCGGGCCGAAGTTCAGGGTGTAGTTCTTGATTTCAGCCATCAGTGCAGACCACCGTAGTTGTCTTCGCGAACGATGCGCGGCGTAATTTCGCGCGGCTCGATCGTCACCGGCTGGTAGATCACGCGCTTTTGTTCCGGGTCGTAGCGCATCTCTACGTGACCCGAGGTTGGGAAGTCTTTGCGGAACGGGTGGCCGATGAAACCGTAGTCGGTGAGGATGCGGCGCAGATCCACATGGCCTTCGAACAGAATGCCGTAGAGGTCAAACGCTTCACGCTCGAACCAGTTGGCCGCGTTCCACACGGGAGTGACAGACTCGACCGAAGGCAGGTCGTCATCGGGACAGAACACTTTCAGCCGCACGCGCCAGTTGTGCTTGACCGACAGCAGGTGCGACACCACGCCAAACCGCAGGCCCTCTTGCGGCAGGTCTTTGTAGGCGGAGTAATCGACGCCACAGATGTCGACCAGTTGTTCGAAGTGCAGCGTGGGATCGTCGCGCAACTGCGTCGCAGCGGCCAAGTAGTCAGCAGCGGACACCGTGATGGTGAGTTCACCGCGGTCGCGCACCAGTTTCTTGATCCGCGCACCAAGCGCGGACTCAAGCGCCGCTTGAAGGATGTCGAGTCTGCTCATGAGGGGGGTCAGCGGGCGATGGTGTTTTCGCGACGGATCTTGGATTGCAACTGCAAGATGCCGTAAAGCAAGGCCTCTGCCGTGGGTGGGCAACCGGGCACATACACGTCGACCGGCACGATGCGGTCACACCCGCGCACCACCGAATAGCTGTAGTGGTAGTAGCCACCGCCATTGGCGCAGGAACCCATCGACAGCACCCAGCGGGGTTCGGCCATCTGGTCATAGACCTTGCGCAATGCCGGCGCCATCTTGTTGCACAAGGTGCCGGCGACGATCATCAGGTCACTCTGACGGGGGCTGGGACGAAACAGCATGCCGAAACGGTCGATGTCGTAGCGCGCCGCACCGGCATGCATCATCTCGACAGCACAGCAGGCCAGACCGAAGGTCATCGGCCACAGCGAGCCAGTCTTCGACCAATTGATCAGCGCGTCAACACTCGTGGTGACGAAGCCTTCTTTGAGAACACCTTCAATGCCCATACTGCTACCTCAATACGTCAAGCGGCGACGGGCCGAGCGCCCATTGTTTGGGCCAGGCGCTGCATCATTCCCAATCCAGCGCACCCTTTTTCCACTCGTAGACAAAGCCCACGACCAGAATGCCCAGGAACAGCATCATGGCCCAGAAGCCCGCCGCACCGATTTCGCGCAGCGACACAGCCCACGGGAAGAGGAAGGCAATTTCCAGATCAAACAGAATGAAGAGGATGGCGACCAGGTAGTAGCGCACATCAAACTTCATGCGCGCGTCTTCAAACGCCTCGAAACCGCATTCGTAGGGAGAGTTTTTGGCGGCGTCAGGACGACGCGGGCCGAATATGAACCCAAGCACCTGGGGCGCTACACCCACCGCCACACCAACCAGGATGAACAAAATCACAGGAAGGTAGGGGGCCAGATTCATGGTGCGAGTGTTGGCTTTGTTGATTACAGCAAGGCACCGGTAAGCGCCTTGCCGATAGATCTGGTGCCGACGGCGAGACTCGAACTCGCACAGCTTTCGCCACTACCCCCTCAAGATAGCGTGTCTACCAATTTCACCACGTCGGCCTAACGTATTACTGCCGCCTAACTGCCTGGCAACGGCGTCTGGATTGCATGAGGAAGTGGCTCACCAGACAGCCGCAAATTCTAACCTCAAACCCTAGGTCATCTGAGCCGGTCGCTGCATCGCAGCATCCCGCTTTGACCTCGGACAAAAAGTTACCACGGCCGAATCACTTGCCCGGAATGGCGGGGCCCGATGCCGCACGCGCGGCAGCAGGTGCAACGTCTGACGCAGAACGCGCGGTGCCCGGGATCAGCGGTGCGCCAGAGGCCGGTGCACTCGCGGGAGCGGCCACGCCAGCGCGATCGAGAACACTGGTGCCCGACGTGACGGTGCGGGTGTTGGCCTTGTACGCCAAGGCAAGCGTGCAGGCGAAGAACACTGCCGCACATACCGCCGTGGAGCGGGAGAGGAAGTTGGCGCTGCCGGTGGCGCCGAAGAGGCTGCCCGACGCGCCGCTGCCAAACGAAGCACCCATGTCAGCACCCTTGCCGTGCTGGATGAGCACCAGCCCGATCATGATCAGTGCCGCAAGAATCTGCACGGCCACCACGACATTCATCAACACTTGCATTTCTTATTGCTCCAAAAAATTCTTCAGGCCCAGCTCAGCTGGCAGCCTTGCAGATGGCGGCGAAATCCGCCGCCTTGAGAGACGCACCACCAATGAGGCCACCGTCGATATCGGCCTGCGAAAACAATTGCACTGCGTTGTCAGCCTTCACGCTGCCACCGTAAAGAATCCGCATTTCGCTCGACTTTTCGGTCGCCGCATGCAGCTGGGCGCGCAGCAGCGCGTGCACCGCCTGCGCCTGCTCAGGCGAGGCGGTCTTGCCGGTGCCAATGGCCCACACGGGCTCGTACGCCACCACCACCTGCGAGATGCAGTGCGCGAGTGTGTGGATAACAGCCGAGAGCTGACGCTTGACCACCGCGTCTGTCTGGCCCGCTTCGCGCTCAGCCAACGTTTCGCCCACGCACACGATGGGTGTGAGCTTGTGCGCCAACGCAACCTTCGCTTTGTCAGCGACCAGTTGATCCGACTCCACGTGGTACGCGCGGCGCTCCGAGTGGCCGAGGATCACGTAGTGGCAGCCGAACTCGACCAGCATGGACGCAGACACCTCGCCGGTGTAGGCACCCGACTCGTGGGCCGAGCAGTCTTGCGCGCCCCAGACGATGCGGCTGCCCTGCAACGACAAGGCAACGTCGGCCAGGTAAGGGAACGGTGCGCAAACGGCCACACCGGCATCCCAGGGCTCGGCTTCTTTCAGCGCGGCCAACAACTCGGCGTTGGCCACACGGCCGCCGTTCATCTTCCAGTTGCCGACCACCAGTTTGCGACGCATGGGTTTGGGCTCCTTCGGATTCACCATGTCAACACGAGCTTGCCGATGTGCGCGTTCGATTCCATCAGCGTGTGCGACTGAGCCGCCTGCTCCGCTGGGAACACCTTGAAGATCACCGGCTTCACCTTGCCGGCTTCGAGCCAAGGCCACACGTTCTGGCGCAGCGCTCTCGCAATCGCCGCCTTGAAGGCGACAGGGCGCGGGCGCAAGGTCGAGCCAGTGACTGTGAGGCGTTTTCGCATCACGACACCAGCGTCGATCTGAGCTTCAACGCCGCCCTGCACCGCGATCATCACGAGGCGGCCGTCTTCTGCCATGCAGCTGATTTCGCGCGCCACGTAGGGGCCAGCGACCATGTCGAGCACCACGTTCACACCGCGCTTGGCAGTGATGCGCATGACCTCGGCGGCGAAATCTTGGCTGCGGTAGTTGATCGCGTGGTCGGCACCAAGCGCAACACACGCAGCGCATTTTTCGTCGCTGCCTGCCGTGGCGATGACGGTCGCGCCCCAGGCCTTGGCCAGTTGGATGGCAGTGACGCCAATACCGCTCGTGCCACCTTGCACCAGCAGCGTCTCGCCAGGCTGCAAACCAGCCCGGTCGAACACGTTCGACCAGACGGTGAAAAAGGTTTCGGGCAGGCTTGCGGCTTCGATGTCACTCAAGCCGGCAGGCACTGGCAGACACTGGCCCACGGGAGCCACGCACAACTCGGCGTAGCCCCCACCGGCGACCAGCGCACACACACGATCGCCCAACTTCAAACCGGCGGCAGCCAGGGCGGCACGGTCGCCTTCGACGATGGTGCCCGCCACCTCCAAGCCCGGCAGATCAGACGCACCCGGCGGCACCGGGTAGTGCCCCTTGCGCTGCAGCACGTCAGGCCGGTTCACACCCGACGCGGCCACACGAATCAACACCTCACCGGCACCCGCTACCGGCGCCGGCCGCTCAGCGGGGCGCAGAACCTCGGGTGCGCCGTAAGACGCAATTTCGATGACATTCATGGTGTGCAGACGTGCGGTGGCGAGAAGCGGGCCGCCAAGCGACCCGGCTTCATCAATCGTGTGAAGGCTGAGCTTCGCGCTCGATCAAGGCCTTCATCGACAGCTTGACGCGACCCTTTTCGTCGGTCTCGAGCACCTTGACCTTGACGATCTGGCCTTCCTTGAGGAAGTCGGTGACCTTCTCGACACGCTGGTGCGCGATCTGGCTGATGTGCAGCAGGCCGTCTTTGCCTGGCAGCAAGTTCACGAGCGCACCGAACTCCAAAATCTTGGTGATCGGGCCTTCGTAGATCTTGCCCACTTCCACTTCGGCGGTGATCTCTTCGATGCGCTTCTTGGCGAAGGCTGCCTTGTCGGCATCGGCCGAGGCGATGGTGATCGTGCCGTCTTCGCCGATGTCGATCGTGGTGCCGGTTTCTTCGGTCAGCGCTCGGATGGTCGCACCGCCTTTGCCGATCACGTCACGGATCTTCTCGGGGTTGATCTTCATGGTGTACAGGCGCGGTGCGAACTGCGATACCTCGGCCTTGGCTTCACCCATCGCGCCCACCATCTTGTCGAGGATGTGCAGGCGGGCTTCCTTGGCTTGCGCCAGTGCCACTTGCATGATCTCTTTGGTGATGCCCTGGATCTTGATGTCCATCTGCAGGGCGGTCACGCCAGCGGTGGTGCCGGCCACCTTGAAGTCCATGTCGCCCAGGTGATCTTCGTCGCCCAGGATGTCGGTCAGCACGGCGAAGCGGTTGCCGTCTTTGATCAGGCCCATGGCAATGCCGGCCACGTGTGCCTTCAGGGGCACGCCCGCGTCCATCAAAGCCAGGCAGCCACCGCAAACGGAAGCCATCGACGAGGAACCGTTGGATTCGGTGATTTCAGACACCACACGCATCGAGTACGGGAAGTCAACACGGTTGGGCAGCACGGCGACGAGTGCGCGTTTGGCCAGGCGGCCGTGGCCGATTTCGCGGCGCTTCGGGGTGCCCACGCGACCCGTTTCTCCGGTGGCAAACGGAGGCATGTTGTAGTGAAGCATGAAGTGCTCGCTGAACTCACCAGCCAGCGCGTCGATCTTTTGCGAGTCGCGGTCGGTACCGAGGGTGGCAGCGACCAGGGCTTGCGTTTCACCGCGGGTGAACAGTGCCGAGCCGTGAACGCGCGGCAGCACGCCATTGCGGATCTCGATGTCACGCACCTTGCGCGTGTCGCGGCCGTCGATGCGGGGTTCGCCGGCCAGAATTTGGCTGCGAACGATCTTGGCCTCGATGTCGAACAGCACGTTGTCGACGTTGACCTTGTCGAACGCAATGCCTTCTGCGGCGAGTGCGGCCAGCGTGGCAGCCGTCACTTCACGCGTGGCATGCGTGCGGGCTTGCTTGGAGCGGATCTGATAGGCCGTGCGCAGCTTTTCTTCAGCCAGCGCACCGACCTTGGCGACGAAGGCTTCGTCCTTGGCGGGCGCTTTCCAGTCCCAGGCCGGCTTGCCGGCGTCACGCACCAGGTCGTTGATCGCAGCGATGGCAATGTTGCCTTGCTCGTGGCCGAACACAATGCCACCGAGCATGATCTCTTCGCTCAGTTGCTGTGCTTCGGACTCGACCATCAGCACAGCCGCTTGCGTGCCTGCCACCACCAGGTCCATCTGCGAATCAAGCAGCTGGGTCTTGCCGGGGTTCAGCACGTACTGGCCGTTGATGTAGCCCACGCGGGCGGCGCCAATGGGGCCGTTGAACGGTATGCCCGAGATGGCCAGCGCGGCGCTCGAGCCGATCAGGGCGGCGATGTCGGCCGAAACTTCTGGGTTCAGCGACAGCACGTGGATCACCACTTGCACTTCGTTGTAGAAGCCTTCAGGGAACAGCGGGCGCAGCGGGCGGTCGATCAGGCGCGAGGTCAGCGTTTCCAGTTCGCTCGGGCGGCCTTCACGCTTGAAGAAGCTGCCGGGGATCTTGCCCGCGGCATAGGTCTTCTCGATGTAGTCGACGGTCAGCGGGAAAAAGTCTTGCCCGGGCTTCGGGTTCTTGGCACCGACCACGGTGGCCAGGATCACGGTGTCTTCGATGTTGACGATCACGGCACCTCCGGCTTGGCGGGCGATTTCGCCTGTCTCCAGCTTGACGGTGTGCTGGCCCCATTGGAAGGTCTTGGTGACTTTGTTGAACATGCTCATGTGTCTCTCCTTTGAGTGTCAGCGCCTGTAGGGCGGCGCCTTGAAACCCGGAGCTGCAGCATCCTGGCGCGAT
>JBKJJF010000273.1:0-2995 GCA_046598195.1 Rhizobacter sp. | reverse complement strand
CATGCCCTGTGCGATGTGGTGGCCGGCGAGCTGGCAGTCGGAGCTGATGTAGTCGGGCTCGTCTTTCGCCATCATCTTGAACACCGGCTTGCCGATCTTCATCGCGATCGGGTGGGTGCGTGTCTTCACGCCATAGGTGCCGGCGTGGCCCGAGCAGCGCTCGACCGTGTTGAGCTGCACCGTGACGGCTGCCCCGATCAGCTTGAACATCTCTTCGGTCTTCTTGCCGATCTTCTGCACTCGGCCGTGGCAGGGGATGTGGTAACTCACCTTGCCGAGGTTTTGCGTGAAGTCGGTCTTGAGCAGGCCGTCTTTGTGGCGCGCAATCAGGTATTCAAACGGGTCAAACATCGCCTCTTGCACCGCCGCCACATCAGCGTCGCCAGGGAACATCAGCGGCAGCTCTTGCTTGTACATCAGCGTGCAGCTCGGGATGGCGCTCAGGATCGCGTAACCCTCTTTGGCATAACGCGCGAGCACGGGGATGTTGGCCTCTTTGTGCCTGGCCACTTCATCCAGGTCACCCAGCTCCAGCTTGGGCATGCCGCAACAGCTTTCTTTCTCGACGATCTCGTAGGGGATGTGGTTGTGCTCCAGCACCTTGATCAAGTCGTGGCCGATGCCGGGCTCGTTGTAGTTGACGTAGCAGGTGGCATAGATCGCCACCTTGCCCGGCGTGCGCTCGCCGTTTTTCACCTCGGTGGCGCTGCCGCGCTTGTCAGCACGCCAGCGAAAGCGGCTCGTCGCCAAATCGGGCAGCCAGGCGTCGGGGTGCACGCCCAGCGCCTTGTCCAACACCTTGCGCATGGGCTGGGTCTTGTTCAGCGCATTGGCCACCTGCACGACGATGGGGATGCCGGCAAACTGGCCGTGCACATCGGTCGAGGCCAGAAACTGCTCACCGGTGCCGACCTCACCCTTTTTGAACTTGATCGCCTTGGCCCGCAGCATGGTGTGCGGGAAGTCCAGGTTCCACGGGTGCGGCGGCACGTAGGGGCACTTGGTCATGTAGCAGAGGTCGCACAGGTAACACTGGTCGACCACCTTCCAGTAGTCGGCCTTGGCCACACCTTCAACCTCGCCCGACTTGGTGGCATCCACCAGATCGAAGAGATTGGGGAATGCCTGGCACAGGCTCACACAACGGCGGCAGCCATGGCAGATGTCGAAGATGCGCTCCATCTCGTGGAGGCATTTTTCTTCGTCGTAAAACTCGGGGTTCTTCCAGTCGAGCGCGTGGCGCGTGGGCGCTTCGAGGTTGCCTTCTCGGGTCATGACAGCCCCTGGTTCGGTGGGTACATCGCCCGATCCCCCCAGGGGAATGCGGGCCGGATTGGGGCGGCCCGGCGCTCGGCCCGCCGCCCCGCCGCCCCGCTAACGGCGACCGTCTCAGTCGACGAATGCGTCCAGCGCCTTCTGATACCGGTTGGCATGCGAGCGCTCGGCCTTGGCCAGGGTTTCGAACCAATCGGCGATCTCGTCGAAGCCTTCGGTGCGCGCCTGCTTGGCCATGCCCGGGTACATGTCGGTGTACTCGTGCGTTTCGCCAGCCACGGCGGCGGCCAGGTTCAGGCGGCTGGAGCCAATGGGCAGGCCCGTGGCCGGGTCGCCCACGGCTTCAAGAAACTCCAGGTGGCCATGCGCGTGGCCGGTTTCACCCTCGGCCGTGGAGCGAAACAGCGCTGCCACGTCGTTCTGGCCTTCGATGTCGGCCTTGTTTGCGAAATAGAGGTAACGGCGGTTGGCCTGCGACTCGCCCGCAAAGGCGTCCTTCAGGTTCTGCTCGGTCTTTGATCCTTTCAAGCCCATGTCGCTCTCCTAAGGTGTATTGGTGTGATGGCTGCAAGCCAGCCAACGCGTTGAACCGTAGCGCAGTACCGCGTGCGATGCCAATACAAAGAATCAATGCAAGCTCATAGCACTCGGCTATTTTTCAGGGTTAACGCGGAGCCAGGTCGAGCAACTCCAGCGCGAGCTGATGCAAGCGGCCGCCAGGGTCGGCCAGGTCGTGCAACACGGTCAGGTGGTTGGTGCCGGGAATGGTCTCGCACACCGGCACCGTGCCCACGCCCCATGCCTGCTGGATCAGCGCGTTCTGGCGCAAAAACTCTTCGCTCTCTTGCGCCCCCACGGCGGCCAGCAGGCGCCCAGGCGGCTTGCGGAAGTAGGCCGGGCTGAGCTTGTCAACGGCTTCTGGCGTGAGCCGCAGGTCGCCCTGCAAAAACGGCGTCTGGCGAACCGGCTCCAGGTCGTACACACCCGAGATCGCCAGCGCCGAGTGCACCACGCGTGCCGGCAAGTCACCGGCCACCTCATGCCAATCGCAGCACAGCAGCATCGCGGCCAAGTGCGCACCGGCCGAGTGGCCCGCCACCACGATGCGCCCAGGCCGCCCGCCGTAGAGCGCGGCGTTGCGGTACACCCAGCTCAGCGCGCGCACCATCTGCAGCGTGATGGTCTCCACGCTCACCGGCTGCTCGTCGGTGCCGGGGCACAGCGCATAGTTGGGCAGCACCACCATCGCACCGGCCGCCACCAAGCTGGCCGCCAAGAAGGAATGGTCACTCTTGTCGAGGCTGCGCCACCAGCCGCCGTGGATGAACACAAACACCGGCGAGCCACGCTGCGCGGCCGGAAACACGTCGAGCGTTTCGTTCGGGCCTTCGCCATAGGCCACATCGAGCAAGGTGGTCATGCCTGCACACACACGCTCCGAGGCACGCGCCCAGCGCTCAAAAATCTGCGGGTGCTCGGGGATGCGAGCGCGGTTGTTGTATTGAACGTCCAGCCAGGCAGGGTCGTAGGTGGTCATGAGACTCTTGAAAGAAGGAACGAGCCCGCTTTTTAACCCGATGCGAAACGTTGCACCAGGGGTGTATCACCCGCGCCCCTTTTGCTAGACTGACTTTTTGTTGGGGGGGTAGCTCAGCTGGGAGAGCGTCGCGTTCGCAATGCGAAGGTCGGGAGTTCGATCCTCCTCCTCTCCACCAACATA
>JBKJJF010000105.1:0-6591 GCA_046598195.1 Rhizobacter sp. | reverse complement strand
GGCCGACACCGCCGAACAAATGCGCCAGCGCGGCCCCCGCGCGGTGGTGGTCACCATTGCTGGCTGCGGGCACGCGCCGGCGCTCAACACGCCCGATCAGTTTGCGCTGATCGAACGATTCTTCTCGGTCTGATCAGCCCGAGCGCAGCGAAGCGCCCATCAAGCAACCCCCGCGGAACCGGCTTTGCCGGGCCGCTGGGGAGCGCCCCCTGGGGGGCCTTGTCTCAGCGGCGGAACTTGCCGTCCGGGCCGATGATGGAGAGGTCGGCGTAGTCGAGCCCGCTGTGGTCGGCGGCCGAGTAGCTCACCTCCAGCCCGCCGATGTCGACACGGTTGAAGGTCTCGAGCGCGCGACGCAGCTTGTCGCGTGTGGGGGCCGGCCCGGCGCGGCGCAGCCCTTCGACCACCACCTTCGCCGACACAAACCCTTCGAGCATGATCGGGGTGAGTTCCATGTTCTTGGCCTTGGCCATTTCCATCGCTTCTTTCACCACCGGCGAAGCAATCGAGCGCTCATAGGGGAACACCTGGCTCACCACCACGCCATGGGCCAGTGGTCCCAGGTCCTTGATGAAGCCGGCCGAGGCATTGTTTGACAGCGTCACCATCTGCGCACGCGAGCCGGTGGCCCGCAAGGCCTTCATGCCGTCGACGATGGCGGTGCCCGAGCCGATGAACATCACCGCCTGGGGTTCCTTGGCGATGACCTTCGGCATGATGGGGTCGAAGTTGGGTTTGGCGCGGTCGTACTTTTCGTGCGCCACCAGATCCTTGTTGACGGCCTTCATGCCTTTGAGCACCCCCACGGCGGCGTCGGTGCCGAAAGTGTCGTCAACCTGCACGACGGCAATGCGGTCGATGCCGACCAGGCTCAGGTGCGAGACCACGCGTTCGGCCTCACGCTGGTAGGTGGCGCGCACGTTGAACAACCACGGGTGCACCGGGCTGTGCAACACCATCGCGCCGGTCGACGGGCCGATCAGCGGCACCTTGTTTTCGGTGAGCAGCGGCATGATGGCCTGCGTGTGGGGCGTGCCGCGATTCAGGAAGAGGCAGACCACACCGGCGTCGATCAGCTGCTTCGCGTTGGCCGCGGCGAGTTTGGGGTCGAACTTGTCGTCGAGTGAAATGAGTTCGATCTGCGCACCGGCCACGCCGCCGCGCGCGTTGACGGCGTCGAAGTAGAGCTTGGCCCCGTCGGTGGCTTCTTTCACCGACCCGGCCACCGCGCCGGTGAAACCGGCCGTTTGGCCGACCTTGATCTGGGCCCAGGCCGTGGCAGTGCACAGGCTCAAACCCACCACACACATGCGCAGCAAATGCTTCATCAACATCCCCTTGTGAGAGAGGGGTTGATGTTAGAGGCCGGGAGCGTCATTCGATTGGTGGAACTACGAACGGTTGCGAATCGCCCATGAAAAACGGGGGCTGGAATGAACCAACCGCCGCACGGGTGTGTGATTCAGAACGATCAGCGTCGGAAGGTGCCTTCGGCCGTGACCATCGACAGGTCGGCGTAATCCATGCCGGTGTGGTCGGTGGGGCTGAAGCTCACCTCCAGGCCGCCGATGTCGACGCGGTTGAAGCCTTCGAGCGCTTTCTTGATGCTGCTGCGGGTGATCTCCTTGCCGCTGCGCTTGAGCGCAGCCACCAGCACCTTGGCGGCGGCAAACCCTTCTAGCATTTGCGGCGTGATTTCGGGCAGGTTCTTGGCCTGGGCCAGGCGCGAGGCTTCGGCCGCCATGGCCACCTTGAGTGAACGCGGCGACGGGAACACCTGGCTGATGATCAGGCCCTGCGCGTTTTCGCCCATCGACTTGATGAAGCCTGCCGAGGCGTTGGGTGACAGCGTGGCGATGGTGGCGCGCGAGCCGGCGGCGCGCAGCGCTTTCACGCCGTCGACGACCGCGGTGCCGGTGCCGATGAACAGGATCGACAGCGGCTGCGCGGCCACCACCTTGGGCACCAGCGTCGCAAAGTCGGGCTTGGCGCGGTCGAAGATCTGGTGTGTGGCGGGCTGCTTGCCCATCTCCTTGAACACCTTCAGCGCGCCGGCGGCGCAATCGGTGCCGAAGGAGTCGTTGACCTGGATCAGGGCCACACGCTCGGCGCCGGCCATGGCCAGGTGGCGCGTCACGTGTTCGGCTTCGCGCTGGTAGGTGGCGCGCACGTTGAACACCCAGGGGTGCACCGGCTGGTGCAGCGCCATCGCGCCGGTCGACGGGGCGATCAGCGTGATGCGGCCTTCGGTCAGCAGCGGCATGATGGCCAGCGAGTGAGGCGTGCCGCGGTTCAGGAACAGCGCGACGATCTTCGGGTCGGCGATCAGCTTCTTGGCGTTTTCGACCGCGAGAGCGGGGTCGAACTTGTCGTCCATCGAGACCAGCTCAATGGTCTGGCCGTTGATGCCGCCTTCGGCATTCACCGAGTCCAGGTAGAGCTTGGCGCCATCGGTGATCTCTTTCACGCCGGCCGCCGCAGCGCCGGTGAAACCGGCCGTCTGGCCGACCTTGATTTGTGCCATGCACAGACCCGGCAACATCAGGCCGGCGATGGCCAAGGCAACGATATGTCTGGCATTCATCAAAACGCTTCTCCGAGTGGTGAATGAGCTGGCTTCGGGCTCGCTCGAAACCGTAAGTTTCGTGTCAGGGATGTCGCTGGGTTGATTGTCGCGGCCGGCTCCCTCTTTTGGGGGATGACGCGCCCAAAAAACCACGGTAACGAAGCGAAACACGGCGCGATTTTGAGATGGCTTGCGAACGCATTTGCACGATCGTCCAAACAAAGTGGGCCGGCAGAACCAATACTTCACGAATCGTGTCTCGCCGGGGCCATTTGATCCGTGAAAACCAACACCTGATGGCCGGAAAAGGGCGCGATTGAACCGGCAATTGGCCGCAAGCTGTGTGACACATTCGACAGCCGGCGGGCCTGTGCGAAGCCTGAAACAATGCGCCGGCCAAGCCAACGACAGGAGGGGCGCGATGAAGTGGTTGCGGTTCAAACAAGGTGCGCGCGAAGGTTTTGGCACGCTCGATGGCCAGGAGGTGAGCGTGTACGAGGGCGACTTGTTCGGCGCCCCACGCCCCACGGGTGAGCGTGTGGCGGCGGCCGGCCTGGCGTGGCTCATTCCCTGTGTGCCCGGCAAGATGATCGGGCTGTGGAACAACTTCAACGCCGCAGCCGAAAAGAACGGCTGGGCCCGGCCGGCCGAGCCGCTGTACTTCTTGAAGGCATCGAGCAGCTTTGCGGCGCATGGCCAGGCGATTCAGTCGCCGGCGCATTACGACGGGCGGGTGGCCTATGAGGGCGAGCTGGCGCTGGTGATCGGCCAGCCGGCACACGCCGTCAGCGTGGAGGCGGCGCCAGCGCACATCTTTGGCTACACCTGCGCCAATGACGTGACGGCGATGGAGCTGATCACCCGCGACCCCAGCTTTGCGCAGTGGGCGCGGGCCAAGAGCTTCGACACCTTTGGCGTGTTCGGCCCGGTGATCGAGACCGATTTCGATTTTTCAAAGGCCACGGTGCGCACGCGTGTAGGCGGGCGTGAGCGGCAGAATTACCCGCTGTCTGACATGACGTTTTCGCCGGCCGAGCTGGTGTCTCGCATCTCGCACGACATGACGCTGCAACCGGGCGACGTGATCCTGTGCGGCACCTCGCTCGGTGTGCTGCCGATGAAACCGGGGACTTCGGTGGAAGTGGAGATCGACGGGATCGGGGTGCTGGCGAACGTGTACGGGTGAGGCGGTGCTTGGCTGGCCTCTTTTTGGACGCAGAGCTCGCGAAGGAAGACGCAAAGAACGCAAAGGAAATCCCCACGCCTTCTTTGCGACCTTTGCGTCTTCCTTCGCGACCTTTGCGTCCTGTCTTGGTGTCCAGGTCACCAAGGCCGCTCAAGCGCTAGGCTGCACCGTCAGCTTGCCGCGCGAATCACCCAGCGTCTTGCCTAGCAACATCGTTGCCGCATAGATCGCATTGATCGTCGGCGTGGGTGTCTCGGTGATGCGGCCCAGCTCGACCACGCTGCCGACCAGCGCTTCCAGCTCGAGCGCGCGGCCGGCTTCCACGTCTTGCAGCATCGAGGTTTTGTGAGCCCCCACGGCTTCGGCGCCGGCGATGCGTTTGTTGAGCGAGATCTTGAACTCAACGCCGAGCTTCTCGGCCACCGTCTGCGCCTCGCGCATCATGCTGGCAGCCAGCTCGCGTGAGGCCGGGAAACGGCAGATGTCTTCGAGCGTGGCGTGTGTCAGTGCGCTGATCGGGTTGAAGCTCAGGTTGCCCCACAGCTTGACCCAGATCTCGCCGCGAATGTCTTTGCTGACTGGCGACTTGAAGCCCGCCTTCATCAGGGCCTGCGACAGCGCCTCGATGCGTGGGCTGCGGCTGCCATCGGGCTCGCCCAGCGTGAAGCGGTTGCCTTCGATCACGCGCACGACGCCCGGCGCCACCAGCTCGGCCGCTGGGTAGACCACGCTGCCGATCACCCGCTCAGGTTCGATGTGCGAAGCGATCACGCCGCCCGGGTCAACACTCTCCAACCGCCGGCCTTCATACGGCCCGGCCAGCTTGTGGAAGTACCACCAGGGCAGGCCATTGATCATGCTGACCACCAGGGTCTCGGGCCCGAAGAGCGCGCGCAGCTCGGGCAGCACGTCTTTGACTTGATGCGCCTTCAGCGTCAGCAGCACCACGTCTTGCGGGCCAGCATCGGCCATCGCCTGCACGGCGCGCACGCGGGCGGCGTGCTGCTCGCTGCCGTCCGCCAAGATCAGCTTGAAGCCGTTGGCGTTGATGGCGGCGAGGTTTTTGTTGCGTGCGATGAAGGTGACGTTTTCGCCGGCGAGCGCCAGCTTGGCACCGAGGTAGCCGCCAATCGCGCCGGCACCGACCACGGCGATCTTCATGCGACGCGCTCCCGTGCTTTCAAGCGGCTGCGGGTGATGCCGAACAGAGGCGACAGCAGCATCACGATGGCCAGGCCGGCAATGCTGCCCACCAGCGGGTTGGCCCAGAAGATCGACAAGCTGCCTTGCGACAACAGCATCGATTGCCTGAAGCTCGCTTCGGCCATGTCACCCAGCACCAAGGCCAGCACCAGCGGCGCCAGCGGGTACTTGAGCTTCTTGAACAAATAGCCCACCACGCCGAACACCATCATCATCACCACGTCGAACATCGAGCTGTGCACGGTGTAGGCGCCGATGGCGCAGATGACAACGATCACCGGCGCGATCACCGAGAACGGAATGCGCAGGATCGCCGCCCAGAAGGGCACGGTGGTCAGCACCACCACCAGGCCGACGATGTTGCCGAGGTACATCGAGGCGATCAGGCCCCAGACGAAGTCTTTCTGCTCGATGAAGAGCATGGGGCCGGGTTGCAGGCCCCAGATCAGCAGGCCGCCCAGCAGCACGGCGGCCGTGGGCGAGCCGGGGATGCCGAGCGTCAGCATCGGCAGCAGGGCCGAGGTGCCGGCCGCGTGGGCCGCGGTTTCGGGTGCGAGCACACCTTCGATCTGGCCCTTGCCGAAGCTTTGCGGGTCTTTCGACATGCGCTGGGCCACGCCATAACTCATGAACGAGGCCGGTGTGGCGCCGCCGGGGGTGATGCCCATCCAGCAGCCAATGGCGGTGGAGCGCAAAAACGTCAGCCAGTAGCGCGGCAGCTCGCGCCAGGTTTGCAGCACCACGCGGGCGTTGATGCGTGCGCTTTTGCCTTTGAAGGCCAGGCCCTCTTCCATGGTGAGCAAGATCTCGCCAATGCCAAAGAGGCCGATCACGGCGATGAGGAAGTCAAAGCCCTTCAGCAGGTCGGTCACGCCATAGGTCATGCGCAGCTGGCCGGTCACGGTGTCCATGCCCACGGCGGCGAGCGCGAAGCCGAGCATCATCGCGGCGATCACTTTGACCGGTGGCTCCTTGCTCATGCCGACGAAGCTGCAGAAGGTGAGCAACTGCACCGCAAAAAATTCGGCCGGCCCGAACTTGAGCGCGAACTTGGCCAAGAGCGGCGCGAGGAAGGTGATCAACACCACCGCAAACAGCGCACCGACGAAAGACGAAGTGAAGGCGGCTGTGAGCGCCTGCGCGGCGCGGCCCTGCTGCGCCATCGGGTAGCCATCGAAGGTGGTGGCCACTGACCACGGCTCGCCCGGGATGTTGAACAAGATCGAGGTGATGGCCCCGCCGAAGAGCGCACCCCAGTAGATGCACGACAGCATGATGATGGCCGACGTGGGGTTCATCGTGAAGGTGAGCGGCAGCAAGATGGCGATGCCGTTGGCGCCGCCCAGCCCCGGCAGCACGCCGATCAGCACACCGAGCGTGATGCCCACCAGCATGTAGACGATGTTGGGCAGCGTGAGCGCCACGCTGAAGCCGTGCATCAGGTTCGATATTTCTTCCATCAGAACCCCAGCAGTCGTTCGATCGGGCCTTTGGGCAACTGCACCAGGAACCAGCGTTCGAACACGAGGAAAAACGCGAGTGGCACACCGACCGACACCGCCGCCGTGGCCGGCCAGCCAAACTTGCCGTAGCGCCGCATGAAGTAAGCGATCAACACCAACGACGACAGGTAGAT
>JBKJJF010000079.1:0-26677 GCA_046598195.1 Rhizobacter sp. | reverse complement strand
TCGAGCAGCGCAGCGGCCAAGCGCAGCGCGTCGGCGGTGTCGGGCGCCAGCGCGCCAGGCGCTTTGTGCAGCATGGCGGCGTCGAGCCAGGCGCGCACCAGCACCGGCTTGAGCATCCAGGGCAAGGCCTGCACTTCTTGCAGTGCGTGCACCAGGCCGTCGGCGTCGGGGGCTTCGCAGGGCGGCAGGGCATCGCCCTTCAACCAGGGTTTCATCACGCTCGTGTACCAGGCCTCGCCTTCGGGCAGCAGCCGGGCCAGGAAGGCGTTGAGCCGCGCGATCTGGCGCAGCGTGTGCAGCGACAGCTGGGCCATGT
Source organism: Rhizobacter sp. (assembly GCA_046598195.1). Taxonomy (GTDB): domain Bacteria; phylum Pseudomonadota; class Gammaproteobacteria; order Burkholderiales; family Burkholderiaceae_C; genus Rhizobacter. The sequence goes on along the minus strand of JBKJJF010000079.1, from coordinate 26,361 downwards.
CGTTGTGTGCGTCGGTCGAGGGTTTCATCACCTGCACCTCACTCAGGCGCTGGCGCATCAGCAGCAGGTGCAGCCGGTCGATGGGGCGCACCTGGCCGTCGGCCGCCATCACACGGCGGGCCGACTCCATCAAATGCTGGCGGTCGGTCAGCGGGGCGCGTGAGACCCGCTTCAACAAGGCTTCGAGCCAGGGCAGGCGCACCGCGGGGCCGAGTTTTTTGACCTCGCTGAGCAGTGCATCGGCGCTGCTCAGGCCCTTGGTTTCATCGCGCCAGGCACGCCGCTCGCGCTGGCTGCCAGGGGTGAGCAACAGCGCCAGGATGGTCGCGCGCAGCTCGCCGGGGCCGTTGAGGCGCGACAAACGGTCGATGGCTTCACGTTCGTCGCTGTCGGTCACGGCGCGTGGCTCGGGGTTCGGGGCAGGGTGCTCGGCCATGGGAACAGCATAGGCGATGGGGGCGGCCATCGCGCTCAGAGCGGGTGGTGCCGCGGGGCGGTGGGGTTCATCGGGCACGCTGCCCGTGGCCAGCAGCGGCGCCGGCAGCGGCTCCATGCCGCGCCCATACAGGCGGCGCAGGCGCTCGGGCAGGGGCGGGTGGGTTTTCAGCCAGTCGGCCGGGGCTTGCAGCAGCATCGCGGCGAGCAAGCGGGCCGGCACGCGGGTGAGCTGGTCTTCATGCTGGCGCATCTGGTGCCAGACCTTGCGCAGCACCCCGCCCAGGCCGTCGCGGCTGCGGGTGAACTGCACCGCGCAGGCATCGGCCAGCAGCTCGCGCTGGCGCGACACCGCGGCTTGCAGCACTTGCCCGGCCAGCCAGCCCAGCAGCCCGGCGGCAATGAACACCGGCCCGATCAGCAGGCCCACGCCGGAGCGCTGGCCGTTGTCGTCGGCCTCGATCAGCGAGTGCCCGTAGCCGTGCACCAGCGACAAACCCCACACCAGCGCGAGCAGCTGCATGTTGAGCCGCAGGTCACCCTGGTGGATGTGGCCGAACTCGTGTGCCACCAGGCCTTGCAGCTCGTCACGCGTGAGCCGCTGCAACGCGCCGCGGGTGACGGCCACCACCGAGCTCTCGGGCGACCAGCCGGCGGCAAAAGCATTGATGGCGTCTTCGCGCTCGAGCACAAACACCTGCGGGCGTGGCAGGCCGCTGGCCAGCGCCATCTCGTCGACCACGTTGAGCAGGCGGCGCTCGGCCATGTTTTGCGGGTCGCTCAGCAAACGCCCGCCGGCCCATTCGGCCACGTGGGCACCACCGCCTTCGCGCAGGCGGTTGAGCTCGACCCAGGCCCCGCCCAGCACGAACATCAGCACCACCGCGGTGTTGGTTTCGAAGAAGAGTGGCGGCAGGCCGTCGAACTCGAAGCCGAGCAGGCGCCACAGCCCCCACCACACGGCCCACAGCAGGCCGTTGACGGCCACGATCAGCCCCAGCAGCATGACGACAAACAGCGCCAGCAGCCGCTGTGTGGCGCGGCGGGCGTGGTCTTGCTGCTCGCGAAAGCGCATGGTGGCCCTTCGACAGGGGCAAGGCGAACGGAGCGGGGCTTAGAGCTGCACGCGCACCACGGCCCGCTCGGTGTCGCTGGTGGTCGACTGCAACATCGCCCCCTCGCGAAAGCCGAACAAGTTGGCCATCAGGCTGGTGGGGAACTGCTGCGCCGCGTTGTTGTAATCGAGCGTGGCGTCGTTGAAGAGCTGGCGCGAGAAGGCCACCTTGTTCTCGGTGCTGGTGAGCTCTTCGGCCAGCTCGCGCAGGCTCTGGTCGGCCTTCAGCTCGGGGTAGGCCTCGACCAGCGCCATCAGCTTGGTCATGGCGCCACCCAGCACCTGCTCGGCCATGGCCAGGCTGGTCACCGCGCCGGCGGCGCTGGGGCGGCTGCGCGCCACGTCGGCGGCGGCCTTGGCCTGGTTGCGGGCGGCCGTCACGGCCTCCAGGGTTTCGCGTTCGTGGGCGGCGTATTTGCGCGCCACTTCCACCAGGTTGGGGATCAGGTCGTAACGGCGCTTCAGCTGCACGTCGATCTGCGCAAACGAGTTGCCGATCACGTTGCGCAGGCGAACCAGGCGGTTGTAGGCGCCCACGCCCCAGAAGACCAGCACGGCCAGGACGATCCAGCAGACGATTTGCACAGTGCCCATCAAAGCTCCCTCAGGTTGACCCGTGCGCACTCTACGACAGGAGCACCCCGCTTCGCCCCGCGCCGAAGCATTTGGTCACGCGGCGCCTGCCGCATGTGTGCATTGCTCCCTGCTGCGAGGCCCAGGGAGTTACAGACCCATGCGGTCGGTGGCTTCGAAGCCGGGTGAGGCGTGGCGCGAGTGCCAGGCCCTGTAGCCGCGCCCGCGCAGTGCGCAGGCCGGGCAGTGGCCGCAGCCGTAGCCCCACTCGTGGCGCTGAGTGCGGTCACCCAAATAGCAGGTGTGGGTGTATTCAACGATCAGCTCGTTGAGCGCCTCGCCGCCCAGCGTGGCGCCCAGCTCCCAGGTCTGCGCCTTGTCAAGCCACATCAGCGGGGTTTCGATGGCCATGGGCGTGTCGAGGCCCAGGCTCAGTGAGACCTGCAGCGAACGCAGCGTGTTGTCACGGCAGTCGGGGTAGCCCGAGTAATCGGTCTCGCACATGCCGCCCACCAGCACGTTGAGCCCGCGCCGGTAGGCTATTGCCGCGGCGAAGTTGAAGAACAGCAGGTTGCGCCCCGGCACAAAGGTGTTGGGCAGGCCGGTCGACGTCATCTCGATCTCGCGCTCTTGGGTGAGCGCGGTGTCGGAGAGCTGGCCCAGCAGCGACAGGTCGATCATGTGGTCTTCGCCCAGCCGCCCGCCCCAGCGCGGGAATTGCGCGTAGAGCTGCGAGCGCACCGAGAGCCGGCACTCGAGCTCGATGCCGTGGCGCTGGTTGTAGTCGAAGCCGATGGTCTCAACGTAGGGGTAGCGCTCCAGCGCCCAGGCCAGGCAGACGGTGGAGTCTTGCCCGCCCGAGAAGAGCACCAGCGCGCGGCGCGGGGTCATGACCTGGTTTCTCCCTGGCCCAGCACCACCCACTTCATTGAGGTCAGCCCCTCCAGCCCGACCGGCCCGCGGGCGTGGAGCTTGTCGGTGCTGATGCCGATTTCGGCACCCAGGCCGTATTCAAAGCCATCGGCAAAACGGGTGCTGGCGTTGACCATCACGCTGGCCGAGTCGACCTCGCGCAAGAAGCGCATGGCGTTGTTGTGACTCTCGGTCAAGATGGCATCGGTGTGGTGCGAGCCATAGTGGTTGATGTGGGCGATGGCTTCGTCGAGGCTCTTCACCACCTTCACGCTGATGATGGCGGCGAGGTACTCCTCGCTCCAGTCTTGTTCGGTGGCGGCGGTGAGCCGTGCGCCGGGCACGCCCTGGAGCAGCGCCTGGCTGGCGCTGTCAACGCGCATCTCCACCCCCTTGGCCGCAAACAGCGCGCCGATCTTCGGCAAGAAGGTGGCTGCGATGGCCTCGTGCACCAGCAGCGACTCGGCCGCGTTGCAAGGGCTGTACTTTTGCGTCTTGGCGTTGTCGGTGACACGCAGCGCCATCTCCAGGTCAACCTGCGCATCGACATAGATGTGGCAGTTGCCGTCAAGGTGCTTGATCACCGGCACTTTTGCCTCGCGGCTGATGCGTTCGATCAGGCCTTTGCCACCCCGCGGGATGATCACGTCCACCGCCTCGGGTGAGGCGATCAGGTAGCCCACGGCGGCGCGGTCGGTGGTTTGCACCAGTTGCACCGCGTCGGGCGGCAGGCCGGCTTCAACCAGCGCCGCCTGCACCAGCTTCCACAGCGCGAGGTTGGAGTGAATGGCTTCCGAGCCGCCGCGCAAGATGCAGGCGTTGCCACTCTTGATGGCGAGCGAGGCGGCCTCGATGGTCACGTTGGGCCGGCTCTCGTAGATCATGCCGAACACGCCCAGGGGCACGCGCATCTGGCCCACGCTGATGCCGCTCGGGCGCTGGCGCAGGTGGGTGATCTCGCCGATGGGGTCGGGCATGGCGGCGATCTGCTCGCAGCCTTCGGCCACGGTGTTGAGCACCTTCTCGGTGAGTCGCAGGCGGTCGACCATCGGGGCGGGCAGGCCGGCGGCGAGGGCGGCGCTGATGTCTTGCTGGTTGGCTTCGGCCAGCGGGCCGGTTTCGGCGCGCAGGCGGCGCGCCAGCGCCAGCAGGGCGGCGTTTTTGGCGGCGGTGGAGGCGGCGGCCATCTTGGTGCTGGCCGCACGCGCGGCTGCGCCCATGTGGGCAATGGTGGCCTGGAGGTCGGTCGAAGTCATGGCCGCGATTCTCCCCCGCTTTGTGGCGGGCCGCAGCCCGCGCGATCGTCCGGAAAAAAGCGGCAAAACGGCCACTGACGCGTGGTTTTGCGGAACTAGGCCACGTTCCGCCAGCAAATCAGCCCTTCACCTTTTGCGGGAGACGCCGACATTGACTACACGACCCCCAACCCTGCAAGGACTGACATGAAGATCTTCCACCCGCGGCCCCTCGCTTTTGCCGCAGCCCTGGCGCTGTGCGGCACGGCCCACGCCGCCGATGGCATCACCCACAAGATCAGCGGCTACGGCACGCTGGCCGGAACCTTCACCAACAGCAACGACGTCGAGTACACCGGCGCGCTGAACAAGTTCACAGGCGCCAAGAAGCAGATCGACACCGGCGTGGATTCCCGCCTTGGCCTGCAAGGCGTGGTGACCTTCGACCCCCAGTTCTCCTTGACGGCGCAGGCCCTCATGATCCGCCGCCTGGCCAAAGACTTCGACGTCGGCCTGGAATGGTTTTATGGCCAGTACACGCCGATCCCCGAGGTCAACCTGCGCATTGGCCGCGTGATGATCCCGGCATTTTTGCTGTCAGATTCGCTCAACGTGGGCTACGCCCAACCCTGGATGCGTGCACCGGGCGAGGTTTATGCGCAGATGCTGACCAACACGCTCGACGGCGTGCAAATCTCGGGTCGCAAGAGTTTCGGCTCGCTGGTGCTGAATGCCCAGATTGCCAGCGGCAAGAGTTCGTTCTCGGTGTCCGTGCCCGGTCTCGGCCAGGTCACGGTCCCCGCGGATCACGTGGTCAACACCAACATCACGGCGGAATACGACGACTGGCTGGCGCGTGCGGGTCAGAACCGCATGCACCCCACCGGGGGCGGCTTTGATGAGTTCAGCACGGCGGGCCTGCAGTTCGACAACGGCAAGGCCGTGGTCATGACCGAGGCCACGAAGCGCCGCAACGCCAGAAGCATGTTCGAGAGCAAGTCCTGGTACGTCGCCGGTGGCTGGCGCTTCGGCAAGCTGCTGCCGATGGTCACTTTTGCCAAGCTGACGCCGGAAGTCGACAACCCGGTGGTGAAGCCGAGCAAGTCGATGGGTGTGTCGGCACGCTACGACGTGGCGAGCAACGTCGCGCTCAAGCTGCAGGTCAATCGCGCCGATACGGCGGCCGCCGGTTTTGTCAACAAGACCGCGGCGGTTCCCGCCAAGGTCACCGTGGCCGCCTTTGGCCTCGACTTCGTTTTCTGAGGACGGCTGACATGAAGCGCGTTTTGATTCAATCTTTTGCAGCCACCGTGCTGTTCACCGCGGCGTCGGTTCAAGCCCAGGTGGCCGTGGTGATGAATGCCTCCGCAGCCCCGCTCAGCGCGGAGCAGGTGTCCAACATCTTCCTCGGCCGCTCGCCCGAGTTCAAGCCGGTTGACCAGCCCGAAAGCGCTGCCGTTCGAGCCGCTTTCTACAAGAAGGCCACCGACCGCGACGTAGCCCAAGTCAAGGCCGTCTGGTCGCGCTTGGTGTTCAGTGGCAAGGCCTCACCGCCAGCGGAAGTGGCCGACTCGGGTGCCGTGAAGGCGGCCGTCAAAGCCGACCCGAAGGCCATCGGCTACATCGACAAATCGGCGGTCGACGGTTCGGTGAAGGTTGTCTTCAGCTTCGACTGAGCGCTCTGCTTTTTCAGGATTTCCCATGAAGTTCCGCGCCAAGATTTGGAGCCTTCCCACCAGCGCGGCCCTCGTGCTGGTGGTGGGTGTGGGCATCAGCGCCTTGATCGGGGCCCGCCTGTCGTCGGGGGTCGATGCACTGCGCAGTGTGGACGACCCCTACCTCGCCACGGTGACGCAAGTCAGCAACGTGACCGAGAGCGTTCGCCTCACGGTGCAAACCGCGGCCGCCGAAGGCGACGCCGAGCGGTTGAAAGACGTCGAAGCCCTGGTCAAGTCGGGGCACGAGTCGCTGGAGGCCATGGCCAAGCTCGTGGGCAAGTCGGAGTCGGCGGGCCAGCTGCGCGGCGCCTTCGACACCTACCAGGGCGCCGCGGCGGCTGCGGCCAAGGGCATGATCGGCAAGAGCCCCGATGCCATGGCGTCGGTGCAGAAGATGCAGGCAGCGCAAAAGGCCCTGGATCAAGTGCTGGCCCAGGCCAAGCAGGGCGCCCGCGCCGCCGTCGATGCGCGCTACGAAGCCGCTTCGGCCGGTGTGCGCATGAGCCTCATCGCCACCGTGCTCACCGGCCTGGTGGTGTTGCTGGCGCTGGGTGCGGCCTCGTGGGTCATCATCACCTCGGTCTGGAAAGACCTGGGCGAAGAACCGGCCGAGCTGCGCGAAACCGTGCGCCGCATCGCCTCGGGCGACCTGGAGGTGAATTTCAGGGCCGCCACACACGCTGACTCATTGCAAGCCGCCTTGGCCGAGATGACCAGCGGCCTGCGCGAGATGGTGTCGCAGATCCGCATCACCAGCGACTCGATCGCCACGGCATCGTCCGAGATTGCCACCGGCAACCTCGACCTGAGCCAGCGCACCGAGCGCACGGCATCCAACTTGCAGCAGGCGGCCAGCTCGATGGAGCAGCTGACCGGCTCGGTGCGCCACACCGCCGAGTCCGCCCACGGCGCCAACGAGCTCGCGGCCTCGGCCTCGGGTGTCGCGGCCAAGGGGGGGCAGGTGGTCGGCGAGGTGGTCAGCGTGATGGAGCAGATTCAGGCCAGCTCGAAGAAGATCGCCGACATCATTGGCGTGATCGACAGCATCTCGTTCCAGACCAACATCCTGGCGCTGAACGCGGCGGTGGAAGCCGCACGTGCCGGCGAACAAGGCCGCGGTTTTGCGGTGGTGGCCAGCGAAGTGCGCAACCTGGCGCAGCGCTCGGCGCAAGCCGCCAAAGAGATCAAGGGCCTGATTGGCGAAAGTGTGGACCGTGTCGAATCGGGCTCGCGCCTGGTGAAAGATGCCGGCGCGACGATGGAGCAGATCGTGCAATCGGTGAAGCGCGTGACCGGCATCATCGGCGAGATCACTGCGGCTTCAAACGCGCAGAGTGCCGACATCGGCCAGGTGAGCGGCACCGTGACCCAGCTCGACCAGATGACGCAGCAGAACGCGGCGCTGGTGGAGCAATCTTCGGCCGCTGCCGAGAGCCTGCGCGAGCAGGCCGGCCAGCTGGCCCAGGCGGTGGCGCGCTTCCGAGTCGGCTGAAAGGGGCGCATTCAGTTTCAGGCGGCCCTGCTTCGGCGGGGCCGTTTTGTTTGCAGCCTGCGATTCAGGGCGTGTCGGTGCGGATCGCTTCCACCGCGATGCGCAGCGTCACCGTGTCGGCGATGAAGGGCAGGCCGTCGGTGACGCCAAAATCGCTGCGCCGCAGCTCGCCCACCAGGTCGGCGCCGCACACCTCGCGCTTCAACAGGGGGTGGGGGTAGCAGTTCAACTGCGCAGCGCGCAGCACCAGCGGGCGCGACACGCCGCGCAGCGTGAACTCGCCGCGCACTTCGAGCGGAGCGCCGGCCTTCCAGCGCCAGCCGTTGGCCACGAAGTAGGCCTGCGGGTGTTCGGTGGAGCCAAGGTAGCTGCTGCGCATCACGCTGTTGAGCGGGGCCACGCCGGTGTTCACCGAAGCCGTGTTGACGGTGATCGAGACCTCACCGGTGCCGGCGGCGGCATTCAGCTGCAGGTTGCCGGCGATGTCGTCAAAGCGCCCGCGGGTGGTTGAGGTGCCGAAGTGCATCACCTCCCAATGCACGCGTGTGTGGCTGGCATCGAGGGCATACGTCACGTTTTGGGCTTGGGCGGTGACGGCATGCAGTGCAAGCACGCAGCCACCCACACGCGCACAAATGCGCACATCGGTGCAGAAACGTACAAGGAGTGTGACCGAAGGCATGAGCATGTTTGCAACTTTGGGGTGCCGAAAGCGGGGGCGCCTCGGATAATGCGCCATCTTTGTTTTGCTGGGTTGTGAGGGCGTTCATGTCGGGAGCTTTGCCACTGTCGCCCGCCCCCGTGGCCGCTCAAACCGCGGGGCTGCCCCAGCGCGTGCTGGAAGCGCAGACCGCCATGCTGTTCCAGCGCACACCCCTGTCCACGCTGACGGGCGTGCCCTTCGCGCTGCTGCTGTGCCTGGGCCTGCTGCCCTTTGCCGACCCGGGCTACGTGTGGGCCTGGTTTGCGCTGCGTTGCCTGGTCTCTGGCATTCGCTTGCAGATGAGCCGCAGCTTCTTTCGTGCCGGCGCCAAGAGCGACGCGGCCTGGCACCGCTGGTTCGTCTTGACCCTGGCGGTTGACGGTTTTGTCTGGGGGCTGGTGAGCATCTGGCTGGCGCCTCTGGGCAACGTGCCGGTGACGGCCTTGTTGCTCACTTCGCTGGTGGGTGTGGCCTCGGTGGGCCTGTTCGTGTTGCAGCCCAGCTGGCGTGCCAGCGCGGCATTTCTGGTGTCGATGCTGTTGCCGGTGGCCGCGCACCAAATGCTGACGGGCGAGCGACTGGGTGTGTTTGCCGGGCTCGGGTTGCTGACCTTTCTGGCGATCATCACCTTGGAGGCGCGTCGTTCCGAGGTGCGCATCCGCGAGCTGCTCACGCTGCGCTTCAGCACCGACCGCATTGCCGAAGAGCGCGCCGAGGCGCTGCGCCTCGCCCAACGCCAAAGCAGCGTGAAGAGCCAGTTCCTCGCCACCATGAGCCACGAAATGCGCACGCCGCTGCACGGCATTCTTGGGCTCACGCGCATGCTGCAAAGCGAAAAGCCCGAACGACCGGGCGAGCAACTCGCGCTGATCGAGCGCGCCGGCGAACACCTGCTCACGCTGATCAACGACATTCTCGACTTCTCCAAGCTCGAAGCCGGGCAGGCACGTTTGTCACCGCAGGTGTTTGACCTCGCGGCGCTGATCGACGACGTGGTGTCGCTGTCGGTGCCGTCGGCGTTTCAGAACGGGCTCACGCTCACCACACGGCTGCACATGACGCGGCCCTGTTTTGTGCGTGGTGACCCGTCACGCTTGCGCCAGGTGTTGCACAACCTGGTGGGCAACGCGATCAAGTTCACCGAAGCCGGCGCCGTGACGGTGGTGGCCAAACACCGCGGTGCGCGCGCACGCATTGCGGTGCACGACACCGGCGTGGGCATCTCGGGCGACGAGTTGCCGCGCATCTTCGACGCCTTTCACCAGGCCGACAGCTCCTTTGCGCGCCGCTTCGGCGGCACCGGCCTCGGCCTCACGATTGCCCGCGAGCTGGCCCGTGCGATGGGTGGTGACCTGGTGTGCACCAGCCAGCAGGGGCGCGGCTCGTGCTTCACGGTGACGGTGGATCTGGCACCTGCACCCGACCCCCTGCCGGTGGAGGCCGGTGCCGGTGTCGCCAGCCCCCCGCTGCAAGGCCATGTGCTGCTGGCCGAAGACAACCCGGTCAACGCCTTGGTGGCCGAGGCCGCGCTGAAAAAAATGGGCCTCACCGTCGAGCTGGTCGAAGACGGCTTGCAGGCGCTGGCCTCCTTCCGCGCCCAGCCGCCCGACCTGGTGTTGCTCGATTGCCAGATGCCGGTGATGGACGGCTTCGAGGCCGTGCGCCGCATGCGCGAACACGAAGGCGAACAAGGCCTGCCGCGCACACCGGTGGTGGCGCTGACCGCGAATGCCCTGCAGGGCGACCGTGAGCACAGCCTCGCCGCCGGCATGGACGACCACCTGGCCAAGCCCTTCAGGGATGAAGAGCTGAGGGCGGTGCTGCGGCGCTTGCTGGTGCCTGCCTGAGCTGAGAGCCTGAGAGGGTGAGAGTTTTTGGTTTGCGCCTCACCCCCCCGTTCGCTCTGACCCTTCGATACCTCAGAGCGAACGGGAATCAAAAAACTCCCAGGCCCTGACTTCAAAATGCACAGCCCGAACGGCTGTTGTTGTGCGGTGCGTTCTTATTGCTTCACGGCTTCGATCTGAATCAGCAGCCGCGTGGCATCAGGAATGCCATACGCCAGGCCGTAGCTCACCTCCCACAGGCTGCGCTGGATCGTGGCCTCGAAGTCACCGCCACACACCTCACGCTTGAGGATCGGGTTGAGGTAGCAGTTGAAGTGGGTGGCCGTCAGCGTGACCGGGTGGGTTTTGCCGCGCATCGTCAGCGTGCCGGCGACCGTGCTCACCTTGTCGCCGTCGAACGTGAACTTGTCGCCCACGAATTTGGCGGTGGGGAATTCGGCACTGCTGAAAAAGTCTTTGCTCTTCAGGTGCGTGTCGAGCGGCGCCACGCCGGTGCTCACCGAGCCGGTGTCGAGGGTGATCTCGACCGCGCCCGTTTTGGCGGCCTTGTCGAAGGTGACTGTGCCTTCCTTCTTATCGAAGCGGCCGCGCAGCGTGCTGGTGTTGAAGTGCTTGGCCTCGAAGTTCACGAAGGTGTGTGTGGGGTCGATGGCGTAGGTGACGCTTTGGGCCTGGGCGGCACCCAAGCTGGCAAACAGGGCGGCGGCAATGAGGGTCTTGGTCATGGGGTTTTCGTGGATCAAGTGGATCAAGTGGATCAAGGGGTGGCGGGGATTCAGAGAGGGTTCACGCCGGTCAGAGACAGCTTGAACTTCACTTGCACTTCGTTGGCGACCATCGTGGTGTCTTTCCAGTCACCATCGCCGATTCGGTAATCGAGGCGTTTGATGGCGAAGGCGCCCGTGGCGGTGGTGGCGCTGCCGGCCTGAGTGAGCGTCACTGGAACCACCACGTTCTGGCTGGCGCCCTTGATGGCGAGCTTGCCCGCCACCTCGAACTTTCCGGGCCCTGCGGCCTTCACACCCGTTGACTGAAACGTGGCCTGCGGAAACGCCTTGGTGCTGAACCAGTCGGGTTTGGCCACCTCGGCCTCGGTTTCGCTGGAGCCGAAGCTCACGCTGGCGAGGTCGACGGTGAAGGCGATTTTTGCGGCCTCAGGCTTCTTCGGGTCGAAGGCCACTTGTGCATCGAACTTCTTGAACTTGCCGTCTACCGGCACGCCCATCTGCTTGCTGCTGAAGGCAATCTCGCTTTGCGCCGGCAACACCTGCTGTTGGGCACGGGCCGGCAGGGTGAGGGCAAACAAGGCGGCGAGTGCGGCCACGGCGGTGAGGGTGGTTTTCATGAAGGTTTCCTGGTGGGCCACATGCGTGACAGCAAGCCGTCGCGGTCGATGAACTGGTGTTTGAGGGCAGCGGCCACGTGCATCAGCACCAGGGCCGCCATCGTATAAGCGAGGTAGCCGTGCCAGGGCTTGATGGCCTCGGCGAGGGCTTTGTCCACCGGCACGAAGTCGGGCAGCGGCAACACGCCGAACCACACGATGGGGAACCCCGCCGCTGAGCTGTAGGCCCAGCCGACCAGCGGCACGGCGAAGAACAGCACGTACAGGCCGTAGTGCGTGGCGTGCGCTGCCAGGCGCTGCCAGGCGGGCATGGGCGGGTCGGCGGGCGGCCGGTGCGTCAACCGCCATAACAGGCGCAGGGCCGACAGCGTGAGCAGGGTGACGCCCGCCCACTTGTGCCAGTTGTAGAGCTTGAGCCGCTGCGGCGAGAACGGCAGGTCGGCCATGTACAGGCCCACCGCAAACGAGCCGATCAGGGCCAGCCCCAGCACCCAATGCAAGAGCATGGCGACGGCGCTGTAGCGGGGAGTGGGTGTGTTCATGAGTTGCAGACTGTAGGTTTGGGCAGCGTAGCGCCGGTTCATCGGGCTTGTCGTGACGGTTCAAATTATTGGATGGCATGGCGACTTACGGAGCGGGCGGCCGGGCAGACGCATCAGGCAGGGTGGCAGCCTTGTACGTAGAAGTAACAACGTGCTAACCCTGAGCGGAGTTTCCCCAGGGTGACGCGCCGCCATGCGACGACGAGACTGCGGCTCCGGAGTTCGATCCATCGAACCCCATTCAACTGGCTGAATCACGCTTCTCTTGCGCTTCTCGTGCGCTTCTCCCACGCTTCTCACCCCGCCCCGCATGCTGCAAGTTTCCGCACCGCTTACCGCCATCAAGCCCGCCCTGGTGCCGGCCGTGGCGCGGGCCTTTGCGCTGCTCGACCTGCTTGAAAAAGAACGCGAGGCGATGAGCCTGGCCAAGCTCGCCAGCAGCCTGGCCTTGCCCAAGAGCAGCGTGCACGGCCTGTGCAACACCCTCACCGCGCTGGGCTACCTGCGCCGCCAAGACGACGGCGGGTTTTTCATCGGCCCGCGTGTGATGGGCCTGGCCAATGCCTTTGCCGCCCAGACCTCGCCCGCGCAAGAGTTCGACCGCTTCTGGAGCAGCCTGGGCAGCGCGCCGCAAGAGACGGTGATCCTGTCGGTGCTCGACGGTGCCGACGTGGTTTACGTGGCGGTGCGCAACGGCATTCGCCCCTTGGGCATGGCCTTCAGCGTGGGCATGCGCTTGCCGGCCTACCGCGCCGCCACCGGCCGCGCCATGCTGGCCTTTCACGATGAAGCGCAGGTCAAGCGCCTGTTCCCCACGCCCCGCTTGCCGGCCTTCATGAACCTGCCGGCCATGCGCCGCAGCGAGCTGATGGGCGAGCTGGCGGCCACCCGCGAGCGCGGCTACAGCATCGACGACGAACACGTGCGCCAGGGTGTGTATTGCCTGGCCGCACCGGTGTTTAACGCCGCCGGCGAGGTGGTGGCCGGTGTCGGCATCTGCCTGCAAAAGGCCGCGCTCAAACCACGCTTTGCCGCGCAGCAGCGCGACACCGTGGTCGACGTGGCACGCCAGCTGTCGCAGCGCCTGGGCGCGGCCACCCTTGAAAAAGGCGAAAAAACAAAATGACCCACCCTCACGGCGACACCATTCTCGAAACACGCAACCTGACCAAGGAGTTCAAGGGCTTTGTGGCCGTGAGCCAGGTCAACCTGAAGGTCAAGCGTGGCCAGATCCATGCGCTGATCGGGCCCAACGGTGCCGGCAAGACCACTTGCTTCAACCTGCTGACCAAGTTCATCACACCGACCTCGGGGCAGATTCTGTTCAACGGCGACGACATCACCGGCGACCGCCCGGCCCACATTGCGCGGCGCGGAATCATCCGCTCGTTCCAGATCTCGGCGGTGTTTCCGCATCTCTCGGTGCTGGAAAACGTGCGCGTCGCCTTGCAGCGCAAGCTCGGCACCTCGTACCACTTCTGGAAGCCCGAGAGCTCGCTGCACACGCTCAACGAGCGTGCGATGCAGCTGCTGCGCGAGGTCGACCTGGAGAGTTATGCCGAGTCGCCCACCGTCAACCTGGCCTATGGCCGCAAACGGGCCTTGGAGATTGCCACCACGCTCGCGATGGAGCCCGAGCTGATGTTGCTCGACGAACCCACCCAGGGCATGGGCCTGGAAGATGTCGACCGCATTCGCCAACTCATCAAGAAGGTCTCGGCCAACCGCACGGTGCTGATGGTGGAGCACAACATGAGCGTGGTGGCGAGCATTGCCGACACCATCACCGTGTTGCAACGTGGGGCGACGCTGGCTGAAGGGCCGTATGCCGAGGTGTCGAAAGACCCGGCGGTGATCGAGGCCTACATGGGTACCGCCAACGTCGAGTTGCAAGGAGCGCACTGAGCATGGCAACACCGTTCCTCGAAGTCCGCGAGCTGCAAGGCTGGTACGGCGAATCGCATGTGCTGCATGGCGTGAACTTCCACGTCAACGAAGGCGAGGTGGTCACGCTGCTCGGGCGCAACGGCGCCGGCCGCACCAGCACCTTGCGCGCCATCATGGGCTTGATCGGCTCGCGTAAAGGCTCCATCCGCATCCGTGGGCAAGAAGCCATCAACATGCCCACCCACCGCATTGCGCGGCTGGGCATTGGTTATTGCCCTGAAGAGCGTGGCATCTTCTCTACCTTGTCGGCCGAAGAAAACCTGATGCTGCCACCCCGCCTGGGCGAGGGCGGCATGAGCATCGAACAGATCTACGGCATGTTCCCTAACCTGAAAGAGCGTGCCGGCAGCCAAGGCACACGCCTCTCGGGCGGCGAGCAGCAGATGCTGGCGGTGGCGCGCATTCTGCGCACCGGCGCCAAGCTGTTGCTGCTGGACGAAATCTCCGAAGGCCTGGCCCCGGTCATCGTGCAAAAGCTCGGCGAGATGGTGATCGCACTGCGCCGCCAGGGTTACACCATCGTGATGGTCGAGCAAAACTTCCGCTTTGCCGCCCCGCTGGCCGACCGTTTCCTTGTGATGGAACACGGCCGCATTCTTCAAGAGTTCCCCAAAGATCAACTGCCGGCTCGCATGGAACAACTCCATGAGTACTTAGGCGTTTGACTTGGGGCCTATTTGCACCAAATGAGCATCCACGTGACTCAGAAAACAGACGCCATCGAGGCGCAAAGCACAGCTGTAGCACTTGCTACAGCGAGCATTTGCAACGACGAGGGCGTCTGTTTTCTGAGATCACCCGAAGGGCCGGGCCAATGCGAGGCGCATGGCGGCGTTGCGGCCTCGTTGTGTGCCAAAGGCACACGGCCTCGCCCGCGCCTTGCCCTGCACCTCGCATTGGTCCGGCGTGGATGCTCATTTGGTGCAAATAGGCCCCGACCCACCCACCCCCAAGGAGAGACACCATGAAGCTGAAAAACATCGCTGCCGCTTGTTCGCTTGCCTGCGCCGCCGCGCTCACCCCCGCACAGGCCCAAATCTCTGGTGACGTGATCCGCATCGGCGTCATCAGCGACCTGTCTGGCCTGTATGCCGACATTGACGGCCCGGCCGGCATCGAGGCAGTCAAGATGGCCGTGGCCGACCACGGTGGGGCCATCGCCGGCAAAAAGATCGAAGTGGTTTATGCCGACCACCAGAACAAACCCGACATCGCCGCGGCCAAGGCACGCGAGTGGTTTGACACCCAGGGCCTCGACATGCTGATCGGTGGCACCAACTCCGGCACCAACCTGGCCATGGCCAAGGTGGCGGCCGAGAAGAAGAAGCTCTTCATCTCGGTCGGTGCCGCAACCTCGGCACTGACCAACGACCAGTGCAACCCCTACACCGTGCACTGGGCTTATGACACCGTGGCCCTGGCCAAGGGCACCGGCAATGCGGTGGTGAAGGCCGGCGGCAAAAGCTGGTACTTCTTGCAGGCTGACTACGCTTTCGGCGCGCAACTGATGAACGACACCTCGGCGGTGGTCAAGGCGGCCGGTGGCACCATCGTGGGCAGCGTCAAGCACCCGCTGTCGGCGAGCGATTTCTCGTCGTTCTTGCTGCAGGCGCAGTCGAGCAAGGCGCAGATTCTGGGGCTGGCCAATGCCGGTGGTGACACCATCAACACCATCAAGGCGGCCAACGAGTTCGGCATCACCAAGACCATGAAGCTGGTCGGCCTGCTGATGTTCATCAACGACGTGCACGCGCTGGGCCTGAACGCGACACAAGGCATGTACCTCACCGACAGCTGGTACTGGAACCGCGACGCCGAGTCACGCGCCTGGAGCCGCAAGTTCTTCGAGAAGATCAAGCGCATGCCTTCGTCGATCCAGGCCGGTGACTACTCCGCCGCGCTGAACTACCTGAACGCCGTCAAGGCCACGGGCAGCGACGACGCTGACAAGGTGCTGGCACACATGAAAAAGACCAAGATCAACGACATCTTCACCAAGGACGGCTACATCCGCGGTGACGGCCGCATGGTGCACGACATGTACCTGATGCAGGTCAAAACCCCGAAGGAGTCGACCGAGCCGTGGGACTACTACAAGGTGGCCGAGACGTTCAAGGGTGAAACGGCTTGGACGACCAAAGCTGAATCGAAGTGCGCCCTCTGGAAGTAAGCAGTCTTGCGTTCGGGCTGAGCCTGTCGAAGCCCTTCGACAGGCTCAGGGCGAACGGAGTCCACTGAACGGCATCACCGCCCACCGCCCATGAACGAAATATTCGGCATTCCTATCCAGGCCCTCCTCGGCCAGCTGCTTCTCGGGCTGGTCAACGGCTCGTTCTACGCCATGCTGAGCCTCGGCCTGGCGGTGATCTTCGGCCTCTTGGGCATTGTCAACTTTGCCCACGGCGCGCTCTACATGATCGGCGCCTACGTGGCCTGGTTGAGCCTGGAGAAGTTCGGGCTCAACTACTGGGCCGCGCTGGTCGTGGCCCCGCTGGTGGTGGGTGCCCTTGGCGTGGTGATCGAGCGCACGCTGCTGCGCCACCTCTACAAGCTCGACCCGATCTACGGCCTCTTGTTGACCTTCGGCTTGGCGCTGATTGCCGAAGGTTTGTTCCGCGAGCAGTTTGGTGTGTCGGGCCAGTCGTACCCGGTGCCCGATGCGCTGCAAGGTGCCACCAACCTCGGCTTCATGGTGCTGCCCAACTACCGTGCCTGGGTGGTGCTGGCCTCGCTGATCATTTGCCTGGGCACCTGGGTGCTGATCGAAAAAACGCGCCTGGGCGCCACGCTGCGCGCCGGCACCGAAAACCCGGCGCTGGTGCAAGCCTTTGGCATCAACGTGCCTTTGATGGTGATGTTCACCTACGCCGGCGGCGCCGCACTCGCGGCCATCGCCGGGGTGCTGGCCGCGCCCATCATCCAGGTCACACCCCTGATGGGCAGCAACCTGATCATCGTGGTGTTCGCGGTGGTGGTGATCGGTGGCATGGGCTCGATCCTCGGCTCCATCCTCACCGGCCTGGCGCTCGGTTTGATCGAAGGCTTGACGAAGGTGGTCTACCCCGAAGCGTCAAGCATCGTGGTGTTCGTGATCATGGCCATCGTCTTGATGATTCGGCCCGCCGGCCTGTTCGGCAAAGAAAAGTAACCCGATGAACGCACCGACTCAAACCCGCAACGCGCGCATTCTCTGGGCGCTGGGGCTCGCCGTGCTGGCGATCGCGCCCTTCATCGGCCTGTACCCCATCTTCATGATGAAGGCGCTGTGCTTCGCCATCTTTGCCTGCGCATTCAACCTGCTGCTCGGCTACACCGGCCTGTTGTCGTTTGGCCACGCCGCCTTCCTGGGGTCGGCCGCCTACGGCACGGGCTGGCTGGTGCGCAGTGCGGGCTGGTCGCCCGAGCTGGGCATCGTTGCAGGCATGGCGATCGCTGCGGGCCTCGGGCTGGTGATCGGTTTGATTGCCATTCGCCGCCAGGGCATCTACTTCGCGATGATCACGCTGGCCATGGCGCAGATGATCTTCTTCGTCTGCTTGCAGGCACCGTTCACCGGTGGTGAAGACGGCCTGCAAGGTGTGCCGCGCGGCAAGCTCTTCGGCTTGTTGCCGCTCGGCAACGACATCGCCATGTACTACCTGGTGCTGGCCGTGTTCGTGGCGGTGTTCTTGTTCATCCTGCGGGTGGTGCACTCGCCGTTTGGGCAGGTGCTCAAGGCCATCCGCGAAAACGAGCCCCGCGCCATCTCGCTCGGCTACGACGTCGACCGCTACAAGCTGCTCGCCTTTGTGCTCTCGGCCGCGCTGTCGGGCCTGGCCGGCTCGCTCAAGACCACGGTGCTCGGTTTTGCCACCTTGACCGACGTGCACTGGTCGCTCTCGGGCGAGGTGATCCTGATGACCCTGCTCGGCGGCCTGGGCACCTTCGCCGGCCCGGTGGTGGGCGCGTTCACCATCATCGGCCTGCAAAACTTCCTGGCCGACCGTGTGGGCTCGTGGGTCACGGTGATCATCGGCGTGATTTTTGTGGTGTGTGTGATCGCCTTCCGCCGCGGCTTCGTGGGTGAGCTGATCGCTTGGCAGCAGCGGCGCAAGGTGGGTTAGGCATCGCTGCGGGCTGCACCCTCTACCTTGGGGTGCGATCCAAGCTCTTCCAGGCGGTTCAAGTACCACGTCGGAAAGCCATGTTCTTTGGCGGCCTCAATGAGGCGTTTGACATAGATGACGTCGGCTGGGTCACTTCCGCGCACAGGTGGCATGTAGCACATGGCTGGCACCCATCGGTTGTCGCTGGTTTCCACAATCACTGCTTCGGGAAGAAAGACGCCGACCCCGTCTCTTGAGTAGAGTTGGTTC
Source organism: Rhizobacter sp. (assembly GCA_046598195.1). Classification (GTDB taxonomy): domain Bacteria; phylum Pseudomonadota; class Gammaproteobacteria; order Burkholderiales; family Burkholderiaceae_C; genus Rhizobacter. Next base: position 8,143 of record JBKJJF010000079.1, on the reverse strand, counting down.
AGCTCTTGATGAGACGGGTAGACCAAGACGCCACAAACTGCATGCTGATTGGAGCGAAAGACATTGGCATGCGGATCGAAGGCGATGTCGTATCCGTTCAGTTTGGCAACTTCGACCCGATCGGGATGAAACCCGCCCAAGGCCATGACGTCTTTGCGGATGAAGCTCCCGTAAAAGAACGCAGCAATTCGTTTCTGAGTGGGCAGCAAGGTTGGCTCCAATCTGATCGGTCTGGTTGAGTTGAGTCGACGTGTGATGCAGGTCGAGGGCTAACGTTTGGAACCCCTCTCGATGCAAGGGTGAGAAGGCCGCTTTTCAGCCTTGCCTTGCCACCGCGAGCCCAGTATTGTGCGTACAAATTTAACGCTGTATGCACATCATGAGAACCAACATTGTCTTGGTGGCGAAGACGTGCTGATTGAGGCGGCCAAGAACCATAGAAAGCTGCGCAAGCTCGGTGCGACACTTGGCGGCACCATTGACGTGGTGCTGGCCACTCGATGCACAGTCAGCGGCCATCAGCTACTTCACAGCGACCGAGACTTCGACGCCTTCGAGCGTTATCTCGGACTGCGCTGCATCGGCTCCGCCGGCTAACGCGGGATCGCATTGTGCGATTACTGTCGATGCGACGCTGAACCATCTCATGTGCCATTGCCCGATCGCATCTGCTGTTGGGCCCAGGAGGAACCATGACCATCGAGATCCCCAAGGAAGCGCGCAAGGAGGCCATCTCTTCGATCGAGCGTTACTTCCAGGAAAACATGGAAGAGAAGATCGGCAACATCGCCGCGGGCGCCTTGCTCGGCTTCGTTCTCGAAGAGATCGGCCCCCTGATCTACAACCAGGCGGTGGCCGATGTGCAAGAGCGCTTGCAGGCGCGGGTCTCAGAGCTCGACATCGAGATCCACGAAGACGAGTTCCCTTACTGGCGCAAGCGGGAGCGTCAGCGCAAGCCCAAGTGAGCACAGCGGCCGATGCCGGAGAATGGCCTCCACGGCGCATGCTTGCGCCCAGAGGGCCGATGGACGTGTTGCTGCGCATTGCAAAACCCGAGGATCTGCTGCCGCTGTTGGCGCTGTATCGGCAGCTGAACCCGGATGACCCGCCCATCGAGCCGGCGCTCGGTCGGGCCCTGTTCAACGACATTCTGGCCAGCCCCTACTTCGAGTTGTTCGTGGCCGAACTGGCTGGCGAGGTGGTCGGCACCTGCTACCTCAACATCGTGCCCAACCTGAGCCGCGGCTTGTCTGCTTACGCTGTGCTGGAAAACGTCGTCGTCGAGCAGCGCTTGCGCGGCCGTGGCATCGGCCAGGCGGTCGTGATCCATGCGCTCAACCTGGCTTGGCAGCGTGGCTGCAACAAGGTCATGTTGATGACCGGCTCGCGTAAGGAAAGCACGCAGCAGTTCTATCGCAAGTGCGGGTTCTCCGCGGACGAGAAGTTTGCGTTTTTGGCGCGGCCGCCGACAGAGAGAGGCTCACGGTGATTCGATTTCCTCGACCACTCGTTCGTGGTGACCTCATCGCAGTGACGGCGCCTTCGTCGGGGGTTTCCGGTGGTGCCCTGGCCCGGCTTGATCTTGTGCTTGATTACTTGAGAGCGAACGGGTTTCGTGTTGTTGAAGGCGCATGTCTTCGCACCCAAAGCAAGGATGCCAGCGCACCTGCCGACCAACGCGCGGCGGAGTTGATGAGGTTTCTGTTGGACCCGGCCATCGCCGCGGTGATGCCACCGTGGGGTGGGGAGCGTGCCATTGAATTGCTCGAACGGATCGATTTCGCGGCTTTGCGTCTGGTTGAGCCGAAATGGTTTCTGGGCTACTCCGACTTGAGCACGCTCCAGATGCCACTGAGCTTGTTGGCTGGCTGGGCTACGGCGCATGGCCCGAACCTCATGGAGTTGGCGCCGACGCAAACCGACGCCCTCACGACCTCGGTGTTGCGCATTCTGGGTTGCGACTTCGAGCAGCCGGTGGTTCAGGAATCTTCGCCGCGCTTCCAAACAAAGTGGATTGATTTTGCCGACCAAGTGGATGCTCCTTTCAACCTGACTGAAACAACACGGTGGCAGCGGCTCGATGGGCGAGCACAGTCGAGCGCGTTTCGTGGGCACCTGATCGGCGGCTGCATGGACGCACTCTTTCGGCTCGCAGGCACGCCCTATGGCGACGTGCCGGCCTTTGTGCGGGCGGCTGGTGACGACGGCGTGGTTCTCTATCTTGAGAACGCCGAGATGAAGCCCTGCGAGCTGCTGCGCGGTTTGTGGGGTGCGCGCATGAATGGGTGGTTCAGCGGCTTGGCGGGCCTGCTCATCGGCAGAAGTGCCGGGCCAGATGGAGCCGGTGCAGACAGCCTGAGCTACCGTGAAGCGCTGACCGCCGTGCTCGGTGACCTGAGCTGCCCCATCCTGATCGACGTTGACATTGGCCATCAGCAGCCGCAATTCACGCTGATCAACGGGGCATTTGCGGAGGTGGTGTTCGATGGCTCTGGAGGGCGGCTCACCCAGTGGCGTGATGCACGCTTGGCCGATGCGGCTTAAGCCTTATCTCATCGCGCTGTTGCTGGTTGGCGCTGGTGTTCCTGCCGCGGTGATTGGTCTGGTGACGCAGCCATTTGTGACGCCGATTCCCTCGCAGTCACCCGAGGTGAGTGCTGCCCGCTTGCAAGCCCACGTCAAACACCTGTCGGTTGACCTCTACCCACGCAGCCACGACCAGTTCAAGAACCTCGAAGCCGCCGGTCAGTACGTCTTCGACGAGTTTGTTGCCATGGGTGCCACCGTGTCGGTGCAAGCCGTGAAGGTGGAAGGCATCACCTACAAGAACATCGTGGCCCGCTTCGGCCCCGACACCGGCGCGGTGTTGGTGATCGGTGCGCACTACGACTCGCATGGTGACGCCAACGAGGGCGCCAAACACCCGCGTGGCCACACGCCGGACACGCACACACCGGGTGCCGACGACAACGCGAGCGGTGTGGCCGGCTTGATCGAACTCGGGCGTTTGTTGCGCGAGCACCCACCGAGGCAGCCGGTGGAGCTGGTGGCTTACACGCTGGAGGAGCCACCCCACTTTCGCACCGCTGACATGGGCAGCGTGCGGCATGCGCGCTCGCTGGCTGCGGCCGGTCGAGAGGTGCGGCTGATGCTCTCGCTGGAAATGATCGGTGACTTCAGCGACCAACCCGGGAGCCAGAGTTTCCCGGTGCCCGGCATGACCCTGCTCTACCCGGATCAGGGCAACTTCATCGCGCTGGTCGGTCGCCTCGGGGACTTTTCGGCCATGCGCCGGGTGAAGGCGCAGATGGCCGGCGCCACGCCCTTGCCGGTGCACTCCATCAATGCGCCGAGCCTGATCCAGGGCATCGACTTCTCCGACCACCGCAGTTACTGGGCCGAGGGCTACCCGGCCTTGATGGTCACCGACACCTCGTTCTATCGCAACACCCGCTACCACCAGGCCGGTGACACCCACGAGCGGCTCGACTACCGGCGCATGGCGCAGGTGGTGCAGGCGGTTTACGCGGTCACGCAGGCCGACTGAAACGCCCGTCGCCCACCCACTGGGCAAATGCCAACTGCAAGTCGCCCATCGGCACGGCCTCGGGCGGGTGCGCGCTGCCGTCGAAGGTGGCCACCGTGCTGCGCGGCAGGCTGCGGTGCAGCGCCAGCGTTTCGTCCACGCTGGCAATCGGGTCGGTGGTGCCGGTCATCACGAGGCAGGGGCAGGTGACGCGGCTCAACACCTCGGTGGGCAGCGCGCGCGTTTGCGCAAACTGGCTGTACATCTGGCTCAGCGTGCGGGCCAGCACACGCCAGTCGTTCGGGTGGTGGGCGCGGCTCAGCTGCTCGGCGCGTTGTGGCAGGTTTGCGAGCCTCGCCTCCTGCAGCAGGTGGGTGGCGTGGGCGATGCTGTTGGCGTCGTAGACCCAGCGTGTGCCGAGTGTGATCACCGCGGCCACCCGCTGCGGGTGCTGAGCCGCGAGGTGCAGGGCCACCACGCCGCTGAAGCTGTAGCCCAGCACGATGGGCGCGTGCAGGCCGCGGTTGTCCATCTGCGCCAGCAGGTCGGCCACAAAAGTGGCCGGGTCGAGCCGCGGTGGGATCTCGCGCCCGCCGTGTCCACACAGGTTGAGCGTGTGCACGGTGAAGTGCGGTGCCAGCAGCGGCACCCAGGGCTGCACCTCGGCGAGGCTGCCATGGGAGCCATGCAGCAGCAGCAGGTCGAGGGGCTTGGTGTTCATGGCCGCAAATCATAGGGGTGCGGTTCGCGCTGGCTCGCCCGCATTTGGCGACACGCTGCGGCGTTTCGTCGCAGCACGGCGGCGCCACGTGCCGCGCCTGCTTAGCCTGACGGTGTTGTCTCTCCACACACACCACTTTTCAGGAGGTTTTCATGGCCACAGCCACAACGTCTTCGCATCTGCCGCGCCGCATCGTGTTGCTCGCCGCGCTGGTGCTCAGCCTGAGTTTCGGCGCCGCCAGCGCCGCCACCACCGACGCCCAGTTCCAGGCGGCATTCCAGACCTTTCAAGCCGCACAAAACGGCGACAGCGCCGCACTCGATGGCGCGGCCGACCAGTTCAGCGACTTGCTCAAAGCCGAACCCGGCCACCCGATGCTGATGGTTTATGCCGGTGCGGCCACCGCGCTCAAGGCCAAGTCGACCTACCTGCCGTGGAAGAAGATCGGTTATGCCGAAGACGGTCTTGCGCTCATCGACAAGGGCCTGGCCTTGTTGCAGCCGGCCCACGACACCGCCTTGCTCAACCGCTCGCCGGTGAGCCTGCAGGCCCGCTTCACGGCGGCCAGCACCTTCCTCAACCTGCCGAGCTTTTTCAACCGCAACGCACGCGGTGTGAAGCTCCTGACCGAGGTGCAGATGAGCCCGCTGCTGAGCCAGGCGACGCCGGGCTTTCAGGGTGCGGTGTTGATGCGTGCGGGCGAGCAAGCGGTGAAGGCGTTTCGCAACGCCGATGCAAGGCGCGACTTCCAGTCCGTGATCCAGCGCCAGCTGCCGCAGGCCGATGCGGCCAAGGCGCAGCTGCAAGGCCTGCCGCAATGAAGAACCCACCCACTGTCTCTGCGGTGAACACCGCACCGGTGATCGAGCTGCGTGGTGTGCACAAGACCTACAAGCTCGGCGCTCACGTGGTGCCCGCCCTGCGCGGCATTCACCTGCAGGTCTACCCCGGCGAGATGCTGGCGCTCACCGGGCCCTCGGGCAGCGGCAAGAGCACCATCCTCAACCTCGTCGGCTTGATCGACACGCCCGATGTGGGCGAGATCTTGTTGCGTGGGGAGCGTGTTGACACGCTCCCCGAAACACGCGCCGCCCTCCTGCGCCGCGATGCCTTGGGCTTTGTGTTCCAGAGCTTCAACTTGGTGCCGGTGATGACGGTGGCCGAGAACGTGGACTACCCACTGTTCCTGACCGGCGTGCCAGTGGCCGAGCGCAAACAGCGTGTCGCCGAGGTGCTCGAATCGGTGGGCCTGCTAGACCATGCCCAGCACCGGCCCGATGCCCTCTCCGGCGGCCAGCGCCAGCGGGTGGCGATTGCCCGCGCGCTGGTCAAGCGCCCGAAGCTCGTGATCGCCGACGAGCCCACCGCCAGCCTCGACTCGCGCACCGCCGACCAGGTGCTGGCCCTGATGCGCGAGCTGGGCCATGCCCAAGGTGCGGCTTTCGTGATCGCCACCCACGACCAGCGGCTCACGCGCCGCTGTGACCGCATCGTCGCCTTGTTCGACGGGCAAATCACCGCACCGACGGAGACATTGCAATGAACCCCTGGCTGAAATTTGCGCTCCTCAACACGCTGCGCAACCGCCGCCGCTCCACCGTCACCGTGGCCATCGCCGCGCTGGGCACGGCGGCGATTTTGCTGGCCGGTGGTTTTGCGATCTCCACCTACAGCGCGCTGGCCCAGGCTTCGGCGCGCAACACCGGCCACCTGATCATCGGCAAGCTCGATCAGTTCACCAAAGACGAAGCCACGCCCTTGCAGCACGGCCTGGACAACGCCGACGCCCTCAAGGCCAAACTGCTGGCCGACACTGACGTGCGCGCCGTCTTGCCCAAGGTCGAGTTCAGCGGCCTCATCAGCAACGGCGACAAGTCGACGGTGATGATGGCCGTGGGGGTGTCACCCGACGACGAGTTTTCGGTCAAGGGCCCATTCCTCACCATCAAGGCCGGTGACGTGCTCAGCGGTGGCAACACGGCGAGCGCCGAGGTGATGCTGGGTGAAGCACTCGCCAAGAGCCTCAACGCCAAACCCGGCAGCAGCCTCACGCTGCTGGCCAGCACCAGCGAAGGTGCGCTCAACGCGATGGACGTGCAGGTGAAAGGCATCTTCTCAACCGGCGTGCCCGAGGTCGACAAGCGCCTCGTCTACACCGACGTGCTCACGGCGCAGAAGCTGCTCAACACGCAGCGGGTGAGCAGCCTGGGGGTGTTTCTGAATCGCATGGACCTCACCCCGTCTGCGCAAGCCCGGTTCGCTGCCGCCGAGCCGCAGCTCACGGTGCAGACCTGGCTTGACCAGGCGGCGTTTTACCAAGGGGTGAAGGCGCTTTACAACCGCATCTTCGGCGCGTTGGGCATCATCATTGGCTTGATCGTGGTCTTCGTGGTGACCAACGCGATGGCCATGGCCATCATCGAGCGCACCCGCGAGATCGGCACGCTGCGCGCCATGGGCACGCTGCCTGGCCAGCTGATGCGCACCCTGGCGCTCGAAGGCATGGTGCTCGGTGGAGCGGGGGCGGTGGTCGGCGCGGTGATCGCCTTGGCGACCAGCGTGCTGTTGCTCGTCTTCCCGGTGCAGATGCCACCGCCACCTGGCCGCTCGGTGGGTTACCCGCTCACCGTCGCGATCGACGCGCCGCTGTACGCCTTCACGCTCGTTGCGATGGTGGCCCTGGCGATGCTGGCTTCGGCCTGGGTGGCACGCAAGACGGTGCACCAGCCGGTGGTGCAAGCCCTGGCACACACCTGACGACCCCTGATCCGTTCGGGCTGAGCCTGTCGAAGCCGGCGCCGTGCTGTGCGCACCCTTCGACAGGCTCAGGGCGAACGAGGTGGGTGAATTCTCTTTTCAAAGGACACACCATGAACCACTTCTACCGCATCGCCTGCGCCGCCGGCCTCGTGCTGGCCACGCTGCAGGTGCAAGCCCAGGGCATGAACGAGCTGCTCAAGGCCACCGACCGCTACCGCATGAGCGCCACCCACATGCAGGTCGACACCCAGATCACCACCTTCCATGCCGACGGTTCGCCCGACAAGGAGCGCCGTTACACCGTGTTGGCACAAGGCCACCAGCAGTCGCTGGTGCTGATGCAAAGCCCGGCCGAAAAAGGCCAGAAGGTGTTGATGCTGAAAGACGACTTCTGGCTGCTCATGCCCAACAGCCAGCGCCCCATGCGCATCACGCCAATGCAAAAGCTGCTGGGCGATGCGTCTACCGGTGACATCGCCACCATGAGCTGGGCCGATGACTACAACGCGCAACTCGTCGGCGAAGAGAGCTGCGGCGAAGTGGCCTGCACCCACCTCAGCCTGAGCGCTGCACGCAAGGGCGTGACGTACCAGCGCATTGAGCTGTGGGTCGGCAAGGCAAAACGCGAGCCGATCAAGGCCGACCTGTACGTGCAGTCTGACAAGCTCGCCAAGCGTGCGCGCTTCGTGATGGACAAACCCAATGCGCCCACCGCCGTGGCCGAGATGGTGCTGCTCGACCAACTGAGCAACCACAAGGAAACGCGGGTGCGCTACCTCGCCCGCAAGGAGCGCACGGTGCCCGAGGCCTGGTTGAACCCGATGTTTCTCGCGCGCAACCCGAGCCTGGACTGAGGCCATGCACACTTCCCTCAAGCTGTTGGCGCTGTGGGTCGCCGCCGGCACGGTGGCGAGCGCCCACGCGGACGCTGACTTCAGTGGCCAGGTGCGAGTGCGCTGGGATGATCGCCAGCCCGCGACGCAGGGCCCACTCGCAACGGGCGCCCAACTTGCGCCCGAGCTCATCGCACCGCCCGCCAGCTCGGGCGCCGTCGAGAGCGAGTTGCGTGGCCGCTGGAAGATGCTGAGCGCCGCCGTCGCACTGCGCAGCGAGCGCGCCGAAGGTGCAGCATGGCA
>JBKJJF010000063.1:0-15077 GCA_046598195.1 Rhizobacter sp. | reverse complement strand
ACCGCGGCGTGCAGCGTGCCCAGCAGGTCGATGGCGATGGCGCGTGCGGCTTGTTTGCCGGTGGCGGTGTCGGTGTCGCGGCCGAGCTGGCCGACCCAGGGTTTGCCGTCGCGTTTGGCGATGTGGCCGGAGATGAACACCAGCTTGCCGGTGCGCACAAAAGGCACATAGGCCGCGGCAGGAATGGCCACGGGCGGCAGCTCGATGCCGAGAGACTTCAAGCGGTCGTAGACAGACATCACAAGCACCGGGAATCAGGGGAGGCGCAAATCCTACACTGCGGCCATGGGAGGAAAAGACCAAGCATGGCGCATGGCCAGCATGGGTTTGGCCTGGCTGCTGGGCGTTGCGCTGCAGTTGCAAGAGCGAACCCTGCTGCCGCTGTGGGCCTACCTGTTGTGCCTGGCACTGGGGCTCGTGGGCGCTGCCGTGGCCTGGCGTTGGCCGCGGGTTTGGCTGCTGTCGTTGGGGGCCGCGCTGGCGTTTGGGTGGGGTGCTTCGGGCTGGCGGGCAAGTGAGCGCCTGGCTGACGTGCTGCCACCCGCGCTTGAAGGGCAAGACCTGCAGGTGGTGGGTGTGGTGGCCGGTTTGCCGCAGCAGTCGTCAGTGGGTTTGCGCTTTCGGTTCGAGATCGAAGAAGCGCGCCTGCACGGTGAGGGGGTTCAGCTGCCGAGCCGTGTGTCGCTGGGCTGGTATGCCGGCTGGCATGAAGACGCCGCCCTGAGCGAGCCGCAGCAGTCGCTGCGTGCGGGCCAGCGTTGGCGCTTCACGGTTCGGCTGCGCCAGCCGCACGGCAACATCAACCCCGATGGGTTTGACTACGAGCTCTATCTGTTTGAGCAGGGGCTGCGCGCGACCGGGTATGTGCGAACCAACGACAAGTTGGCGCCGCAGCTGCTTGATAAACAAGCGGGCCACCCCGTCGACCGCCTGCGCCAACGGGTGCGCGACGCCATCGAGGCCACGGTGAGCGACCCGCGCGCGGCCGGCGTGCTGGCCGCGCTGGCGGTGGGCGACCAGTCGGCCATCGAGCGCGACGACTGGCAACTGTTTCGCACCACCGGTGTGGCCCACCTGATGAGCATCAGCGGGCTGCACGTGACCATGTTTGCCTGGGTGGCGAGCCTGGCCATCGTGGGTTTGTGGCGGCGCAGTGGCCGCGCGGTGTTGTGGATTCCCGCGCAGCTGGCCGGGCGCTGGGGTGGGCTGGTGGCCGCGGCCGGTTACGCGCTGTTTGCAGGCTGGGGTGTGCCCGCGCAGCGCACGGTGTGGATGCTGGCCACGGTGACCTTGCTGCAGCTCTTGGGCCGGCGCTGGCCGTGGTCGCTGGTGCTGTTGGCCGCCGCCGTGGTGGTCAGCGCACTCGACCCTTGGGCCTTGTTGCAACCGGGCTTCTGGTTGTCGTTCATGGCAGTGGGGTTGTTGATGGCGTCGGAGCCGGTTCATGCGTCGGCGCAGGCGCAAACCGCCGAGCGGCGCTGGTGGCAAGGCCTGGCTCACGCGGCCAAGGGAGGCCTGCGCACCCAGGTGGTGGCAACGCTGGGCTTGGCGCCGCTCACGCTGGTGTTTTTCCAGCAGGTGTCGCTGGTGGGCTTTGTGGCCAACCTGGTGGCCATTCCGGTGGTCACGCTGGTCATCACGCCGCTGGCCTTGCTGGGGGTGTTGTGGTCACCGCTGTGGCTGGCCGGTGCGTGGGTACAGCAGAGCCTGGCCCAGGGCCTGGCGTTGTTGGCCGGGTTGCCGGGCGCCGTGTGGCTCGCCCCGGTGGCGCCGCTGTGGGCGCAGGCCGCAGGCTTGTGCGCCGCGGCGCTGATGGTCTTGCCTTTGCCGTGGCGGGTGCGCTTGTTGGCGGTGCCGCTGCTCATGCCTTTGTTGCTGCCCGTGCGCGAGCTGCCGGCCGAAGGGCGCTTCGAGCTGCTGGCGGTGGACGTGGGGCAGGGCACGGCGGTGCTGGTGCGAACACGCTCGCACTTGATGGTGTACGACGCCGGCCCGCAGTATTCGCGCGACACCGATGCCGGCCAGCGTGTGTTGCTGCCCTTGTTGCGCGCGCGCGGCGAAACGCACATCGACCGCCTGGTGCTCAGCCACCGTGACCTCGACCACGTGGGTGGCGCCGCGGCCATGTTGAAAGGGCTGCCGGTCGTCGAGCTGCTCAGCTCGCTGGAAGACGGGCACCCGCTGCACCCCCTGGCCGCCCAATCACGCCGCTGCGAAGCCGGCCAGTCGTGGCAGTGGGACGGTGTGCGCTTCGAAGTGCTTCACCCCCGGCCTGCTGACTACGAACGCAAGCTCAAGCCCAATGGCATGTCGTGTGTGATCAAGGTGAGCAGCGCCCAGGGCACGGCGCTGTTGACCGGTGACATCGAGCGCCAACAAGAGGCCGAGTTGCTCATGACGCAAGCCGAGGCGCTGCGCAGCGACCTGCTGCTGGTGCCTCACCACGGCAGCCGCACCTCGTCGACCGCGGCCTTTCTCGACGCCGTGGCCCCGAAGCTCGCGGTGGTTCAAGCGGGCTACCGAAACCGCTTCGGCCACCCGGTGGCCGAGGTGCTGCAGCGCCTGCACGAGCGTGGTGTGGTGGTGTTGACCAGCCCGGGCTGTGGTGCCTGGCGCTGGGCCGGTGGCTCGGCATGGGTGTGCGAACGCGAAGCCAGCCGGCGTTACTGGCGCCACGTCGGTGGTGGCGAATAATCTTCTTGAGAATGTTCTTGCCCGAGCGCCCGCTCTTGGTGCGCAAGTGGCCTGGAATTTGCTAACCTGCCTTGCAGGAGACTTGCAAATGAGGTGCCGATGAAGAACAGCTTCGACGAGATGCAGGCCACCAGCACCACGGTGCGCGAACACTACCGGGTGTACGACCGGTGGTTGGCGCAGCAGCCGAGTGACGTGATGCGTTCCCGCCGTGAAGAGGCGGAGATGATCTTTCGCCGGGTGGGCATCACCTTCGCCGTGTATGGCGCCAAAGACGAAGACGGCTCGGGCACCGAGCGCCTGATCCCGTTTGACCTGATCCCGCGTGTGATCCCCGCCGCCGAGTGGGCCGAAATGGAAAAGGGCCTGATTCAGCGGGTCACGGCGCTCAACCGATTTATCCACGACGTGTACCACGAGCAGGAGATCATTCGCGCCGGCATCGTGCCCGCCGACCAAATCTTCAAAAACGCGCAGTTCCGCCCCGAGATGATGGGTGTCGACGTGCCCGGTGGTGTGTACTCGCACATCAGCGGCATCGACATCGTGCGCGCCGGCAACGCCGATGGCAGCGGCTCCTACTACGTGCTCGAAGACAACCTGCGTGTGCCCAGCGGTGTGAGCTACATGCTCGAAAACCGCAAGATGATGATGCGGCTCTTTCCCGAGCTGTTCAGCCAGCACCGGGTGGCGCCGGTGGCGCACTACCCCGACTTGCTGCTCGAAACATTGCGTGGTGTCGCGCCGGCCGCAGTCAACGAGCCAACGGTGGTGGTGCTCACGCCCGGCATGTACAACAGTGCCTACTTCGAACACGCGTTTTTGGCGCAGCAGATGGGTGTGGAGTTGGTTGAGGGGCAAGACCTCTTTGTCAAAGACAATTTTTGCTACATGCGCACCACGCAAGGCCCGAAGCGGGTCGACGTGATCTACCGCCGGGTCGATGACGACTTTCTCGACCCGCTGGCCTTCCGGCCCGATTCGACGCTCGGTTGTGCGGGCCTGCTCAGCGTGTACCGCGCGGGCAACGTCACCTTGTCAAATGCCATCGGCACCGGCGTGGCCGACGACAAGTCGATCTACCCCTACGTGCCCAAGATGATCGAGTTCTACCTGGGCGAAAAGCCGATCCTCAACAACGTGCCCACCTACCAGTGCCGTGAGCCCGACGACTTCAAGTACGTGCTCGACCATCTGCACGAGCTGGTGGTGAAAGAGGTGCATGGCGCCGGCGGCTACGGCATGCTGGTCGGCCCGGCTTCCACCAAGGCCGAGATCGCCGACTTCCGCAAGGCGCTCGAAGCCAACCCCGCCGGCTACATCGCCCAGCCCACGCTCAGCCTGTCAACCTGCCCCACGTTCGTGGAGAGTGGCATCGCGCCGCGCCACATCGACCTGCGGCCGTTTGTGCTGTCGGGCAAAAACGTGCAGATGGTTCCTGGCGGCCTCACACGCGTGGCGCTGAAAGAGGGCTCGCTTGTCGTCAACTCGTCGCAAGGCGGCGGTACCAAAGACACCTGGGTGCTCGAAGCATGATCAGCGCGGTCTGCAAATCACAAACCGTTCGGGCTGAGGTATCGAAGCCTCGTGCCGTCGCTGAACAAGCCTTCGATACCTCAGGCCGAACGGCTGTTGGTGGGTCAACAAAAGGAGTCAGTGATGTTGTCTAGAACCGCCGACCACTTGTTCTGGATGGCGCGCTACATGGAGCGCGCCGAAAACACCGCGCGCATGTTGGATGTGAACTACCAGACCTCGCTGCTGCCGCAATCGGCCGACGCGGCTGAAAACGGCTGGCGTGGCCTGTTGAGCATCTCTGAGCTGACCGCCGACTACAGCGAGCGCCATGGCGACATCACGCCCAAGAAGGTGATGGACTACATGGTCAGCGACGAGCGCAACCCCTCCAGCATCTACAGCTGCCTGATGGCCGCGCGCGAAAACGCCCGTGCCGTGCGGGGTGCGCTCACCACCGAGGTGTGGGAAACGCAGAACCAGACCTGGCTCGAATTCCAGCGCATGCTGCGCGTCAAGGCCTTTGACAAAGACCCCGGCGATGCCTTCGAGTGGGTCAAGTTCCGCTCGCACCTCTCACGCGGCGTGACGGTGGGCACCATGCTGCAAGACGAGGCCTTTCACTTCTTGCGCATTGGCAGCTTCCTGGAGCGCGCTGACAACACGGCCCGCATGCTCGACGTGAAGTTCCATGCGGTCGAGAGCGAGTTTTTCGGCACCGGTGCGGCCAATGGCAATGGTGGCAAAGACCAGGAGTACGACTTCTATCACTGGTCGGCCATCCTGCGCTCGGTGTCTGGCTTCGAGGTCTACCGCAAGGCGTATCGCAACGTGATCCGCCCGGAGAAGGTGGCCGAGCTTTTGATCTTGCGCGCCGACATGCCGCGCTCGCTCGCCTGCTGCATGGACGAAGTGGTGTCCAACCTGCAGCGTGTGGCCAACGAGCAGTCGCACGACACGCTGCGTCGTGCCGGGCGTTTGCAGTCTGACCTGCGCTTCGGTCGCATCGACGAGATTCTCGCCACCGGGCTGCACGCCTTCCTGAGCCAGTTTCTGGAGCGAGTGGGCACGCTGGGGGTGGGCATCAGCCGCGACTTCCTCGTGCCCGTGGCTGCGTGACACACCTGCGGCGTCACGGATGAAACTCAACATCCAGCACGTGACGCACTACGACTACAGCGCGCCGCTGCAGTACGCCCTGCAGTCGTTGTGCCTCACCCCCCAGGGCAGCGCCCACCAGACGGTGCACGAGTGGACCTTGAGCGCCCCGGCCCCGCTGTTTGCGCAGCGCGACAGCTACGGCAACCTGGCCCACACCTGGAGCCTGGCCCGCCGCAGTTATGGCAGCGCGGTGCGCGCGAGCGGCATGGTCGAGACGCATGCCTCGCCCTGGTTGGTTGACAACTCGGTGCCGCCTCAGCTCTACCTGCGCAACACGCCGTTGACCGCGGCCGATGAGCGATTGCACGCGCTGGGCCGGGCCCACCTCGCCGACGGTGTGGACGAAGCCTCGGCCATGGCCTTGGCCCATGCCGTGCTGCAAGGTGTGCGCTACAAGGCGGGCTCCACCAGCGTGCAGACCACGGCGCAGCAAGCCTGGGAGCAGGGTGGCGGTGTGTGCCAAGACCATGCCCATGTGTTCATCGCTGCCTGCCGCGCCAACGGCGTGCCGGCGCGTTACGTGAGCGGCTATTTTTACGCCCCCGACGAGGCCGACCTGGCCAGCCACGCCTGGGCCGATGTGTGCGTCGATGCCAGCGAACACCGCTGGTTGAGCATCGACATCACCCACGGTTGCCTGATGGACGAGCGCCACGTGCGCCTGGCCGTGGGCCTCGATTACGCCGCCTGCTCGCCCATACGTGGTGTGCGCGAGGGCGGTGGTGACGAATCCATGCGGGTTCGCATTGACATTTGCGAAGCGCGACCTTCTTCTTCCCTGATTTCTGTTCTGGAGCCTTGAATGTCCATCCACGTTGCGCTCAACCACGTGACCCACTACCGGTATGACCGGCCGGTCAACCTCGGGCCGCAGGTGGTTCGCCTGCGCCCCGCGCCGCACTCGCGCACGCGCATCCTGAGCTACTCGATGCGCGTGACGCCGGCCACCCACTTCATCAACTGGCAACAAGACCCGCAGAGCAACTACCTTGCGCGGCTGGTCTTTCCTGACAAGACCACCTCGTTTCGCATCGAGATCGACCTGGTGGCCGAGATGTCCGTGCTCAACCCCTTTGACTTCTTTCTGGAGCCCGAGGCCGACAACTTCCCGTTTGAATACGACAAGTCGCTGGCCACCGAGCTGGAGCCTTACCGCCGCAAGGCGCAGCTCACGCCGGCCTTCGAGAAGTACCTCGCCAGCATCTCGCGCGAGAAGATGCAAACGACCAACTTTCTGGTTGCACTCAACCAGCGCCTGCAAAAAGACATCAGCTACCTGATCCGCATGGAGCCTGGCGTGCAAACGCCTGAAGAAACGCTGGTCAATGGCTCGGGCTCGTGCCGAGACACCGGCTGGCTGCTGGTGCAGCTGCTGCGCCACCTGGGTTTTGCCGCGCGCTTCGTGTCGGGCTACCTGATTCAACTCAAGAGCGACGTCAAGTCGCTCGATGGCCCGAGCGGCACCGAGGTCGATTTCACCGACCTGCACGCCTGGTGCGAGGCCTACCTGCCGGGTGCAGGCTGGATCGGCTTCGACCCCACTTCGGGTCTGCTGGCGGGCGAAGGGCACATTCCGCTGGCGTGTTCGCCCGAGCCGTCTTCGGCGGCGCCCGTGAGTGGCGCGCTCGAAGACTGCGAGACCGAATTCGAGCACCACATGAAAGTCTCGCGTGTCTGGGAAACGCCGCGTGTCACGCTGCCCTACACCGACGACCAATGGGCCCACATCGAAGCCCTGGGCCACCAGGTTGACGCCGACCTGCGCAAGAACGATGTGCGCCTGACACAAGGCGGTGAACCCACCTTCGTGTCGGTCGATGACCGCGACGGCGCCGAGTGGAACACCGAAGCCATGGGCCCGACCAAGCGGCTGTTGAGCGCCGACCTGATGGACAAGCTGCGCGCCAAATACGGCGACGGCGGCCTGCTGCACTACGGCCAAGGCAAGTGGTACCCGGGCGAGCAGCTGCCGCGCTGGTCGCTCAACCTCTTCTGGCGCAAAGACAAACAGCCGATCTGGACGCACCCCGAGCTGTATGCCAGCGAGCACAAGGACTACCAGGTCACCGACATCGAGGCCCACAAGTTCTTGAGCGGTGTGGCCAAGCGCCTGTGCCTCGATGCGAAGTACGTGTTCCCGGCGTATGAAGACGTCTGGTACTACCTGTGGCGCGAGCGCAAGCTGCCCACCAACGTGGACCCGTTTGACGCCAAGCTGGGTGACGAAATGGAGCGCGACCGCCTGCGCAAGGTCTTCACCCAGGGCCTGGAAAAGGTGGTGGGCCATGTGCTGCCGGTGGCGCGCTTTGACGTAAAAAATGCGGGCCCGGTGGCGCGCTGGCAAACCGGCCCTTGGTTCCTGCGCGGCGAGCGTTGTTACCTGGTCCCTGGCGACTCGGCCATGGGATACCGCTTGCCCCTCGATTCACAGCCCTGGGCCAAGTCGAGTGATTTGCCCTGGGTGCACCCACCCGATCAGACCCAGCCTTTTGTGGCGCTGCCGCCTTATCAGCGCCTGCGCCACGCCGGCGGTGGGCACGAGGGCAGCGGCGCAACAACACCCGACGTGGCCCCGTCGCCCGCCGGCTTTGGCGAGCGCTCGCGTGCGGCATTGCACCTCGGCCCCGCCGTGGCTGCGAGCTTGAGTGCAGCGCAGGCCAAAGTGCCCGGCGCGGGCGAGTCTGCGGGCTGGATCACTCGCACCGCCATGAGCGTCGAGCCGCGCGATGGCCGGCTGTATGTGTTCATGCCGCCCATGACGGCGCTGGAAGACTATCTGGAGCTGGTGGCGGCCTGCGAAGACACGGCGGCCGAGATGAAGCTGCCGGTGATTCTTGAAGGGTACGAGCCGCCGAAAGACCCGCGCATTTCCACGCTGCGCGTCACGCCCGACCCCGGCGTGATCGAAGTCAACATCCACCCCGCGCACAGCTGGAAAGAACTGGTGGAGCAAACGACCCACCTGTACCAGGTCGCGCACGAAACACGTTTGTCGACCGAGAAGTTCATGGTCGATGGCCGCCACACCGGCACCGGCGGCGGCAACCACTTTGTGCTGGGTGGTGCCACCGTGGCCGACTCGCCCTTCCTGCGCCGGCCCGACCTGTTGGCGAGCATGGTGGGCTACTGGCACAACCACCCCGCACTGAGTTATCTGTTCTCGGGCCTTTTCATCGGCCCCACCAGCCAGGCGCCGCGGGTCGACGAAGCACGCAACGACTCGGTCTACGAGATCGAGATTGCTTTTGCCGAGCTGCAACGCAAAGCTGCCGAAGGGCCCAATGCCTGCCCGCCCTGGCTGATTGACCGGCTGATGCGCAACCTGCTGACCGACGTGACCGGCAACACCCACCGCGCCGAGTTCTGCATCGACAAGATGTACTCGCCCGACGGCCCCACCGGCCGCCTGGGCCTGCTGGAAATGCGCGCCTTCGAGATGCCGCCGCATGCACGCATGAGCCTCACGCAGCAGCTGCTGATGCGCGCGTTGGTGTCGCGCTTCTGGCAGAAGCCCTATCAGGCACCGCGCCTCAAACGCTGGGGCACCGAGCTGCATGACCGCTTCATGCTGCCGCACTTTGTGTGGCAAGACCTGTGCGATGTGATTGAAGAGCTGAACGAGTTTGGCTACGGCATCAAGCCGGAGTGGTTTGCGCCGCACCTGAACTTCCGCTTCCCACGGCTGGGTGACTTCACGGCGATGGGCGCCGAGATCGAATTCCGCCTCGCACTCGAACCCTGGCACGTGATGGGCGAAGAGGGGGGGGCCGGTGGTTCGGTGCGCTTTGTCGACTCGTCGGTGGAACGTTTGCAAGTCAAGGCCACGGGCCTGGTGGGTGACCGCCATGTGCTCACCTGCAACGGCCGTGTGGTGCCGCTTCAGCCCACCGGCAAGGTGGGCGAGTTTGTGGCCGCGGTGCGCTACAAGGCCTGGGCGCCGTCCTCGGCGCTGCACCCGAGCATTCCGTCGCACGCGCCGCTCACCTTTGATCTGGTCGACACCTGGATGAGCCGCTCCATGGGCGGCTGCCAGTACCACGTGGCCCACCCGGGCGGGCGCAACTACGACACCGCACCGGTCAACGCCTACGAGGCCGAAGCCCGCCGCTTGGCGCGCTTCTTCCGCGTGGGGCACACACCGGGTGGCATGCGTGTGCCCCCGGAAGAGCGCAACCCGAACTTCCCGTTCACGCTCGATCTGCGGCGGGCGGTGCCGGCTTGAGTTTCAGCGCGGCCGGAACATGCGAAACAGCTGCTCCGGCCCGATGCTGAAGTAGTCGGCCGGGCCGCCGCCGCGCAAGATGGGTTGTGCGGCGGCGGTGTTGTACACACCGTCTTTCAGCAGAGCCTTCGAGATGTGCACCGCCACCACCTCGCCCAGGGTGAGCCAGGTTGGCACCGCAATGCCATCGGCACCTTGCAGCTGAATGATCTGCGTCACGCGGCACTCAAACGACACCGGGCTCTCGGCCACGCGTGGCACCGAGATCAAACGCGAGGCCAGCGGGGTGAGCCCGGCCAGCTCGAACTCGTTGACCTCTGGCGGCACGCTCGCACAACTGGCATTCATGGCCTCGGCCAGTGGCCGTGTGGCGAGGTTCCAGGCGAACTCGCCGGTCGCTTGCACGTTGCGCACCGTGTCTTTGAAGCCGATGCTCGAAAAGCCCACGATGGGCGGCGTGTAGTTGAAGGCGTTGAAGAAGCTGTAGGGCGCGAGGTTGAGGCCACCTTGCGCCGAGCGCGATGAGATCCAGCCGATCGGCCGCGGGCCCACGATGGCGTTGAACGGGTCGTGCGGCAGGCCGTGGCCCAGGCGCGGTTCGTAGAAGTGGGTGTCGTCGTTCATGCCATGCCTTTCATGTCGTGTTTGATGGTAGGCGTCATTCGAAGGCCTCAGCGCTTGGCTATTTTCACAAGTAGCATTGCCCACCCCCGTTGAATCAAGCTCACGCCAGAAGGAAACAATGTTCAATCACCTCATGATCGGTTCCAACGACATCGAGCGATCAAAGCGCTTTTACGACGCAGTGCTCGGCACGCTCGGGGCGGGCGAGCCGGCGCGCAACACGGCGCCCTCCGGCCATACCCGGCTTTTCTACCGGCACGAAGGCAACGTCTTTTGTGTCAGCGAGCCCATCGACGGTGAAGTGGCAACTGCCGCCAACGGCGCGACCCTTGGGTTCAAGTGCAACTCACCTGAGCTGGTACGCGAATTCCATGACGTAGCCGTTGCGCATGGCGGCATCTCCATCGAAGACCCGCCTGGGCTTCGTGAGGGTGCAATGGGGTCTATTTACTTGGCTTATGTGCGCGACCCCGACGGCCACAAACTTTGCGCCATTCATCGCCCCAAGCAGGCTCGTTGAGGGCGCTGCGAGCAGCCTGCGCGGCTCGGGCGCAGACCTTCAAGCCAGTGAACGCTCTGGCCTGAGCGGTTGAGCCGGTGCAGATGGGTGGCGTGGCAGACTCCCGTCATGCCCCATCTGCCCCTGCGCGTGCTGAGCGTCATCCCGCCGATGACGCAGCTCAACACACCTTACCCGTCCACCGCCTACCTCACCGGCTTCTTGCGCTCGCGTGGGGTCGATGCGGTGCAAGAAGATTTGGCCCTGGCTCTGGTGCTCAAGCTGCTGTCGGCCGAGGGGCTGGTGCAGGTGCGCGAGCACATCGAAGCCCAGCCGCTGGCCGCGCGCTCGCCGCTGGTTCAGGCGTTCATGGATCAGTTTGAACGCTACCTTGCCACCATCGGGCCGACCATCGCGTTTTTGCAAGGGCGGGACCCCACGCTCGGTCACCGCATTGCCGGGCGAGGCTTTCTGCCCGAAGGCCCGCGCTTTGATTCGCTCGATGTCTACATCGATGAAGACGGCGGTGACCCGCTCGCCTGGGCCTTCGGTGCACTCGGCATGCAAGACCGTGCCCGCCACCTGGCCACGCTGTACCTGAACGACCTGGCCGACGTGCTGCGTGACGCGGTTGATCCGCGTTTCGAGTTTGTGCGTTATGCCGAGTCGCTGGCGCAAAGCCAGGCCACTTTCGAGCCGCTGGCGCAGGCGCTGGCGGCAGCACTCAACCTGGTCGACCGCACGCTGGTCGAGCTGACGCTGGCCGCGCTGAAGAAGCACCAGCCGAGCGTGGTGCTGATCTCGGTGCCGTTCCCTGGCTCGGTCTACGCGGCCTTTCGCATCGCCCAGGCGGTGAAGGCGCATGACCCGAGCATCGTCACCGTGCTGGGCGGCGGCTTCGTCAATACCGAGTTGCGCGAGCTCACCGAGCCGCGTGTGTTCGACTATTTCGACCACGTGACGCTCGATGCCGGCGAGCGCCCGCTGCTGGCGCTGCTGGAGCACCTGCAAGGCAAACGCTCGCAGCAGCGCCTGGTGCGCACCTATGTGCGAGAGGCGGGGGCCGTGCGTTACGTGAACTGGGTCGAACAAGACATCGCCTTCGCCGAGGTCGGCACTCCCACCTGGGACGGCCTGCCGCTCAACAGCTACCTGTCGCTGCTCGACATGCTCAACCCCATGCACCGGCTGTGGAGCGACGGGCGCTGGAACAAGCTCACCGTGGCGCATGGTTGCTACTGGAAGAAGTGCAGCTTCTGCGACGTGAGCCTCGACTACATCTCGCGCTACGAGGGCGCCTCAGCCGCCACGCTGGTCGACCGCATCGAGGCCATCGTCAAGGAAACCGGGCAGACGGGTTTTCACTTCGTCGACGAAGCGGCGCCGCCCAAGGCGCTGAAAACCCTCTCGGCCGAGCTGATCAAACGCCAGCTCGCGGTTTCGTGGTGGGGCAACATCCGCTTCGAAAAATCATTCAACCCGGAGCTGTGTCAGCAGATGGCCGACAGCGGCTGCATCGCCATCTCGGGCGGGCTCGAAGTGGCCTCCGACCGCTTGCTCGACCTGATGAAAAAAGGTGTGTCGGTCGAACAAGTGGCACGTGTCACCAAGGCCTTCAGTGACGCGGGCATTTTGGTGCACGCCTATCTGATGTACGGCTTTCCCACACAAACGGCGCAAGACACAGTCGACGCGCTGGAGTACGTGCGCCAGTTGTTCGAGCAGGGTTGTATCCAGTCGGGCTTCTTTCACCGCTTCGCGTGCACGGTGCATTCACCGGTCGGCAAGAACCCCGAGGAGTACGGGGTCACCTTGCAGCCGCTGCCCCCGGTGTCATTCGCCAAGAACGACATCGGCTTCATCGACCCCACCGGCACCGACCACGACGCGCTGGGCGTGGGGCTGAAGAAGGCGCTCTACAACTTCATGCACGGCATCGGCTTGGAAGAAGACGTGCGCACGTGGTTCGACTTCCCCGTGCCCAAGACCAAGGTGCAGCGGCAGCGCATTGCCAAGGCCTTGTCATCGCCTCAAGGCGCCCAGTGAGACCCGGGCTCGCGTATTGCTTTTGCCTGCTGACGCGGGTGGTCGGCGGGCCCAAGGCCCCGATCCGCGAGAATCTGGCGGTGACTCCTTGCATCTTCCCCCGGCCATGCTGAGAAAGCTGCTCTCCGGCTACGCCGCCCCCGAAGACCGGTACGACGAGCTGCTCATGGCGCCGGGCGAGCCGCGCCCGCACTGGGACGCCTTTTTGCGCTCGCTGGCCGAGCGCGAAGGCCCGGGTGTGGCCGACAGCCTCTCGCTGATGGAGCGGCAGATCCGCGAAAACGGCATCACCTACAACGTCTACGCCGACCCGAAAGGCGCCGACCGGCCCTGGGAGGTTGACCCACTGCCGCTGCTGCTCTCGGCCAGCGAGTGGGAAGAAATCGAAGCCGGTATCGCCCAGCGCGCTGAGCTGCTCAACCTGGTGCTGGCCGACATTTATGGTGAGCAGAAGCTGCTGAAAAGCGGCGCCATCCCACCGTCGGTGATCTTTGGCCACAGTGGCTTCTTGCACCAGGTGCAGGGCATCCGCCCGCCGAGCGGTGTGCACCTGTTCAACTACGCCGCCGATCTGGCGCGCTCGCCCGATGGTCGCTGGTGGGTGGTGAGTGACCGCACGCAGGCGCCTTCGGGTGCGGGTTATGCGCTCGAAAACCGCTTGGTGGTGTCGCGTGTGTTCCCGCAGTTGTTTCACGACCTGCATGTGCAGCACCTGGCGTCGTTTTTCTCCAACCTGCGTGAATCGCTGCTGCGCTGGGCGCCCAAGGGCGATGGCCCGCCGCTGATCGCGCTGCTGACGCCGGGGCCGTACAACGAAACTTATTTCGAGCACGCCTTGCTCGCGCGCTACCTCGGTTTTGCGCTGATCGAGGGCAGCGACCTCACCGTGCGCGACGGCCGGGTGTGGATGAAAACCGTCGAAGGCCTGAAGCGGGTGCATGCTGTTCTGCGCCGCCAAGATGACGACTACTGTGACCCGCTGGAGCTGCGCTCCAACTCCGCGCTCGGTGTGGCCGGCCTCACCGATTGCGCGCGCCGCGGCACCGTGATGCTGGCCAATGCGCTCGGCTCGGGCGTGCTGGAGTCGGGCGCGTTGCTTGGTTACCTGCCCAAGCTCAGCGAGAAGCTGCTGGGCGAAAAACTGCGCCTGCCTTCGGTGGCCACCTGGTGGCTGGGCGAGCCGGCGGCCTTCACCGACGCCTGGAAGCGGCTCGACAAAATCATCATCAAGCCGCTCGATCGCACGGTGCGCGAGCCGGCGGTGTTTGGCGCCGACCTGTCGGCTGACGAGCGTGTGCTGCTGAAGGCGCGTGTGGCCTCGCGGCCGCAGCGTTATGTGGCGCAGGAATGGGTGCACGTGTCGCAGGCGCCGGTGTTGGAGCGTGGGCCTGAACTGAGGGGCAACCACCTCAGCGCCCGCACGGTGGGTCTGCGGGTGTTTGCCGTGGCGACGCCGAACGGTTATCGCGTGATGCCGGGGGGTCTCACGCGGGTGGCGGGTGATGGCGATTCGCGTGTCATCGCCATGCAGCGTGGGGGTAGCTCCAAAGACACCTGGGTGTTGTCCGATGGGCCGGTCAACGCCTCGTTCTCGCTGCTCGCCAGCACCGTCTCGGCTGACGACCTTGTCACCGCGCGTGGCAACGTGCCCTCGCGTGCGGCCGAAAACCTGTTCTGGTTCGGCCGCTACGGCGAGCGCTGCGACGGTGCGGCGCGGCTGCTGCGAGTGGCCATTGCCAGTGTGCTGGGCAATGTGGACGCCAATGCCGACGATTTGTCCGACGGCCTGGTGCCGGTGCTCGCGCTGGCGCGGCGTGTCGGGCTGATCGACTCGTCAGACAACCCCGGCACCGAGCTGCTGCGTGCCGCCACCCACCCGGAAGAAGGCTTGAGCCTGCGGCTGCGCCAGCTGTCACGCGTGGCATTCAACATGCGCGACCGCATGTCGGCCGACAACTGGCGCACGCTCAACCGGCTGATCGCCGACCCGGTGTTTCAGCGCGGCAGCTCCTTGCCGCTGGCCCTGGGCTGGCTCGACCGCGCGGTGACGTCGATGATGACACTCTCGGGTTATGTGCTCGACGGCATGACCCGTGGCACCGGCTGGCGCTTTTTGTCGATCGGGCGGCGCATCGAGCGGCTCTCCAGCCTGTGCATTGCCTTGCAGGTGGCCACACAAGAAGGCCGTGCGGGTGGCCTGGAGTGGTTGCTGGAGCTGGCCGACTCCACCGTCACCTACCGCTCACGCTACCTGGTGGCGCCTGAGTGGCTGCCGGTGCTCGACTTGCTGATGCGCGACGACACCAACCCGCGCTC
>JBKJJF010000053.1:0-2527 GCA_046598195.1 Rhizobacter sp. | reverse complement strand
CTGCTCAAGGAGCGCAGGTCACCCGACTCCAGGGCGGTGATCTGGTCGGTGGTCAGCGCGTAAGCCTGTGCGCTGGTCATCGCAGCGAACTGGGCGGTGCTCAGAGCCACCAGGTCTTCGGTCGTCAAACCAGCGACCTGGCCGGTGGTCAGGGCAGCAACTTGCCCTGTGGTCAAAGCACCAATTTGGTCGGAGGTCAGGGCAGCGAGTTGCTCGGTGGAGAAGGCACGCAGGGTCGTCGAGCTGAGCGCGCGCAGGTCGGCGGTTTCCAGCAGCGGCATCTGGTCGGTGGTCAGCGCTTGGGCTTGGGCGGTCGTGAAGGCAGCGTACTGAGCGGTCGTCAGAGCGCGCAGGTCGTTCGACTCCAGCGTGCCGATCTGGCCGGCGGTGAGCGCGGTCACTTGAGCCGTCGTCATCGCGGCGAACTGGGCGGTGCTGAAGGCGTTCAGGTCGTCACTGACGAGGGTGGAGACTTGGGCGGTGGTCAGCGCGGCGACTTGCGAGGTCGTCATCGCTGCCATGTTGTCGGAGGTCAGGGCACCGATTTGCGTGGTGCTCCAGGCGCGCAGGCCGGCGCTGCTGATGGCGCGCAGGTCGGCTGATTCGAGGGCGGCGATCTGGTCGGTGGTGAGCGCGTAAACCTGGGCGCTGGTCATCGACGCGAACTGCGCGGTGCCCATCGCGGCGAGGTCTTCAGTCGTCAGGCCGGCGATCTGGCCGGTGGTCAGGGACGCGACCTGGCCGGTGGTCAGGGCGGCCATCTGGTCGGAGGTGAGCGCGGCCATCTGCTCGGTGCTCATCACCCGCAAAGAGGTGGAGTTCAAGGCGCGCAAGTCAGCGGTCTCGAACGCGGCGATGCGCGTCGCGTCGAGAGAGGTGATGCCCGTGGTGGTGATGGCCCCCACTTGTGCCGTCGTCAGCGCGGCGATCTGCGCCGTGCTGAACGCTGCCCAGTCTTCTGTCGTCAGCCCCGCAATGGTTCTGGTCGACAGGCCCGCGATTTGAGCGGTGGACAGGGCGGTGATGATGGTGGCCATGATTCTTTTCCTTGGTGTCGAATTCAGTGATTCCGGTCACCGGCAGAGAGGCAAGCCTGTTGGGCTTGCTTCGCGGCGCTCTGACGAGGAACGGGGTTTTTCACGTGAGGTGTCTAGGGGGTTTGTGACTCGCCGCTCTGCCGGAAAGGCAGCCGCAACGGAATCCTCTTCTCCCATTCCCTCGGAATATCGGTGCAACGACCGATCGACTTAAGGCGGATTTGCAGGCCCTAAACAGCTTTGTTTGTGAATTGCTTGGTTACCCGAATCGGCATGGGGGGCGGCAGCGAGACATTCGTCACGAATGGCTGCTTTTCGAATTCCAAAGAAAAAGAGGCCTCGCCGTATCCGGCGAGGCCTCTCCTTTTCTCTCCCTCCCCCGCTCTCTCTATATATAAAGAGGGGGGCAGTTTCGAGGGCTACGCGGGCAGGTAGCGCGCCACCAGCACGCCCTCGACGGCGGCAATGCCTTGCAGCACCGAGTCGCTGATCGGGCTGTCAACGTCGACCAGGGTGTAGGCCATGTCGCCGCGCGACTTGTTCACCATGTTGTGGATGTTCAGGCCGGCTTTGGCCATGGCGCCGGAGATCTGCCCCAGCATGTTGGGCACGTTGGCGTTGGCAATGGCCACGCGGTAGGCCGACTCGCGTGCCATGGCGACGTTGGGGAAGTTGACCGCGTTGCTCACGTTGCCGTGCTCCAGGTAGTCGATCAACTGGTCGACGACCATGATGGCGCAGTTCTCTTCGGCCTCGGCGGTCGATGCGCCCAGGTGCGGCAAGGCCACCACACCCTCGTGGCCGTTGATCACGGCGCTCGGGAAGTCGCACACATACCAGCCGAGGTGTTTGGCATTGAGCGAGGCCAGCACCGCCTTTTCACTCACCACGCCTTCGCGCGAGAAATTGAGCAGCACGGTGCCGGCGCGCATGAGGTTGAGGTTGTCGGCATTCACCAGGTCGCGCGTGGCGTCAACCAGCGGCACGTGCAGGGTGATGAAGTTGGAGTGTTTCATCACCTCGGCCACGCTGGCGGCGCGTCTCACCTGCGCGGGCAGGCTCCAGGCGGCGTCGACCGTGATCTCGGGGTCGTAGCCCAGCACGTTCATGCCGAGCTTGATGGCGGCGTCGGCCACCAGGCAGCCGATCTTGCCCAGGCCCACGATGCCCAGCGTGCGGCCGGCGAGCTCGAAACCAGCGAAGTTTTTCTTGCCGTCTTCGACGAGCTTTTCCATCTCGGGGTTCTTGGCGTCGAGCGCCGACACGAAGCGCAAGGCCGGCGCCACGTTGCGCGCTGCGATCAGCATGCCGGCGAGCACCAGCTCTTTGACCGCATTGGCGTTGGCACCGGGGGCGTTGAACACCGGCACGCCGCGCGCGCTCATGGCCTTGACGGGGATGTTGTTGGTGCCGGCGCCTGCACGGGCGATGGCCTTCACGCTGCTGGCGATGTCGAGCGTGTGCATGTCGGCCGAGCGCACCAGCACGGC
>JBKJJF010000294.1:0-2355 GCA_046598195.1 Rhizobacter sp. | reverse complement strand
GCCGACGTGGTCGAGCAGGGTGTGGAGATCGACTCGGTGCTGCAGCGCCTGGAAGGCAAGGCCGCTGCCATCAACCGGGTGATCTTCGATGCCTGCCGCAACAACCCCTTCACCTCGCCCGGCAGGGTGGGCGCTCGACGTCAAGGGGCGCAACGGCGTCCACACCAAGCACCTGCTGGCCAACCTGAACGCGCCGGGGCTGCGCGTGGAAGACGTGTTCAAGCGCGTGCGGGTGGGCGTGACCGAAGAGTCGCAGGGCCAACAGGTTCCCTGGGAAAACACATCACTCGTCGGCGACTTCTACTTCGTTCCACCGAGTGCCGATGCCGTGGCCTCGACAACGCTCGATTCGGAGCAGCAGCGCATGCAGCTGGCGATGGCCACGCCCAACAAACCCGAGCTGCGCTGGTACCTGGAGGTGTCACCCACCGGCAAGCTGCGCCTGCAGGTGGCCGCGACCTGTGAAGCGGTGATCGCCGCCGAGCCGACTCGCCGCGCGGTGGAGCCAAGTTATGTGCGCGACTCCCCCGACTGCCCACGGCTGGTGAGCCTGGGTGGCCTGGGTGCCACGCGCGCGATTGGCGCCTTCCCGGTCACCGTGGCCGACTACGAACAATGCGTGCGCGCCAAAGCCTGCGAGCCGCGCGACGTGGCCGAGCTGGGCGGCGACAACTACCCCGCCATCAACGTGAGCTGGCACGACGCAGTCAAATACACGCAGTGGCTGAGCCAGCGCACGCGAAAGACGTACCGCCTGCCGACCGATACCGAATGGACCACCGCAGTGGAAGAGGGGCGCTACGTCGGCGAAGGCAAAACGCGCCAGGCGGTGCCGTTCCTCGAATGCCGATCCGCCAACGGTTATGACCGCTCGGCCGCCATCGTCTCGGCGTTTCCGTGGTGCGAAGCGGCTTGCAACGATGGTTTCCAGCAGACCTCGCCGGTGGGGGTGTTCTTGCCCAACTCGATTGGCACGTACGACTGGGCGGGCAATGTGTGGCAGTGAACCGCCACGTGCTCGGACGCGAAGAAGCAGCCGTGCGAGAAGTACGTGTTGAAGGCTGGCAGCTGGGCCTCACCGTCCACGGCCCTCACGCCATCTGCCAGCCTGTCGGCCGAGCTCACGCTGCAGGGCAGCACGATGGGGTTTCGCGTCTACCGCGCGTGATCGGCTCCGTGGCGACGCAGTGACACGAGGCTAGGTGTACCACCACAGCCACGCGGCGACGGCGCTGAAGACGACGCCGATGATGAGCCAGGTCTTGGCCTGCGGCACCAGCCGACCGGCTTGAACGCATCGCCACCCGGCGAGCAGCAGGAACAGCGGGCCGATGATGGTGAAGATGAGGCGGGTGTCGATCGGCGGCATCAGGCGGGTTCCATGTTGCCGAGAACTTGCTGCTGCCGTCTCGCTGGCGCTGCAACATTAAACAAGGGCAAACCAGGCTGCAACAAGCACAGGTAGTGGGCAGCAGCAATGCGACGGCGCTGTGCCTGCTGCCGAAGCACCCTGACGAACTGGACATCGTTGACGGGTGCACCGCAAAAGTAACGATGGCCCGAGACGAAGTTGCCTGAATTCTGCTGCCACCAGGCGGTGACTTTCGAGAGATCAGGCCAAGGCAGGGAGTCGTCTTCGTCGAGCGCCACCTGGTCGTCGGCCGGATCGTCGCTGGGCCTGACAGTCAGCGAGCCGGGTGGCTGTCGCGTCAGATTGAGGTGTGTTAGATCGATGCCTGTGATGAAACCCAACGCTTCGCCAGCAAGCTGCGCGGTCTTGTCTTCCTGCATGTGCTTGAGCAGCCACGGAACCACCTGCGGGTCGCCGGCCCAGCCAGCGGCCTTGATCAGCAGGCCCGGGGGCAAACCCTGGGCCGCAAGTTGCCTGACCGATGCGCGAGAGGCCTCGTGATCCGAGCCGAAGAGAGCGAGTGCCAAGGCATCTGCCTGCGACGGGCCGGTCTTAGATGCCGAGGTGCGCAAGGCCTGCAAGGCCTCTTCTCGATTGCCCAGCAACAGCCCCGAACGTGCAGCGGCCAGGCCGCACAGGGGGTCTTCATCGGCCAGGTGCGCGAGGCAGTGCGGCAGCAGATCGGTTCGCCCCAGTTCACCCGCCGCCTGAAGGGCTCGTGCGCGCAAGCGCGCATCGGGGTGATCCATGGAGGCACCGACGATCGGCCCCGGGTCGACCCGGTGCATCGCGCAAGTCGCGATGCCGAGCCAGCGGGCAGCAGGCGATTTTCCAACCAGCAATGGCGCGGTCAGCCCTTTCAACAGCGGCGCAGACGCCCAGCCGAACGCCGACGCCATTCCGCGCGCGGCGGCGGGCAACACGTCCACCAGCGACAGCAGGCG
>JBKJJF010000264.1:0-20144 GCA_046598195.1 Rhizobacter sp. | reverse complement strand
CCGAGCAGCGCGCCAAAAGGTGTCCGATCTAGGCGCACAAGCGCAGCCATAGCTCGGGCTATGGCGAGCATTTGCAACGACGAGCGGGCGCGTTTTGGCGTGGTGAGCGGGCATGATCGAAAAACTCTCAGGCTCTCAGCCCGAACGGAGTGTGTTGGCCGTGCATATTCAGACAGAAGCCCCGCGCTGCACGGGCTGCGTAGACGGGTGCAGGTGCACATTGGGCGAAGCATTCGCCTCGGGCGTGGCGCTCGCCGCCGGCTTGGCGCCCGACAGCGCGGCCAGCACCTGGGCCTTGGGGCCATCGAGGATGACCTTGCCACCGTCGACCACCACCACGCGCTGCGCAAGCTCGAGCACGGCCGGGCGGTGCGTGACCATGATCACGGTGCGCGTACCGACGGCTTCATTGAGCTGGCGCAAGAACATGATTTCAGACTGCGCATCCATCGAGCTGGTGGGTTCGTCCATCAGCAAAATCTGCGGCTGAGTGACCAGGCAACGCGCCAATGCAACGAGCTGGCGCTGGCCGCCCGAGAGCAGGCTGCCCATTTCGCCGACCGACAGCTCCCAGCCTTGCGGGTGCGACGCCACCACACGGTCTAGGCCCGTCACTCGGGCCACTTCACTCAGGCGAGATGCATCGACCGAGGCACGCCCCATCAGCACGTTTTCGCGCAGCGTGCCCTTGAAGAGCCGCGGCTCCTGCGACACGAAACCCACCTTGGAGCGAAAGTCGGCGGGGTCGATCTGCCGCAAGTCGATGCCGTCGACTTCGACCATGCCTTCGGTGGGTTGGTACAGCCCGGCCAGCAGGCGCAGCACGGTGGACTTGCCGCTGCCGATGCGCCCGAGGATGGCCACGCGCTCGCCCGGCTCGAACTTCAGGTTCAGGCCTTTCAGCACCTTGGGCGCAGCAGCCTCGGGCGTGGTGGGCGGGTAGGCGAAGCTCAGCTCGTGCAGGCCGATGCGGCCCTTGATCTGGTGGTTGGCCACGTAGGTGGCGCCCTGCGTGCGCTCGGTCGGCAGCTTCATCATGCGGTCGAGCGACACCATCGCGGCGCGCGCACCCTGGTAGCGAGTGGCCAGGCCGACCACGCTGCTAAGCGGTGACACGGCGCGCCCGGCGAACATGATGGCGCCGATCAGTGCGCCGCCGGTCACGCTGCCGTCCTGAATGAGGTACACGCCCACCACCAGCATCACAAGCGTGACGAGCTGCTGGGCCATGGCCGAGATGTTGTTGGTGAGGCCACCCAGGTTGCGCGAGCGCAGCGCCGTGTCGGACGCCGCCGCGGTGGCATCTTCGAAGCGGCGCAGGAAGCGGCCTTGCGCGCCGGCAGCCTTCAGGTCTTCCAGGCCTTCCACCGCCTCGACCAGCAGCCCCTGCAGGTCGGCCTGCTGGAGCATGTTGGCGCTCATGGTGCGGCGCAACGAGCTCTGGATCAGCAAGGCCATGCCCAGGATCAGCGGAATGGCGCCGACCAGCACCCAGCCCAGCGGCCCGCCAATGACGAAGGTCATGGCGACGAAGATCACGATGAAGGGCAGATCGCTGATGGCCGACAGCGTGGCGCCGGCAAAGAACTCGCGCACCACCTCTACCTGGGCCAGGTGGTGGGCGTAGGAGCCAGCCGATTCGGGGCGGTGCTCCATGCGCACGCCCAGCGTCTGGCGAAACAGCAGCGAGCCGATGATGAGGTCGGCCTTCTTGCCGGCCACGTCGATCAGGTGCGTGCGCAGCTGGCGCGCGATCAGGTCGAAGATCAGCGCGATCAAGCCGCCGGTGGCCAGCGCCCACAAGGTGACGAAGGCCTGGTGCGGAATCACCTTGTCAAAAATGACCGAGGTGACCAAGCCGCTCGCGAGCATCAGCACGTTGCTCAGCAAAGCGGCGAGCAGCGCCGAGCGGTAGTAGGGCGTGAAACGGCGCAGCGTGCCCCACAGCCAGTGGCTGTTGGGGTCGAGCAAGATCTCGTGCTCCCGGCTCGGCTGGGCCACGGGCTTGGGCGAGGCCACGAAGGCGAATCCGGTGTACTCGCCTGACAGCTCGGCCTCGGTGGCTTTGCAGCTGTGGCTCTCGGGCCCGGGCATCACCACGTCGTAACTGTCGGCGCCCTTCTTGGCAGGGTGGCGGGCCACCACGATGGCGGCGTCGCCGTTTTTCAGCAGCAGCACCGCAGGCAGCAGCAGCGCATGGATGTCGGAAATCTTGCGTTGAATGAGCCCGGCGTTGAAGCCGGCTTCGCGCATGACACGCACCGCCTGGTCGGGGCCCAGGTTGCCGTCGAGCGGCGTGCCCGCCAGCAGCGACTCGGCCGAGCGCTCACGGCCATGGTGCTTGCACAGCCAAACGACAGCCTGCACCAGGGCATCGCCGCTGTGCAATGCACCGTCGGCGGGGGCCATGAAGGGCTCTTGGCGTGCACTCATGTGTCAGCCCCATTCCCTTTCCGTTCGCACTGAGCCTGTCGAAGTGCCTGCACCGAGGTGCACGCCAGCTTCGACAGGCTCAGCCCGAACGGCGGTTTGCGTGTGCTGCATCAGCAACCCCGGTGCTCCAGTGCCATGCGCTCGAACTCACGCTCAATGTCTTTGACCAGGCCCGGCACGTCGAACAGCTTGGACTGCCGGCCATGCTCGGCGAGGTAGCGTTTGTGCGAGGCCACGCGCAGCGGGTTGTTACCCAGCTGCACGGCCAGGCGCTCATAGTCTGGCAGCGAGAAGGTCACCAGGTCGGGCAGGCCGACGTTGGTGAGCAGGCTACCCGCCATGCGCGAGATGTAGCTGCGGCCCGAGTAGGTGACGATGGGCAGGCCCATCCACAGCGCATCGCTGGCGGTGGTGCCGGCGTTGTAGGGGAAGGTGTCGAGCATCAGGTCGGCCAACTGGAAGCGGGCCAGGTACTCGGGCGGTGCCACGCGCGGCGCGAGAATCAGGCGCTCGCGGCCAATGCCGTGGGCGTCGGCCGCGCCGCGCATGTTTTCGAGCGCCCATTCGTTGTCGGCCAGCAGCCACAGCACACTGCCCGGCACCTGCTTCAAGATGCGCATCCAGCTCTTGAACACCGCTTCGGTGAACTTGAAGGTGTTGTTGAAGGAGCAGAAAACGAACGCCTCTTCGGGCAGGCCGTAGTCGGCACGCTTCGGTGTGGGCGCCACTTCGCGCTGGCGGTCGCTCACCTGGTAGCAGTGCGGCACATAGATTGGCCGCTCGGTCATGTAGGGCTGCAGCTCGGCGGGCATCACGAAGCGGTCGGCCAAGATGTAGTCGACACCCGGCAGTGCGCAGGTGCCAGGCAGACCCAGGTAGCTCACCTGCACGGGCGCGGGCCGCATGCCCACGATCGCAGGGCGCGCGCCATTGGTGAGGCCTTGCAGGTCGACCAGAATGTCGATGCCGTGTTGGGCAATCACCTTGGCAGCCGTGGTGTCGTCGAGCCCGCCGATCGGGATGTAGTGGTCGATCGCCCGGCGGATGCGCGCGCGCAGCGGGGTGCCGTCGTCGCGGCTCCATGAGAAGGCATACACCTCGAAACGCTCGCGGTCGTGCAGCTCCAGCAGCTCGACCGATAGCAGGCCCACGGCATGCATGTGCAGGTCGCCCGAAAGGTAGCCCACTCTGATCTTGCCCTGCCGCTTGGGCTGGCCTTCAAAAAACGGCACGGCCGGCGGCTTGGGCGTGCGCTCGTGCACAAAGCGCTGTGCGGCCAGCAGCTGCAAAGCCGGGTCGTCGGTCTCGCCCAGCATGGCCAGCACCGAGGTGCCCAGCAGCAGCTGGTTTTGGGTCAACGCACCCACCGGCTGGTACACCGGCCAAGCGCACTTTTTCTGGCGCAGGTGCACGTAATGCTGGATCACATCGTTCTGCGCGGCCTTGAGTTCCAGGCTCGCGCGCAGGCAGCGCTCGGCGTGGTCGTACTGGCGGCGCTGCTCCAGCAGGCGGGCCATGTTGTTGAGGGCGTGCAAGTGCAGCTCGATGGCGGCATCGGCCCGGTCGAGCACCTTTTGCCACTCGGCCACCGCCTCGTCGGGGCGGCCCAGGTGCTCCAGTTGGTGGCCCAGGTTGAGGCGGGCTTGCATGAAGTCGGGGCTCAGGGCCAGCGCGCGCTGGTAAGCCTTTTCGGCCTCGGTGTGGCGGTTGAGCGCGCCCAGCAGCGTGCCCCAGTTGAAACAAGCCACGTGCTGCAAGGGCGACACGGTGTGCGCGATCCAGGTTTCATAGAGCACGGCGCCATCTTGTGCACGGCCGGCGCGGTTCAGCGCCTCGGCGCGGTTCATCAGGTCGGCCAGCGCCATGCCCCCCGAGCGAGCCAGGGCCAGCTCGCGCTCCAGCTCACGGTCGGGCGACGAGCTGCCGCTCACGGCCTGGCTGGCCACCACGGCGGGAGGCTTTGCGGTCGACTTTTTCATAGGGGAAACATGGGCAAATTGACTCCGTTCCATTGTGGGCGGCTGCCCCGCTGGCGTTGCGGTCAATAGGGGGGCGATTCATGCACTATTCCGCGGCTTGGCACCCGGCATAAGCGGTTCAATGGCCCATGTGCCCGGTCAAACTGCCCCGCGGTGCAGGCTGCGCAGTGCGCACTTTTTCACGCGGGGGGCGCCTCCGGCGACCTGGCTGAGGTTTGATCAAAAATCCTCAACCCGCAGGCGATCCCCATATCGACTCAGCCGGGGCGTGCAGGCAACCGGAGTCACCCCTCTATTACCATCCCCGCGGCCGAGGCCTTTAGGGCCTGCCCACACCATCAAAAGAATGCAAGGACCATCCATGAGACCAGAGGTAAGCCGATCCATCTACATAGCCGGCAAGAGATACCTGATGGTCTCCGACGATGAATATGTAGCTGGCGCCAAGCGAGACTTTGAGCCAGAGATGGTTCATCTTTTCAGGAACTTGGTTAAAAGCACCGACCACATCCTTGACGTAGGAGCCAATGTGGGCTGCATGGCGCTTTTGTTGGGTGATCTCGGGGCCCAGGTTATCGCCTACGAACCTTCGCCTTCGACTTTTGGTTTTTTGAAACGAAACATTGCTCAAGCCGGCAAGCAAAACATCATCGCTGTCAACCAGGGTTTGGGAGAAGAGCCTGGCAGTTTCGATCTCAAGTTCGACCCCGCACATCGAAGCGGCGCTTTTGTTTCAGACCACCTGCGCGACAACCCGCACATCACGATCGAGAAGATCGAGATTGAGCCACTGGACACCGTGTCCAAGTCGATCCCCTGGCCCAAGATCGATCTGATCAAAATCGACGTCGAAGGATTTGAAGGCCATGTGATTCGAGGCGGCAAGGAAACCATTGCCCGCCACAAACCGATCGTCGTGCTAGAAGCAAATCAATGGTGTCTCAACGCGTTTCAACGAATCGCGTTACCAGATTTTGTTGACTTTCTGCGTTCCGTCTTCCCCATTCTTCTTGCCGTTGATCGCACCGGCTACATTGATCTTCACAACGAAGACGACACCCACACCTTTCTCTACAAAAACATCGTCGACGGTCGATTTCAAAACGTCGTGGCCGCGTTTGACGCAACCCAAGTTGAAAAGCTTCGTGCGTCCTATACGCATGGCTACGTACCGAAAGAGTCTGCGGCGAAGCGGTTGCTGCAGAAGTTGCGGGGGCGAATCGGCTGAAACCGTGGCCGCGCGAGTCTCGGCAATCCCTGATAGTCGGCCCTGAAAACCCCGTTTTCAGATCAAGGCAACTTGAGCTGATGGGCGTCACGGCGGTGGGCTGATCAAGGGCAGCAAGACACGGGTGCGGCCATTCCCCTGCCCCCTGGACATACGCGCCTTGCGCTGCACAATGCCCGCTTACCCCCCAGGAGCGCCCCATGAACTCAGCCAAAAAATCTGCCGAGCACAGCTTTGCCTCCACGCTCAAAACCTTCAAAACCGGTTCGGGCAAGAGTGGAAGCTACTTTTCACTGCCCGAGCTCGCCAAGAAGTTCCCGAACGTCAGCAAGTTGCCGATCTCGATGCGCATCGTGCTGGAGTCGGTGCTGCGCAACTGCGATGGCAAGAAGGTCACGGCCGACCACGTGGAGCGATTGGCCAACTGGCAGCCCACCGCCGAGCGGGTCGACGAGATCCCGTTCGTGGTGGCGCGTGTGGTGCTGCAAGACTTCACCGGCGTGCCGCTCTTGGCCGACCTGGCCGCCATGCGCAGCGTGGCCGCCGCCATGGGCAAGAACCCGCGCACCATCGAGCCGCTGGTGCCGGTTGATCTGGTGGTCGACCACTCGGTGATGATCGACCACTACGGCACCAAAAACGCGCTTGACCTGAACATGAAGCTCGAGTTCGAGCGCAACAACGAGCGCTACGAGTTCATGAAGTGGGGCATGCAGGCGTTTGATACCTTCGGCGTGGTGCCTCCGGGCTTTGGCATCGTGCACCAGGTCAACCTGGAGTACCTGGCGCGCGGCGTGCACAACAAGGGCGGTGTGTACTACCCCGACTCGCTGGTCGGCACCGACAGCCACACCACCATGATCAACGGCATTGGCGTGGTGGCCTGGGGTGTGGGCGGCATCGAGGCCGAAGCCGCCATGCTGGGCCAGCCGGTGTACTTCTTGACACCCGACGTGGTGGGCTTCGAGCTCACCGGCAAGCTGCGCGAGGGGGTGACCGCCACCGATCTGGTGCTCACCGTCACCGAGATCCTGCGCCGCGAGAAGGTGGTGGGCAAATTCGTCGAGTTCTTCGGCGCTGGCACCAGCACACTCTCGCTGCCCGACCGCGCGACCATCGCCAACATGGCGCCCGAATACGGCGCGACCATGGGCTTCTTCCCGGTCGACGAGAAAACCATCGACTACTTCGTGGGCACCGGCCGCACCAAGACCGAGATCGAAGCCTTTGAGAGCTACTTCAAGGCGCAAAAGATGTTTGGCGTGCCCAAGTCGGGCGACATTCATTTCTCGAAAGAGGTGTCGCTCGACCTCTCCACCGTCACGCCCTCGCTCGCCGGCCCCAAGCGCCCGCAAGACCGCATCGAGCTGGGCAAGATGCGCGCCGAATTCACCGAACTGTTCAGCAAGCCCACCGCCGCCAACGGCTTCAACCAGCCGCCCGAAAAGCTGCACCAGGTGTTCAAGACCGCGAGCGGCCTGGAGGTGAAGAACGGCGACATCCTCATCGCCGCCATCACCTCGTGCACCAACACCTCCAACCCGGCCGTGCTGCTGGCCGCGGGCCTCTTGGCCAAGAAGGCGGTCGAAGCCGGGCTCAAGGTCGCGCCGCACATCAAAACTTCGCTCGCGCCCGGCTCACGTGTGGTCACCGAATACCTCGACAAGGCCGGCCTCTCACCCTTCCTCGACAAGCTCGGCTTCAACCTCGCGGGCTACGGCTGCACCACCTGCATCGGCAACGCGGGTGACCTCACGGCTGAGCTGAACGAGGTGATCACCCAAAACGACCTCATCTGCGCGGCAGTGCTGTCGGGCAACCGCAACTTCGAAGCGCGCATCCACCCCAACCTGAAAGCGAACTTTTTGGCGTCACCGCCGCTGGTGGTCGCCTACGCCATCGCCGGCAATGCCAACAAGGACTTGATGACCGAGCCCGTGGGCAAAGGCAAGAATGGCCGCGACATCTACCTCGGCGACATCTGGCCGAGCAGCGACGAGATCTACAAGCTGATGAAGTTCGCGATGAACGGCCCGGCCTTCCGCGCCAACTACGCACAGGTCAAAACCAAGCCCGGCAAGCTGTGGGAAAACATCGAGGGCGTGAAGGGCGAAACCTACACCTGGCCCCAGAGCACCTACATCGCCAAGCCGCCCTTCTTCGACAACTTCCACATGGAGCCGGGGCTGGCCGACTCGGGTGTGAAGGGTGCGCGGGCGATGGCACTCTTCGGCGACTCGATCACCACCGACCACATCTCGCCGGCCGGCTCGATCAAGGAGCAGTCGCCCGCCGGCCAGTGGCTCAAAGAGCACAAGGTACAGAAGGCCGACTTCAACTCCTACGGCTCACGCCGCGGCAACCACGACGTGATGGTGCGCGGCACCTTCGCCAACGTGCGCATCAAAAACCTGATGATCCCGGCCGGTGCCGATGGCAGCCGCGAAGAAGGCGGCGTGACGCTGTTGCAGCCCAGCGGCGAAAAAATGTTCATCTACGACGCGGCGATGAAGTACATGGCGGCCAACACACCGACCATCATTTTTGCCGGCGAGGAATACGGCACCGGGTCTTCGCGCGACTGGGCGGCCAAGGGCACGGCACTGCTCGGCATCAAGGCGGTGGTAGCGCGCAGCTACGAGCGCATTCACCGCGCCAACCTGGTCGGCATGGGTGTGTTACCACTGCAGTTCAAGGGCAGTGACTCATGGCAGACGCTGGGCCTCACGGGTGAAGAAGAGTTCGACGTGCTGCTGGGCACCGAGCTCAAGCACCAGCAAGACGCCACGCTGGTGATCAGGTGCAAAGACGGCACCACACGCGACGTGCGCGTCACGCTGCGCATTGACACGCCGATCGAGGTTGACTATTACAAACACGGCGGGATCTTGCCCTTCGTGCTGCGGCAGTTGCTGGCGGCGTAAAGGCCGATGGCAGAGCCGTTCAAAAACCTGCTGAACGCGCAGGTGGTGGCCGAGATCGGCCGTCACCTGCAGCGTGCCTCGCCCGAGTTCAACAGCGAGCGCTTCAAGGTGCTGGCCCATGCCGGGCTTGACGCACTGGAGCTCAAGGCGCGCACGCAGCACATCTGCCATGCCTTGGAGGCCACGCTGCCGGGCGACTTCAACGCAGCAGCCGTCGTGATGGAGCAGGCACTGGCCACCATCGACACACTGCTCGACGAAACGCTCGACGGCCCGAGCGGCGCTCGCGACGACGGCCTGGCCGGCTGGGCCGTGTGGCCGCTCACCGAGTACGTGGCACGCCATGGCCACGCCGACACGCCACGCGCGTTGCAGGCCTTGCACGCCATGACCCAGCGCTTCACGGCCGAGTGGGCGATCCGCCCGTTCATCCTGCTTGCACCCGAGCTCACCTTCGCAGCACTGCACGCCTGGGCCAGCGATGCAAGCCCGCATGTGCGCCGCCTGGTCAGCGAAGGCAGCCGCCCGCGCCTGCCCTGGGGCACGGTGCTCAAGCCGCTGGTCAACGACCCCTCACCCACCCTGCCCTTGTTGCGCAAGCTGATGGACGACGTGAACCCCTATGTGCGGCGCAGCGTGGCCAACCACCTGAACGACATCGCCAAAGACCACCCGCACGTGGTCGAAGCCTGGCTGCACGAACACCTGCCGGGCGCGTCACCCCAGCGGCAGGCGCTGCTCAAACACGCGAGCCGCACGCTGGTGAAGCGTGGGCATGCGGGTGTGCTGGGCGCGTGGGGTGTTGGCGAGCGTTTCAAGGGCCGGGCGGCGGTGGCCTTGTCATCGAACCGGGCCACGGTGGGCGACTCGCTGCAATTACAAATCCACATCCGCTCTACAGGCAAGAGCGCGCAGCGCCTGGCCATCGACTACGCGGTTCATCACGTCAAGGCGAGCGGTGACACCTCGGCCAAGGTGTTCAAGGGCTGGGTGCTGGAGCTGGCTGCGGGTGAAGAGCGCGAGCTGCGCAAGAAACATTCGCTCAAACCCATCACCACCCGCCGCTACCACGCCGGTGACCACCGCATCGAGCTGCTGATCAACGGCCAACCGGCGGCCGAAGCAAGCTTCGAGTTGAAGCTGCCGCGCTGACTCTCAGGCTCTCAGCCCAGTTGTTGCGCGAACAACGTGTCTGAAAAACCCACGGTGACTTGGCCACTGGGCCACTCGACCACGGGGCGTTTGATGACGCTGTGCTGGCTCAGCATCAGCGCGCGGGCCGAGGTGGCGTCAACCACCGCAGCCTTGTTGTCATCGGGCAGCTTGCGCCAGGTGGTGCCTTGGCGGTTCAGCAGCTTTTCCCAACCCACGGCCTTGAGCCAGCGGTCGAGCTGCGGCTCGGGCACGCCTTGTTTCTTGAAGTCGTGCCAGGCCACGTCGGCTTGGTGTTCGGCCAGCCACGTGCGCGCTTTTTTGACGCTGTCGCAGTTGGTTATGCCGTAGAGGGTGATCGTCATCGTCGGTGTCAATCGGAGTGGTCGATCTTGCCTACGTCGCACAGCGGGTCGGGGCCATAAGCAGTGTCCACCACTTTGCCTTGCACGTTGATGCCTACCTGGAACCACTGGCAGAACGGGGTTTCGTAGCGGTAGGCCCAGACGGTTTGTTTTTCGTGCCAACCGACCACGTACTGGTCTGACGCACGGCCCAGCTGGGCACGCACCTCGGCCGCGTCCATGCCGCTGCGAATGGTGTTGAAACGCGCCTCGGTCAGCACCTGCTCCCAGCGCAGCAACTGCCCTTGGGGGTCGAAGTCGAGCAGGTAGGTGTGCTTGCCGAAGGGGCCGCGCGCGAACTCCAGCCGCCGGCCGCCACCTGGCAAGGTGGAGTCGCCCGTGGGCACACCCATCGCGCGGGTGGCGGCCTCCAAGCCGCTGCCACGTGGCAGGGAGTTGGGGCCATACGAGGTGCATGCCGAAACCAGGCATGCACCCAGAAACACAGACAGACGCAAGGTGTTCATGGTGTATCACCAAAGTGCGGGCTGGGCACGGCGCCCGGTACCGTCAGGTCAGAGCCTACGCACTCGCCTTGGCCGACATTTCAGGGGGGATTTGGCGCGCTACTTCTGCGCCAGCTTGAACACGCCCACCACGTCGACCAGGCGCTCGGCCTGCTCACGCAAGCTCTCGGCCGAGGCCGTGCTTTGCTCGACGAGCGCAGCGTTCTGCTGCGTCATGTTGTCCAGCGTCGTCACCGACTGGTTGATCTGGCCGATGCCCGACGACTGCTCGGTCGATGCGCTGGAGATGGCGTTCACCAGCTCGGTGACGCGGCGCACCTGCACCACCACTTCCTGGATCGTCTTGCCAGCGGCGTTGACGAGCTTGGAGCCGTTGTCAACCTTGTTCACGCTCTCGGAGATCAGCGTTCGGATCTCCTTGGCCGACTGCGCGCTGCGTTGCGCCAGGCTGCGCACCTCACTCGCCACGACCGCGAAGCCGCGGCCCTGCTCACCGGCTCGCGCGGCCTCGACCGCCGCATTCAGCGCCAGGATGTTGGTCTGGAAGGCAATGCTGTCGATCACACCAATGATCTCGGCGATCTGCTTGCTCGACTTGGTGATGACATCCATGGTGGCGATCACCTCGTTCACCACCTTGCCGCCGGTTTCGGCTGCTTCACTCGCGGTCGCCGCCACTTGGCTGGCCTGGCGGGCGGTGTCGGAGTTGGCGCGCACGGTGACGTTCATCTGCTCCATCGAGGCGGCCGTTTCCTGAAGGCTGCTGGCCTGGCTTTCGGTGCGCGAAGACAGGTCAAGCGTGCCAGCGGCAATCTCGGAGGTGGCGCGCTTCATCAGGCCCACGCCGTCACGTACATCAATCACCGTGGCGCGCATGTTCAGGTTCATCTGCGTCAGCGCGCGGATCACGGCGCCGACCTCGTCGCTGCGGTTGCTGCTCATCTGCGAGCCCAGGTCGCCGGCGGCGATCTGGTTGGCAAAACGGGCGACCTCACGCAGCGGCAACACCACGCTTCGATGAAGGAAGAACCC
Source organism: Rhizobacter sp. (assembly GCA_046598195.1). Lineage (GTDB taxonomy): Bacteria > Pseudomonadota > Gammaproteobacteria > Burkholderiales > Burkholderiaceae_C > Rhizobacter. The sequence continues at coordinate 8,525 of JBKJJF010000264.1, read as the reverse complement.
CATGGCAACGCTCGCGCCCAGCAAGGCCGCTGCCGCCAACCAGAACGACGGGGCGCTCACGCTGGCGCTGCTCACGGCCAGGCCGGCCATGCCGACCCCATTCAGCGCAGCCATCGCGGCCATGATGCGCCCCCTCAAGCCCTGCTCGCGCATCCACAACAAGGCCTTGCCCCAGGCATTGGCCGTGAACGCGCGGCCGTGGCGCAGCATCAGCTTCTTGTGTTGGCCGTCGAGCATCAGCTTGTACAAGGGCTCGATGTGCGCGATCTCTTGGCGCGTGGGCTTGCTGTGCACCATCAGGCTGCCGGCAAACTTGCGGCCGGAGTAGATGGGCGAGATGTTCAGGCGCAGCCAGTAGTAATCGCCGTTCTTGCGGCGGTTCTTGATGATCCCGGTCCACGGCGACTTGGTGACTCGGATGGCATAGGTCATGTCCATCAGCACCTGCGGCGGGTTGTCCTTGTGCATCATCCGCGCCGCCACCGTGCCCTTGAGCTCGCTCCAGTCGTAGCCGCAAGCCTTCAGATAGGACGGGTTGGCGTACAGGAACTTGCTGCCTGCGTCGCCCAGCAGCACCAACAGATCGGAGTCGTCGATGACGAACTCATTGGGCGAATGGCTTGTGTCGGTCATCACGTTCGTCTCTCAGCGTGGGGGTGTGTAGTTTGCAGTTGCTTGAAGTTTTTTTTGGATTCCCTGACCCGTCGTTCGGCGGCCCTGCACGGGCGCCCGTACAGCGTGGTATCGGCGGCCCTTCGTCGGGCTTGAGAGCTTTCGCAACACTCTGGCTGCGAAGTACACGGTAGCAAGCGCCGTTCGCCCCAAACGCCAAAAAATGAACTGCGCATCACCGGGCGCCTGCTGGAGTGTTTCGCGTCGAACCAGTGCGTGGCCGGCCACGCCGTGAGCGCGGTGCACGGCGGCTTCAGTCCACCTGCTCGCGCGCCATGGCGATCCGCGCGCCCAACTTGAGGAGCTTCACCAACATCCTCAAGAACGGCCTGGCCCGCCAGCCCTCACTGTTCACCGCGGCCGACAGCCTGGCCATCGCGCACGACAACTCGCGCACGACAACGTGTGCGGGTCGGACTACGACCACTGAGAGTGGTGAGAGTTTTTTGGTTTGCCCCACCCACCCCATGTTGAACGAACACCCACAGGGCCACCAAGCCGCGCGCAGTGGCTGCTCGGTGCTTTACGTGCGTGCGACAAGGCTGTTCGACGAACTGCAAGTGGCCCACGGCGACGGCAGCTTCGCCCGCCGGCTTGCCGCATTGGCCAAGCTCGATCTGCTGGTCATCGACGACTGCGCCATTTCTCCCCAAATCGCTGCGCGACAACGACAGCGCGCAAGCCGCATGAACTGAAGATCAATCCAACCCAAAAACCGGCCCCGCCGCGGGCTCTACGACAGCGCGTTTGAGCGCTGATCGTGGTCGATTGAGCTACATTCCACCCAGGATTTGTGCGCCTCCCCGGCGCCTCCACGATGACGCTGTTTCACCGTCCACGATCGCTGAAACACGCAGGATGAACACATTCCCCCCGGCCCACGCGGGCGTTAACGCACACCCCACAGACTCGGCCTCGCTGGCGCCGGTATTCACCCCGCACGGCCGCCTCACCTTGGTTCACGCGGACGATGCACCCTTGCTGGAAGCCGCCACAGCGGGACGTCTTCAAGACGCGTTCGCGCGCGGCTCGGGCCACGGCCTGTTGCAGCTCGGTGCGGGCGAAGTGGCGACGGCGCTGCCGGCCGTCCTCTCGTACTGGCGCGACTTCGCGGCGCGGTACGTGACCGCGCTGTGCACGCTGCCTGAGGTCGAGGAGCGCGGCGTGCGTGTTCACATGGTGCCTCCCACTGACGACGTGCTGGCGTCGTTAGCCGATGCCGCCCCACCGATGGCGGGCGCCGAGTACCTCACCGCCAGCGCGCTTGCCGCACTCTGGCAAGACATTGATGCGGCGTTCGGCGCCGAACTGCTCGAAACAGGCGGCACCGTTCAAGAGTTCCTGCGGCGTCACGACCCGGCCTGGAACCTCGTCGGCCGCGTTCACTTCAACTTGGCCGAGAACCGCAAGGACGACGAAGCGCCATTCGCATTCGTCGCCACCTACACCACCCGGCTGTCGAAGCAAGCCAAGGCCCAGCACCTTCCTTTGGGGCGGGCCCTGCAGGAATACGCGGACTCGTCGAACGAGGAACTGCTGTCATTGCTGCTGCCGGTGCAGCGTGCGGCAGAGCAATGCGCCTGGCTCAAGGCGATGGTCGACAGCGCAGAGATATTCCACCCGTTGCGCTGGACACCGCAAGACGCCTTCGAGCTGCTACGCGACGCCGCGACGCTGGAGGCGGCGGGCATCGTCCTGCGCATGCCCGCCCGCTGGCGCACCGGGCGGCCGGCCCGCGCACAAGTGACGGCAACCCTCGGGGCGGCGCCCCCCTCGAAGCTGGGAACGCACGCGCTGCTCGACTTCCACATGGCCGTCACGCTCGAAGGCGAGTCGCTCAGCGCCAGCGAGATCACGGAGTTGCTGGCCCAGACCGATGGGCTCGCGCTGATTCGCGGCCACTGGGTCGAGGTCGACCACAAAAAGCTTGCTGCGACGCTTGAGCACTTTGAACAGGTGGAACAAGCCGCTTCGTCCCAGGGACTGAGCTTCGGCGACGCCATGCGCATGCTCGCCCGCGCCGACGCGGCAGGCACGCTTGCCACTCCTGAAGCCGACGTGGATTGGTCGCAGGTGGTAGCCGGCCCCTGGCTCGCTGACACGCTGCAGGGGCTGCGCAGCCCTCAGGCACTGGGTGCCCTCGACCCGGGCCCGGCGTTGCAGGCAACACTGCGGCCCTACCAGCAGGTGGGCGTGCGCTGGTTGCATCTTCTGGCCAAGCTCGGTTTGGGCGCCTGCCTGGCCGACGACATGGGCCTGGGCAAGACAATCCAGGTGCTGTCGCTGCTGCTGGTGCTGAAGAACCAGGCCGAAGCCCGCATGCCGACGAAGCCGAGCCTGCTGGTGGCCCCCGCCTCGCTGCTGGCCAACTGGGAGAGCGAGATCGCGCGCTTCGCGCCGAGCCTGAAGGTGCTGCTCGCGCATCCATCCGCGATGCCGGCCAACGAATTGAAAGCGATCGAAGCGGGGCGGCTGGCTCAGGTGGATCTCGTCATCACGAGCTACGCAACGCTGCTGCGCCTGCCGTGGCTGAAAGACACGGCGTGGCGCCTGGTCGTCATCGACGAAGCCCAGGCAATCAAAAATCCGAATGCCAAACAGACCCGCGCCACCAAGCAGCTCAGCGCTGAGGCACGCATTGCCTTGACCGGCACGCCGGTCGAAAATCGGCTCGGGGATCTGTGGTCCATTTTTGACTTCATCAATCCCGGGCTGCTCGGCTCTGCCAAGCAGTTCGCCGCGTTGGTCAAGCAACTGGTGCAGCGGGAACACAACCCCTACGGTCCACTTCGGGAACTGGTTCGACCCTACATCCTGCGGCGCATGAAGACCGACAAATCGGTGATTGCCGACCTGCCCGACAAAACGGAGGTCAAGGCGTACTGCCCGCTCAGCCGCAAACAAGCCGCGCTCTACGAGACGGCCGTGCAAGAGCTGGCAACGCGTCTCGAACAGGCCGACGGCATTGCGCGCCGGGGCCTCGTGCTTGCGGCCCTGATGCGCTTCAAACAGATCTGCAACCATCCCTCGCAATGGCTGGGAGACAACGCCTGGGCCGAAGACGACAGCGGAAAATGGGCGCGGCTGCGCGAGCTCGCCGAGGTGATCGCGGCCAAGCAGGAGAAGGTGCTGGTGTTCACGCAGTTTCGGGAGATGACGGCGCCGCTTGCGGCGTTTCTCGGCGCGGTGTTTGGGCGGCCTGGTTTGGTTCTGCATGGCCAAACCGACGTGAAAAAACGGCAGGCACTCGTGAGGCGCTTTCAGGACGACGAGTCCGTGCCGTTCTTCGTTCTCTCCCTCAAGGCCGGCGGCGCCGGGCTCAACCTCACCGCCGCCTCGCACGTCATCCACTTCGACCGGTGGTGGAATCCGGCCGTGGAAAATCAGGCCACAGATCGTGCGTTTCGGATCGGGCAGAAGAAAAACGTTCTGGTGCACAAGTTCGTCTGCCGCGGCACTGTCGAGGAGAAGATCGACGATCTCATCGAGTCCAAGCGCCAGCTGTCGACCGATCTTCTCGAGGGCGGCGCCGAGCTCATGCTCACCGAGATGAAAGACGACGAATTGCTCAAGTTGGTTGCGCTCGACATTCAATCTGCAATGGGGGAGAACTGAAGCATGTCCTTCGGATGGAAACCTTACGTCAGCGTGGCCGAGCGGCGCAAAAAGGCCGAGCGTGAAATGGCCAAGCTGCGCAAAAAAGGGCACTCCCACGCGCCGGTGACAATTCAAGGGCGCAAGCTCGCCACAACGTTCTGGGGTACAGCCTGGTGCAACAACCTCGAGTCGTACAGCGACTATGCCAACCGGCTGCCACGCGGGCGAACCTACCTTCGCAACGGGTCGGTGGTCGACCTGCAGATCAACGGCGGCGAGGTCAACGCCATGGTCATGGGGTCGGTGCTGTACAAGGTGACGGTGCAGGTGTCACCGATTCCGAAGGCGCGCTGGAGTGCGATATGCACGGACTGCTCAGGATCGATTGATTCGCTGGTCGAACTCTTGCAGGGTCGTCTCTCAACAGCGGTCATGGAGCGCGTATGCCAGCAACAGACGGGGCTTTTCCCGGCCCCGGCGGAGATCAAGCTGTCATGCAGCTGCCTCGATTGGGCCTCGATGTGCAAGCATGTGGCGGCCGTGCTCTACGGCATCGGCGCCCGGCTCGATGAGCAGCCCGCTCTGATGTTTAAGCTGCGCGCCGTGGACGAGGCTGAGCTGATAGCTCAGGCCGCGAAGGGGCGCACACTTGCGACGAAGACGCCGGTGTCTGCGAAGGTTCTTGACGACGACAACCTCTCGGCGCTCTTCGGTCTGGAGATGGAAACCACGACAAAACCAGCACCGAAATCCAAGGCGAGTGTGAAAGACCAGGCGCGTCCGCCAGCCAAGAAGGTACCGCCGGACAAGCCGACAACCACAGCACGATCGCCTGCAAAGAAGTCGCTCACCAAGCCAACCAAGCCTCTTGCCCTGATTGAACCGGTCAAGGCGCCTGCGTCGAAAATTGGGGTAACGGCTTCTGGCAAACGCAAGGCCCTGTCGAAGCGATAACCGATCGCTGTGCAAGCCACCGGGCAGCGACTCAGCGCGGAAGCAGCCAGACGTGAAAAAGCCCCTGGTGCTTGCGCGCCAAGGGCTGGTTCACTGAAATTTGGTGGGCCCCGACAGATTCGAACTGTCGACCAACGGATTAAGAGTCCGCTGCTCTACCAACTGAGCTAGGAGCCCGCTCTCAAACTTTTTCGACTTGAGATCTAACGAATTCTGGTGGGTTGTGCGGGACTCGAACCCACGACCAACGGATTAAAAGTCCGCTGCTCTACCGACTGAGCTAACAACCCGGTAAAGCCCATGATTATAGCTGGCTTCGCAAGGCCGTTTCAAACAATTCGGCGAAGCAAAGATTGTAGCGCTTCTCCTGCCGCCACAAAACCGAAGCTCGCAGTGACGACCACACTCGACCCGTACCCATGGCAGTTGAGGCTGCCATCGACCTCGCACGCATCAACGGGTGGCGACACCGGCTCGCGTGAAAACACGCAGCGCACGCCCATCGCCCCAACGCGCGCGGCGCCGTGCTGCTTGCGCAACCGCTGGCGCAGCGAAGCCAGCAGCGGGTCATGCGTAACCTGCGCCAGGTCATCAACTTCCACCGCCTGCGCGCGCTGCTTGCCGCCGGCCGCACCCACGCAGATGAGCGGTAGCTTGTGTTGCAACGCCCAATGTGCCAGCGCGGCCTTGGCCTGCACCTGGTCGCAGGCGTCGATGAGCACGTCGACTTCACGCGGCAGCAAGCCGGGCCAGTTGTCGGCCGACACAAAGTCATCGACAAGTTGCACATCACAGCCGGGGTGGATGTCGGCAATGCGCTCGCGCAGCGCGACACCCTTGGATTGCCCGAGCGTCGCGCCCAGCGCCTGCACCTGGCGGTTGATGTTGGACTCGGCCACGTGATCCATGTCGAACAGCGTCAACTGGGCCACACCGCTGCGTGCCAGCGCTTCGACCGACCACGAGCCCACGCCACCCAGACCCACCACGGCCACACGTGCGGCGCGCACCGCCTGGTAACCCGCTTCGCCGTAGAGGCGGCGCAGGCCACCAAAACGGCGCTCCAGATCGGGCGCGAGCAGGTCGAGCGCAGCGTTCATGGGATCGCCGGCTACTTCACCGAGGCCAGGCGTTCCTTGCCGGCCTGGGCCGCCTCGGATTTGGGGTAGGCCTTGAGCAACTCGTCGAGCGTGCGGCGCGCGCCCTTGGTGTCTTTCAGCTCCATCTGGCAGTTGACGATCGACAGCAGCGCCTCTGGCGCGCGCGGGTGATCGGGCGCCACCGAAACCAGGCTGCGGAACGAGCTCATGGCCTCTTTGTAGTCACGCATGCCGTATTGCGCGTTGCCCAACCAAAAGAGCGCAGCTGGGTTGTAGCCGCTGCCGGGGTATCGGCGGTTGAAGGCCGCAAACGCCGACGCGGCCGCCGCAAAGTCGCCCTTGCGCAGCACCGCCATGCCGTCTTCGAACTGACGGCGCTCTTCGGGGTCGACCAGAATTTCTTTGCCGTCAATCGTGACCTTCTGCGGCTCGAGCTTGCGGATGCGGTCTTCGACACCTTGTTGAATGTCTTTCTGCACACGCTGCAGCTCGACCACGTCGCGGGTGAGCTGCTCGTCCTGGCCGCGCATCCGGGCCAGCTCGGAGCGCATCATTTCGAGTTGGTTGTTGAGGTCGAGCAGGCTGCTCTTGAGGTGGTTGATCTGCTCCAGCAGCTGCGCCGTGCTGTCGGCTTGCGCCGCTTTCACGCGCGCCTCGCTCTGCTCTTGCTTCTGGCGCAGGTCGAGAATGGCCTTGCGCGCCTCGTCGTCGTCAAACAGGCCCGCCTGTGCCGCCGGTGCGGCCAGCGCCAGGGCGAGCAACCACGCCGCCGGGCGGCGAGATGGCTTCACAAGCAAGCGGGCCATGGTCACGCTCAGCGGTTGTTGAGTTCGGCGCGGCGGTTCTTGGCCCAGGCTGCTTCGTCGCTGCCTTGCGCCGCGGGGCGTTCCTTGCCAAAGCTCACGGGTTCAACCTGGCCCTCGTTCACACCCAGCAGCTTGAGCGACTTGGCGACCGACTCGGCGCGCTTCTGGCCCAGGGCCAGGTTGTATTCGCTGCCACCACGCTCGTCGGTGTGGCCTTCGATCGACAGCTTCTTGTTGCGATCTGCCGACAGCAGCTTGGCTTGCCCTTCGACCACCGGGCGGAACTCGTCCTTGACCACAAAGCTGTCGTAATCGAAATAGACCACCTTGGCCAACTCGGTCGCCGAGGCGCTCTTGGTCAGGTCAACACTCGCCACTTTGCTGGGCGAGGTACCGCTGGAAGATGCGCCGCCGGCACCACCGGTGGGCGACGTGGCGCGCGATTCGACCGGCGCCGGCTTGTCGTCGAGCTTGACGTTCGAGGCACAGCCCGCGAGGAAGGCCGAAGACACCGCGGCAATGAGAGCGAAGCGGGGCATGTTCATGGGTTTTCTCCTGTCATCGTGAAAATTGGCGGGCGCGCTTGGCGCTAGCGCCCGAAGGGGCCCCAGACGGGCTCGCGCACATCCGGGAAACGGGACTCCAGCTTGGCCTTGATCTTGCCGTCGAGCGTGGTGGTCATCAAGGTGTCCCGGCCATTGGCGCGGGTCGCGTAGATGATCAACTTGCCGTTGGGCGCGAAGCTGGGGCTTTCGTCGTCTGAGCTGTCGGTGATGGCCTGCGGCGCGCCGGGTTTGCCCAGCTCGCCCACATAGAGCTTGAAGGCGCCGTTCTGGCGGGAAATGTAGGCCAGGTATCGGCCATCGGGGCTGAGCGCCGGGCTGATGTTGTAGCCACCGGTAAAGCTCACGCGCTCAGGCGTGCCACCGGCCACCGGCACCTTGTAGATCTGCGGGCCACCGCTGCGGTCGCTCACGAAGTAGATGAGCTTGCCGTCCGGCGAGTAGGTGGCTTCGGTGTCGATCGACTGGCTGGTGGTGATGCGCCGAGGGTTCTCGCCATTGCGGCCCACGATGTAGAGCTGCGAGTACCCATCGCGGCTGAGCGTGACCACCAGCGAGTTGCCATCGGGCGACCACGAAGGTGCGCTGTTGGAGCCACGAAAGGCCGCAATCTTGCGGCGCTGACCGGTGGACACATCTTGCGCAAACACGATGGCCTTCTGGTCTTCGAACGACACATAGGCCAGCTCCTGACCACTGGGCGACCAGGCAGGCGAGATGATGGGGTCGTTGCTGTTGAGCACCGACTCGCCACCGAGGCCGTCGGCAAAGTCGACCCGCAGCGCGTAACGTTTGCCCGAGCGGGTGACGTAGGCGATGCGGGTCGAGAACAC
>JBKJJF010000263.1:0-2578 GCA_046598195.1 Rhizobacter sp. | reverse complement strand
GACGGTGAGCGTCCAGAACACCATCGACAGCACGCCGTAGATGTTCTCCGGCGTCAGCGGCACGTGGCCGTGCGCAAAAACTTCCTTGAGGGCGTAAAGGGGGCTGGTGCCGATGTCACCGTAGACGACACCGATGGCCGCCAACGTGAGGGCCGCGAGGTTGGAGCTGGGACGCTGAGGGTTCACACAGTCGGCCAAGCCTGCGCTAGCGGGCTGGCTCAATTACAAAGAGCGGCTATTGTGCGCCGGGTGCACGACGGCTTCGTAGTCATGTTGCAGTGCGGCGACGACCGGGAGCGAAGCGACTGGGGGCGTTATTCGTACACCTCGGCGTCGGGGTCGGTCGCTTCGAGTTCATAGCTCGCCGCCAGCATCGCCAGCCGCGCAATCACGCCATACATGTAAAACCGGTTCGGTGCGCTCGCCCCCGGCTTCACCCCGGGCTTGGGCAACTGGCTCGACTCGGCAAAGGCCAGTGGCACGAAGCTGGCCCCCGGCGCGTTGAGGTTTTCGTCGATGCCACGCTCGGCGTTGACGCGGTAAAAGCCCCCCACGACGTAGCGGTCGATCATGTAGACCACCGGCTCGGCCACGGCGTCGTGCACACGTTCGTAGGTCGGCACACCTTCTTGCAAGATCACCTCGGTGACCTCCTGGCCGTCCTTGATCGTGCCCATCTTGTTGCGCGACTTGCGGTTCAGGTCGGCCAGCTCCTTCGGGTCGCGCACCGTCATGCTGCCCATGCCGTAGGGGCCGGCGTGGGCCTTGACGATGATGAAGGGTTTTTCCTGGATGCCGTATTCCTTGTACTTGCGCCGCACCTTGCCCAGCAGCGCCTCGGCGTTGCTCATCAGGCACTCAGAGCCAGTGCCCTCGCTGAAGTTGACCTCGCCACACTTGGCGAACATCGGGTTGATGAGCCACGGGTCCATGCCCAGCAGCTTGGCGAACTTCTTGGCCACTTCTTCATAGGCCTGGAAGTGGTTGGTCTTGCGCCGCACGGCCCAGCCGGCATGCAGCGGCGGCAGCAGGTACTGCTCGTGCAAGCCTTCCAGCACCTTGGGCAGGCCGGCCGACAGGTCGTTGTTCAACAAAATCGTGCAGGGGTCGAAGTCTTTCAGCCCCAAGCGGCCGCGTGTGCGCACGAGTGGCTCGACGGTGAGCGACGAGCCGTCGGGCAGCTCGATCAGCGTGGGTGTTTTGATGGTTTCGTCGAGCGTGCCCAGGCGCACGTTGAGCCCGGCCTGGTGAAAAATCTGCTTCAGTCGCACCACGTTGGCCAGGTAGAAGGTGTTGCGTGTGTGCTTCTCGGGGATCAGCAGCAGGTTCTTGGCCTCGGGGCAGATTTTCTCGATGGCGGCCATCGCCGCCTGCACCGCCAGCGGCAGCATCTCGGGCGTGAGGTTGTTGAAGCCGCCGGGGAACAGGTTGGTGTCGACCGGTGCCAGCTTGAAGCCGGCGTTGCGCAGGTCGACCGAGGTGTAGAACGGCGGCGTGTGCTCCATCCATTCGAGCCGGAACCAGCGTTCGATGGCGGGCAACGACTCCAGAATGCGCTGCTCCAGTTCGTTGATCGGGCCGGTGAGTGCGGTGATGAGGTGAGGAACCATGTGCGGGGCCCGGGGAACGGCTGAGGAAAAGGAATTTTAGGCAGTTGGGGCTGATCGTGCCGATCGCAAGCCGCTCTGCCGGAGACCTCTGTGACAAACCACCCGCCCAAGAAAAAGGCCACCTTGCGGTGGCCTTTTTGTTTGGCTAAGAGCGCGTGCTTACTGGTGGTAAGCGGTTTCGCCGTGCGACGTGATGTCCAGGCCTTCGCGTTCTTCTTCTTCCGGCACCCGCAGACCAATCACCAGGTCAACGATCTTGAAGGCAACCACCGAGACCACACCCGACCACACGATGGTCAGCAGCACAGCCTTCAGTTGGATCCACACCTGCGTGCCGATCGGGTTGGAGCCGACCGTGGCGGTGACCCAGTCGGTCACCAGGCCGGGGCCACCCAACACCTGGGTGTTGAACACGCCGGTGAGCAGGGCACCAACGATGCCGCCGACACCGTGCACACCGAACACGTCGAGCGAGTCATCGGCACCCAGCATCTTCTTCAGGCCGTTGACACCCCACAGGCAGGCGAAGCCGGCCACGAAACCGATCACGATGGCGCCCATCAGGCCCACGTTACCGGCGGCCGGGGTGATCGCCACCAGGCCTGCCACCGCGCCAGACGCAGCGCCCAGCATGGAGGCCTTGCCCTTCATCAGCGCTTCACCGATGCACCAGGCCAACACCGCAGCCGAAGTGGCGGTGAAGGTGTTCATGAAGGCGAGCACGGCGCTGTTGCTGGCTTCGAGCGCCGAGCCGGCGTTGAAGCCGAACCAGCCCACCCACAGCATGGCCGCACCGACCATCGTGAGCGTCAGCGAGTGCGGCGTGAAAGCCTCTTTGCCGTAACCCACACGCTTGCCAATCATGTAGGCGCCGACCAGGCCGGCCACAGCGGCGTTGATGTGCACCACGGTGCCGCCCGCGAAGTCGAGTGCGCCCCATTGCCAGATCAGGCCGGCTTTGGCGTTCA
>JBKJJF010000257.1:0-4341 GCA_046598195.1 Rhizobacter sp. | reverse complement strand
ATCGTGCACAACACCTACGTGGTCAACGACCTGAAGGCCAAGGGCGCGATCTTCATCGAAGACCTGGCCGACGTGCCGCCCGGCGCCACGCTGATCTTCAGTGCGCATGGCGTGAGCCAGGCGGTGCGGCGCGAGGCGGCAGAACGCGGTTTCTCGGTCTTCGACGCCACCTGCCCGCTGGTGACCAAGGTGCACGTCGAGGTGGCCAAGCTGCACAAAGAGGGCTACGACTTCATCATGATCGGTCACAAGGGCCACCCCGAGGTCGAAGGCACGATGGGCCAGCTGACCGAAGGCATCTACCTGGTGGAAGACGTGGCCGATGTGGCGCGTGTACAGGTGGCGCAAACCGACAAACTGGCGGTGGTGACGCAGACCACACTCTCGGTCGACGACGCCGCTGAAATCTTGGCCGCGGTGAAGCTGCGCTTTCCGAGCGTGCGCGAACCCAAGCAACAAGACATTTGCTACGCCACACAAAACCGGCAAGACGCCGTCAAGGTGCTGGCGCCGCAAGTTGATGTGCTGATCGTAGTGGGCAGCCCCACCAGCTCGAACAGCAACCGCCTGCGCGAGCTGGGCGAACGCCTGGGCGCGCAGGCCCACATGGTCGACCAGCCCGAAGACCTCAAGCCCGAGTGGTTTGAAGGCAAGCGCCGCGTCGGCCTCACCGCGGGTGCCTCGGCACCCGACATCCTGGTGCAGCAAGTCATCACCCAGCTCAAGGCGCTGGGCGCGGTGTCAGTGCGCACCTTGCCGGGGGTCGAAGAGACGGTTCATTTCCCGCTGCCCAAGGGCCTGAAGTAGCGGTCGATGCCCGGCCGGGAGGCCGCTTGGGGTGAAGTTTTGAATGAGAGCGATTCGCGTTAACATTCGCGGCTTCGCTTCCCATCCGAAAGAACCGCCCCATGACCTTTTTGCAACGCACGTGCCTGCTCGGCACCGTGGCGCTGGCCTTCACGCTGCCGGCCCATGCCGACGAAAACCTCTTCGGCTACGTGAAGGGCGCCGAGACGCTGCCCAAGGGCGCAAGCGAGCTGTACCAATTTTTCACCCAGCGCTGGGACAAGGGCCAGGGCCACTACCGCGCAACCGACTCCACCACCGAGATCGAATACGGCTACACCGATCGTTTCACCGTGTCGGGCGAATTCAAAGCCATGTCGCTCAACACCAGCGGCTTGGTGATCGACGGCTACCTGCCGGGTGACAAAAAGTTTGGCCTGCGCGCCTCGGGTCTGGAGCTGTCTGGCAAGTACAACTTCTTGAGCCCGGCCAAAGACGACATCGGCCTGTCGGGCACCGCGGCCTTCAGCCACAGCTGGATCGACCGGCATTCCGGGCAGAAGAAAAAACAGTACAGCGCCGAGTTCGGTCTGCAAGTGCAAAAGTATTTTCTCGAAGGCCAGCTGATCGCGGTGGGCAACGCTGCGCTGGAAGCCACTTGGGCCAAGCGCGCGCCGATCGACAACCTGCCGGCCGGCTTCGACTGGCCGCTTGAGCCCGAGATGGAAGTCGAGCCCTCCTTTGGCGCGGGGCTGAGCTATCGTTTTGCGCCGGGCTGGTTTGCCGGGGTCGAGATGGTTCACCAGAGCGAGTATGAAACCGGCGTGGGCAAGGAGCGCTGGTCGCTGTTTGCGGGCCCCACGCTGCACTACGCCAGCCAGAAGTGGTGGGGCACGCTCACCTTCTTTCGCCAGCTCAAGGGCGGTGGCGAAGGCTACGACGGCCAGCCTTCCGGCCTGCATCTGATCGAGAAGACGCACAACGAGCTGCGTCTGAAAGTCGGCTACAACTTCTGAGGCATTGCCATGAGCACATCAGCGCGCGACTGGGCGGCTTTTCTGCTGCCGATGGCCGTGGTGGCTTCGCCTGCTCACGCGGTCGACTACCTGACGGTGCAGCAAGCGCAAACGCTCTTGCTGCCCGGCGTGAGCGAGTTCGTCGAGCAGGGCTTGAGCTTCAACGACGAGCAGCGTGACCGCATCAAACAAGCGGCCGGCGTGCGCCAGCGCACCGAGACGCAAAAGGCCTGGCGTGCCGAAAAAGCCGGCCAGCTGCAAGGCTGGTTCCTCATTGACGAGGTGGTCGGAAAGCACGAGTTCATCACCTACGCCACCGCCATTTCACCTGCGGGCAAGGTGTTGGGCGTAGAGATCCTGAGCTACCGCGAAACCCATGGCGGCCAGGTTCGCGAGCCTTCGTGGCGCAAGACGCTGGTCGGCAAGACGCTGGCCGATCGTTTTAAGCTCGATGAAGACGTGCCCAACATCACAGGCGCCACACTCTCGTGCCGCAACGTGATGGACGGCGTGAAACGCATGCTCGTCATCCACAGGCTCTACCTCGCGAACCATGCCTGAGCTGCGCCGCATGCGGCCGGTGCTCGGCACCTACGTCGAGGTGGCGGCGCATGCGGGGCCGGCGGCCGAGGCTGCCATCGAGGCCGCCTTTGCAAGCCTGCACGACTCGCACGCACGCTGGAGCTTTCACCAGCCCGACAGCGAGCTCTCGCAGTTGAACCGTCAGCCCGGCGTGGAGCTGGCCTTGAGCCGCAGGAGCCTGCGCGTGTTGCGCCTGGCGCGGGCGATGACGGTGGCAAGCGGCGGGCTTTTCAACTGCACCGTCGGCGGCGAGCTGGTGCGGCGTGGCCTGCTGCCTGAGCACGGGCCGGGGCCGGCAATCGAGGTGGGCGTGGCCGACGATCTGCAACTGACACACACCACCGCGCGCCTGCGCCGGCCGGTGCGCATCACGCTCGACGGCATCGCCAAGGGTTACGCGGTCGACCTCGCCGTGCGGGCGATGCGGCAGGCCGGTGTGCGCTCGGGCTGGGTCAATGCGGGCGGCGACTTGCGGGTGTTCGGTGATGCCGAGCTGCCGCTGCACCGGCGCGAAGCCCACGGCGGCTTGACGCCACTGGGGCGCGTGCGAGCCGCCGCGTTGGCCAGCTCGCAAACAGGCTTGGCCAGCGCCTTGTTCCCGGGTTGCATCATCGGCGCCGCGGCCGGCGAAGCTCAGGTCTTCAGCGTGATGGCCCAGAGCGCCTGGCGTGCCGACGCCCTCACCAAGGTGGCGGCCGCTGCGGCGCCCGAAGAGCGCGCCGCACGCATCGCGCGCTTGGGCGGCCATTGGGTCGGTGGTGGTGCCGCCGCGATGCAGGCGGCATGAAAGGCTACCCGAGCTGGTTTCGGGCTGCGCTCATCACCGTCAGCCTCGCCGTCTACCTCAGCGGCTGCCTGCTGGCGCCCACCACGCTGGCGCTGCGTGCCGAGTGGCAGCTCGCTTGGCGGCTCGGCGCCGGCCCGCGGCTGGCGATGGCTGCGGGCCATGCCAGCGCGGCCTTTGTGCTGATGCTCTTCATGGGCTCGTTGTGGGCCGTGCACATGCGCTCCGGCTGGCGCCGCCGCCAACAGCGCATCAGCGGTGTTGTGACGGCGGGCAGCGCCTGCCTGCTGATGCTCACCGCCATTGGCGTGTACTACCTGGGCGACGAGGCCTGGGCCAACGCGGCCGGCATCGGCCACTTGCTGCTGGGCTTGCTGTTGATCTTGCCTTTCGGCTGGCACGCGGTGCGGGGCTGGCGCCACCGCCGACACCCACGCCGACACCCACGCCGCTGACCCACGCCGCTGAGCGCCGCGCTCCTACAATCACAGCTCCTCGCGATTTTTCTCTCATGCGGCGTCTCGCCGCGGTGCTCACCCCATGCTTGATATCACCCTGTTGCGCAAAGATCTGGCGAGCGTTATCGCCGCACTGGAAAAGCGCAAAACACCTCAGCTCTTTCTCGACGTTGCGCGCTTCCAGTCTCTGGAATCCGAGCGCAAGACCCTGCAAACGCGCACCGAGGAGCTGCAAGCCAAGCGCAACAGCTTGTCCAAGCAGATTGGCCAGCTCAAGGCCAAGGGCGAAGACACCGCCGCCGTGATGGCCGAGGTGGGCGGCTTGGCCGACGAGCTCAAGGCTTCGGCCGAGCGGCTGGACGCCATCCAGGCCGAGCTGTCGACCATGCTGATGAGCGTGCCCAACCTGCCACACGCGAGCGTGCCGGTGGGGGCCGACGAGAACGCGAATGTCGAGCTGCACCGCTGGAGTCCTGACGAAAAGGGCCCGCGTGTGTTCGATTTCCCCGTCAAAGACCACGTCGACCTGGGTGCCCCGCTGGGCCTCGACTTCGACACCGGCGCCAAGCTCTCGGGCTCGCGCTTCAGCTTCTTGCGCGGCCCGGTGGCCAGGTTGCACCGCGCGCTCGCGCAGTTCATGCTCGACACGCAGACCCAGGCGCATGGCTACACCGAGTGCTACACGCCCTACATCGTCAACCGCGAGGTGCTCGAA
>JBKJJF010000119.1:0-8846 GCA_046598195.1 Rhizobacter sp. | reverse complement strand
CCTGCACCTCGCGGCACACAGCGCATGACTCGGGGACGATATGACTCGCCCTGTCTTTATCGTGAGGGACTCTCACCCTTTGCTCCTTGCCGGTCTCCCGGCGCACTCAGGTCTTGCGTTTGACCCCCAGCACTCCACCGCTCACCTCATTTCGGCTCTTGATCCTGCAGCAACCTCCACATCACCTTGCCCGAACCCGACTTGGGCAGGCTGTCGGCAAACTGCACGATCTTCGGCACCTTGTAGACCGCCATGTGCTCGCGGGCCCAGTCGGTGATGTCTTGCTCGGTGGTTTTGCCCTTGGCTTCGGCGCGCAGCACCACCACGGCCTTGACGGTCTCGCCGCGGTAGGCGTCACGCGCCGCGATGATGCAGGCCTCTTGCACCGCGGGGTGTTTGTACAAGAGCATCTCCACCTCGGCCGGCCACACCTTGAAGCCGCTGGCGTTGATCATTCGTTTCAAGCGGTCGGTCAGGAAAAAGTAACCCTCTTCATCCATGCGCCCCAGGTCGCCAGTGCGGAAGAAGGTCTTGCCTTCAAACTCGACAAACACCGCCGCGGTGGCATCGGGCTGGCGCCAGTAGCCTTTGAAAACCTGCGGGCCGTGGCTGATGATTTCGCCCACCTCGCCAGGCGGCAGCTCCTGCAATGTGGTCGGGTCGACCACGCGCGAGTCAACGCCAAAGATCGGGATGCCCAGGCACTGCGGTTTGGCCCGCTCGGGCGGGTTAGCGTGGGTCGCAGCGGCCGTCTCGGTGAGACCGTAGCCTTCGGCGAAGACGATGCCAAACTCCTTCTCCAGCCGCTCAGCCACCGCCGCCGGCATGGCCGCGCCACCGCCGTTCATGAAACGCAAACTGGAGAGGTCGAAGCTCTTGTAGTTGGGGCTGCCGAAGAGGTCGATCACCATGGTGGGGATGCACGTCCAGTGCGACACCTTGTAGCGCGAGATGGTGCGGCCCACGAGCTCACGGTCCCAACGCGGCATGGTGATCACGGTGGAGCCGGCAAACACCGCGGCCGACATGCCCACCATGCCGGTGATGTGGAACATGGGCACCACGCCCAGACCGATCGCCTCGGGCCCGCCGTGGCCCCACTGGATGCCGCAGGTCTGGTGCATCAGCGTGCGGTGCGTGTGCATGCAGCCCTTGGGGTTGCCGGTGGTGCCCGAGGTGTAGGGCAGCACGGCCAGGTCATCGGGCTGGGCCGTGTGCGGGCCGGGCACGAGCTTTTGCGACAACACGTCGTTCCAGCGCAGGTAGGTGGCACTGCCCTGGCCCTTCTCGGGCAACACCGGGTCGCTGCGCAACCAGGCGTCGAGCGGTGCAGCCGGTGCGTCAGCCGGGTCGATGCGGTTCGCATCGTTCATGGCATCTGAATACCGGGTCGCCAGCACATGCGTCAACCGCTGGGCCACGGGCACGGCGGTGTTGGCCGCTTCAACCACGGCCGCCAGATCGGCGCTGCAGATCGCCACCAAGGCCCCGGGGTCGGTGATGTAGTGCGCGAACTCCTCGGCCTTGTTCATCGGGTTCACCGGCACCACCACCGCGTTGGCGCGCAAGATGCCGTAGAAGCCCACCAGGAACTGCGGACAGTTCTGCATGTACAGCGCCACACGGTCACCCGCTTTCACCCCCACGCTGTGCAGCCAACCGGCCACGCTTTCGGCGCTGGCTTGCAACTCGCTGAAGCTCATCTCGCGGCCGAGGAAGATGGTCGCCGCCTTGTCGGGGAAGCGCCTGGCCGTGACCTCAAGGTTGAAGCTCAGCGAGGTGGCCGGCACGCTCAGCTTGCGCGGCAAACGCTGCGGCCAGATGCGCTCGTGCGGACGGGGGGTGGCTTGGGTCACGGGAACTCCTTGGGCAAAGAAGACAGCGCAGAGCGCAACAACCGAAGCATGGCAGTGCTTGAGGCCCCCATTCGCCTCGGAAAACCCTAGCCGCCCTCGGTTCAGGGCGGCGCCTCAGCACGCTTCGTGCTTATGCTGCGACATGGTTGTCACCCACGCGACTCGACAAGCGGAAGCTCCCGCCTTTCTCGACATCGAAGCGTCAGGGTTCGGGCGCAGCAGCTACCCCATCGAAGTGGGTTACGTGCTACCCGATGGCAGCAGCTTGTGCTGCCTGATCCGCCCCGCGCCGCACTGGACCCACTGGGACCCGGCGGCCGAAAAGATCCATCACATTCGGCGCGACATGCTGGCGCAACACGGCCGCAGCGTGCGCGAGGTGGCCCAGCTGCTCAACGACGGCTTGCACGGGCGCACTGTATTCAGCGACGGCTGGGCGCACGACTACCCGTGGCTCGCCGCCCTGTACGAAGAGGCCGAGATGGCGCCCAGCTTCAAGCTGGACAGCCTGCGCAGCCTGCTCAGCGAGAGCGAGGCGCGAGACTGGCATGCCACCCGCTTGCTGATGAGCCACAGCATGGTCGGCCAGCGCCACCGTGCCAGCGCCGACGCGCGGCTGCTGCAGTCAACGCTGATGCGCCTGCGCGCCGGTTGATCCGCCGCGCTCAGCCCTTTT
The DNA here is from genome assembly GCA_046598195.1 of Rhizobacter sp. GTDB lineage: Bacteria > Pseudomonadota > Gammaproteobacteria > Burkholderiales > Burkholderiaceae_C > Rhizobacter. Next base: position 6,314 of record JBKJJF010000119.1, on the reverse strand, counting down.
TCTTCTCGTCGAGCCGAAGCATTTCGGTCGAGGCGTCACCGGTCAGCAGCCCCGCAGCGGCATAGATGCCGAGTTTTTCGCGCGTGTCGCTGATGTCGAGGTTGCGCATCGTGAGCTGGCCGATGCGGTCTTGCGGCGAGAACATCGACTCGCCCTTTTCCATCGTCAGGCGCTCGGGCTTGTAGGTGAGGTTGCGCGAGACCGTGTTGAGGATCGAGTAGTCGTTGCCGCGGCGCAGCTCGATGGTGACCTCGCCGGTAACGGCCCGTGCCACCCAGCGCTGCGCCGTTTCGCGCAACATGATCGCCTGCGGGTCGAACCAACGGCCTTGATACAGCAGCCGGCCCAGGCGGCGGCCGTGGTCGCGGTACTGCTCGATGGTGTCTTCGTTGTGGATGCCGGTCACCAGCCGTTCGTAGGCGATGAAGAGCAGCGCCATGCCCGGGGCTTCGTAGATGCCGCGGCTCTTGGCCTCGATGATGCGGTTTTCGATCTGGTCGCTCATGCCCAGGCCGTGGCGCCCGCCAATGCGGTTCACTTCCATGATGAGGTCGACCAGGCTCGCGTATTCAACGCCGTTGATCGCCACCGGCACACCTTCGTTGAAGCGCACGCTGACCTCTTCGGCTTTCACCACCACGTCTTCGCGCCACGAGGCCACGCCCATGATGGGCTGCACGATCTTGATGCCGCTGTTCAGGTGCTCCAGGTCTTTGGCCTCGTGCGTCGCACCGAGCATGTTGGAATCGGTCGAGTAGGCCTTCTCGGCCGACATCTTGTAGGCAAAACCATGCTGGGTCATGAAGGCCGACATCTCGGCGCGGCCACCGAGCTCGTCGATGAAGGCCTGATCCAACCACGGCTTGTAGATCAACAGCTTCGGGTTGGCGAGCAGGCCGTAGCGGTAGAAGCGCTCGATGTCGTTGCCTTTGAAGGTGCTGCCGTCACCCCAGATGTTGACGTCGTCTTCTTTCATCGCCGTGACCAGCATGGTGCCGGTGACGGCGCGGCCGAGCGGTGTGGTGTTGAAGTAGGTGACCCCGGCGGTCGTGATGTGGAAGGCGCCACTTTGCAGCGCGGCGATGCCCTCGGCGGCAAGCTGGGAGCGGCAATCGACCAGGCGGGCGCGTTCGGCCCCGTAGAGCATGGCCTTGCGCGGGATCTCGTCGTAGTCGGGCTCGTCGGGCTGGCCGAGGTTGGCGGTGTAGGCGTAGGGCTGCGCGCCTTTGAGCTTCATCCAGTGCAAGGCAGCGCTGGTGTCGAGCCCGCCTGAGAACGCGATGCCGACTTTCTGCCCGAGGGGCAGGTTCTGGAGGATGGTGGCCATGGGGTGGGAAACGTTGAAGATCGGCGTTGAAGAGCGTTCGGGGGAGCCGCCGATTTTAGGTGCACTTACACTTTGCGCCCTGAGCCTTCAACACGACCCGAATCCCGCCATGACCGACAAGATCAACGCCACCGTCAACACCCGCGCCAACGTCTACTTCGATGGCAAATGTGTCTCGCACAGCATCGAGCTGGCCGATGGCAGCAAGAAGAGCGTGGGGGTGATCTTGCCCTCGTCACTGCGCTTCAACACCGGCGAGCCCGAGGTGATGGAGCTGGTGGAAGGTGTGTGCCGCGTCAAGTTTGCCGGCAGCGACAACTGGCTGCCCTACAGCGCAGGGCAATCGTTCAAGGTGCCGGGCAAGTCGTCGTTCGACATTGAGGTGACGCAGACGCTGCACTACGTGTGCCACTTCGGCTGAAGGATGACAGCCCCTCGGCCGCGGGTACGTGGCCGCTCCCCCCCGAGGGAATAGCGGGCCGGCTTAAGAGCGGCCCGGCGCTCGGCCCGCCTTCGCCGTTCACCGCTCTCATTTACCTCGACGAACTCTCAAGAGTTCGTCGAGGATCAACAGCGCGGCACCCACGGTGATCGCGCTGTCGGCCACGTTGAAGGCAGGGAAGTAGTACTTCGCGCCCCAGTGCACCTGAAGGAAGTCGACCACGTAGCCGTGCAGCATGCGGTCGATCACGTTGCCCAGCGCACCGCCCAGGATCAGCGACAAAGCCCAGGCAAACATCTTCTGCCCGCCGTGGCTGCGCAACATCCAGACGATGAAGATGGCGGCTGCAAAACCCAGGCCGATGAAGAACCAGCGCTGCCAGCCTGACTCACTCGCCAGGAACGAAAACGCCGCGCCGGTGTTGTGCGCTCGCACGATGTTGAAGAACGAGCTGACGTAGCGGCTGTCGCCGTACTGGAAGTACTGGAGGATCAGCGTCTTAGTGAGCTGGTCGAGCACGATGACGATCAGTGCCACGCCCAGCCAGGGCCAGAGGGTGCTGCCGGATTTCGAGATTGCCATGTTCAGGCTGCCTTTCGGGGTTCGCCGGGGCCGAAGAGGTTGCTGGTGCAACGGCCGCAGATCGTGGGGTGGGCCGCATCGACGCCGACGTCGTCGCGGTAGTGCCAGCAGCGGTCGCATTTCTGCGCCGTCGAAGGCGCCACGCTGACCGCTAGTTCCTCGCCGGCCAGCAAACGCGCCAGCGAAGTGATGGTGACAAACTTCAGATCGTCGCCCAGCGTTGCGAGCAGTGCATGGTCTGCCGCATTGGCCGTAATGCTCAGCGTGGCCTGCAATGACGAGCCCACCTTGCCATCGGCACGCAGGGCTTCGATCTGCTTGTTGGCAACGTCGCGGATCTCGCGGATGCGCGCCCACTTGGCCAGCAAATCCGCGTCACCCCAGGTCGTGGTATCGCTGTACACCTCGGTGAAGACCGAAGGCGATCCCGGTGCCACGAACTTCCACGCCTCTTCCGCCGTGAAGCTCAAAAACGGCGCCATCCAGCGCAACATCGCGTGCGTGATGTGCCACAGCGCCGTCTGCGCGCTGCGCCGGGCGAGCGATTTCGGCGCCGTGGTGTACAGCCGATCCTTAAGAATGTCGAGGTAGAACGCGCCCAGGTCTTCGCTGCAATACACCTGCAGTTTGGCCACCACCGGGTGGAACTCGTAAACCTCGTAATGCGCCAGCACCTCGGCCTGGAACGCCGCCGCACGCGCCAGCGCATAGCGGTCGATCTCCAGCATCTCGCTCAGTGGCACTGCATCTTTGGCGGCATCAAAGTCGCTGGTGTTCGCCAGCAAAAATCGCAGCGTGTTGCGGATGCGTCGGTAGGAGTCGACCACACGCTCCAGGATCTTCTTGTCGATGGCCAGGTCGCTCGAATAGTCGGTGGCCGCGCACCACAGGCGCAAGATCTCACCACCAAATTTCTCAGCCGACTCGCCCAGCGGCATGTAGTTGCCCAGGCTCTTGCTCATCTTCTTGCCTTGGCCGTCGACCGTAAAACCATGGGTCAGCAGGCCGCGATACGGCGCATGGCCTTCCATCGCACAAGCGATCAGCAGCGACGAGTGGAACCAGCCGCGGTGCTGGTCGTGGCCTTCAAGGTAGAGGTCGGCCTCGGGGCCGCTGTCGCTGGTGGTGCCCGGGTGGCTGTGGCGCAGCACGTGGAAGAAGGTGGAGCCCGAGTCGAACCACACGTCGAGGATGTCGTTGCTCTTGGTGTACTCCGATGCCTCGGCGCCCAGCACCTCTTCAACGGTGAGTTTTGACCACGCCTCCACACCGCCCTGCTCCACCACGCTCGCTGCGCGGTCGATCAGCGCCATGGTGTCGGGGTGCAGCTCGCCGGTTTCCTTGTGCAAAAAGAACGGTAGCGGCACGCCCCAGTTGCGCTGGCGGCTGATGCACCAGTCGGGCCGGTTGGCGATCATGTCGTGCAATCGCGCCTTGCCGTTTTCCGGGTAAAAACTGGTTTCTTCGATCGCGTCGAGCGCGGTCTGGCGCAGCGTCTTGGCGGGTTTTTCGGTGGCAAACACGCCCACCGATGAGCCAACCGCTTCGTCCATGCGGATGAACCACTGCGCCGCAGCGCGGTAGATCACCGGCGTTTTGTGGCGCCAGCAATGTGGGTAGCTGTGCAGCAGCGTCGACGTGGCAAACAAACGCCCCGCATCGCGCAGCGCATCAGCCACCAACGGCGCAGCTTTCCAGATGTTCTGGCCACCGAAAAGCGGCAGCGTGGCTTCGTACTGGCCGTTGCCTTGCACCGGGTTCAAGATGTCTTCAACGGCCAGGCCGTGCGCGCGGCACGAGTTGAAGTCTTCGACGCCATACGCCGGCGCCGAGTGCACGATGCCAGTACCGTCATCAGCCGTCGCGTACTCGGCCGTGTACACCGGCGAGAGGCGGTCGTAGCCGGGGTCAACGTGGGCCAGCGGGTGGCGGAAGTTCAGGCCTTCGAGCTTGGCGCCCTGCGTGGTGGCGATCACCTGGCCTTCGAAGCCATAACGCGCCAGGCACTTCTCGACCAGCGCACTGGCCAGCACCAGCAGGCCACGCTCGGTGTCGACCAGCGCGTACTCGATCGCCGGGCCGACGTTGAGCGCCTGGTTGGCGGGAATGGTCCAGGCGGTGGTGGTCCAGATCACCACAAACGCGTCTTTGGCGAGCGACGGCAGGCCAAAGGCCGCGGCCAGCTTGTCAGGCTCGGCAGCAAGAAACGCCACGTCGACCGTCTGCGACTTCTTGTCGGCGTATTCGATCTCGAACTCGGCCAGTGACGAGTGACAGTCGAAGCACCAATACACCGGCTTCAAGCCGCGGTACACATAACCGCGCTCGATGATCTTCTTCAGCGCACGGATCTCGTTGGCCTCGTTGCCAAAATCCATGGTGCGGTACGGGTGCTCCCAGTCGCCCAGCACGCCCACACGCTTGAAGTCGGCCATTTGCTGCGCGATCTGCTCGGTGGCGTAAGCACGGCTCTTGGCCTGCACGTCGGCGCGGCTCAGGTTGCGACCGAAGGTCTTCTCGATCTGGTTCTCGATCGGCAGGCCGTGGCAGTCCCAACCGGGGGTGTAGCGCGCGTCCATGCCCTTGAGCTGGCGTGCCTTGACGATCATGTCTTTCAAGATCTTGTTGGCGGCGTGGCCCACATGCAGCTGGCCATTGGCGTAAGGCGGGCCGTCGTGCAGCACAAAGCGCGGCGCGCCGTGGCGGGCCTCACGCAGGCGTTTGTAGATGCCGTTGTCGGCCCACTCCTTCACCCAACCGGGCTCGCGCTTGGGCAGGTCGCCGCGCATCGGGAAGGGGGTGTCGGGCAGGTTGAGGGTGGCCCGGTAGTCGGTGGTGGAGGCAGTGGTTTTGTCGGTCATGGCGGCGCTTTGGTGTCGCTCGGCACGCCACAAAGGCGCGCCTGAAGAAGTGGGGGCCGGCCGGGTGGGCCGGAAGCTCGTCAAAGAGGGGTCTGGGCGAGCTTTAAATTCGGTCGCGCGTGGTCTGGCGGCCAAGAGCAGCGTGTGCGGCCAAAAACGCCTGCGCATTCACAACGTCTTGACGGATGGCAGTCATCAAGGCATCGAGCCCGTCGTAGCGGGCTTCGTCACGCAGTTTGTGCAGCAGTTCCACGCGCAAGACTTTACCGTAGCCCCCCTCGGTGCCCAGGTGGGCGGGCCAGTCGAGGCAATAGGTCTCCAGCAGCACACGGCCACTGTCGTCGACGGTGGGCCGCACGCCCAGGCTGGCCACGCCGCCGATCGGCTCGTCGACCAGGCCGTGCACACGCACCACAAAAATGCCCATCGCGGCCGAGCGGGCATGGGCAAAGCGCAGGTTCAGCGTGCGAAACCCGAGGTCACGCCCGAGCTTCTTGCCATGCACCACATGGCCGCTGATGCTGTAAGGCCGGCCCAGCAGCGCCGCCACCTGGGCCATGTTGCCCGCGGTCAGCGCCTCACGCACGGCCGAGCTCGACACACGCAGGCCGTGCACCTCGTAGCTGTTCATGCGCGCCACGTCAAAGCCGTGGGTGGCGCCCGCGGCGTCGAGCATGGCGTAGTCGCCGGCACGTTTGGCCCCGAAGCGAAAATCGTCGCCCACCAGCACATAACGTGTGCCCAGGCCGTGCACCAGCACGTCTTGAATGAAGGCCTCGGGCGACTGGGTGGCCAGCGGCTTGTCAAAGCGCAGCACCACCACCTGGTCAATGCCGCAGCGCTCCAGCTCGCTCAGCTTGTCGCGCAGGGTGGCGATGCGCGCAGGCGCCAGCTCGGGCTTGCCGGCCAGGCGCGAAAAGTAATCACGCGGATGCGGCTCGAAGGTCATCACGCACGACGGCAAGCCGCGGTGCTGCGCCTCGGAGCGCAGCAGCGCGAGCATGGCCTGGTGGCCGCGGTGCACGCCATCGAAGTTGCCGATGGTGAGGGCACAGGCGCTGGCGATGTCGGGGTGATGTATCCCACGGAAAACTTGCATGGC
>JBKJJF010000095.1:0-9012 GCA_046598195.1 Rhizobacter sp. | reverse complement strand
CCCACACGCCCGAGCGGGATGCGGTCGGTGACTTGTTTGTAGGTCTCGGGGTTGTCGAGCCAGTGGCGCGCCATCTCGCTGCGCACCACGGTGGGTGCCACGCCGTTGACGGTGATGCCGTGTTCGGCCAGTTCCATCGCGTGCTGTTTCACCAGCATCACCAGCGCGCCCTTGGTGGCGCAATACGCTGAGTAGCCACGTTTGCGCAAGCCGAGTTGTGCGCGCACCGACAGCATGTGCACCTGGCGGCCGGGCACACGGCCGGCGGCGATGGCCGCGATCTGGTGCGTGGCCACCGCCTGCGCGAGGAACATCGCGGCCTTGAGGTTGACCTGCACCACTTCGTCGAAGGCTTCTTCGGTCACGTCGGCGAGTTTTTCTTCGCGCTGGATGCCCACGCAGTTGATGAGCAGGTCGAGCGCGCCAAAACGCTCAGCCACCGCGTCGACCGAGGCGCGGATGTCGGCCACCGAGTGCGCATCCATGGCCAGGCCGATGGCGTCGAGCCCGTTGGCGCGCAAGCGTGCCGCGAGCGCATCGGCTTTGTCAAAGCTGCGGCCGGAGACGGCCACCCGCGCGCCGGCCAGGGCCAGGCCCCAGGCCACCGCCTCGCCGATGCCGCCGTAGCCGCCGGGCACGTAGGCCACACGGCCGCGCAGGTCGAACAGGCCGTGCAGGCTCTGGATGAAGTCCACGGGAATGTCTACGGTCATGGCGTCAATCCATCAACAAACCACCGTTGAGATCGAGGATCTCGCCGGTGATAAAACCCGACAGCGGCGACGCCAAAAAGCGCACCGTGTGGGCAAACTCTTCGGGCTCGCAGAAGCGCCCGACCGGGATCTGCTTCAACAGCTCCTGGCGCTGCGCTTCGCTCAGCTGCTCGGTGATCATGGGTGTTTTTACATAAGCGGGTGCGATGCCGTTGGCCGTGACGCCAAACGCTGCGAGTTCACGCGCCAGCGAAAAGGTGAGCGCGCTCATCGCACCCTTGCTCACCGAATACGCGGTGCCGGCGGTCAGGCCACCGGTTTTGGCCGCGAGCGAGCTGGTGTTGATGATGCGACCCCATCGACGCACTTTCATGCCCGGCACCACGGCTTGCGCCCAGAACATGGCACCGTCAAGGTTGGCGCCCATCACACGCCGCCACTCGCTCGCGCTGGTGGCTTCGATCTTGTTGTTGGACAAAATGCCGGCGTTGTTGACCAGAATGTCGATGGGCCCCAGCCGCTGTTCGATCAGCGCATGCGCGGCCAGCACGGCCTGCGGGTCGCTGATGTCGCAGGTGACGGCGAACACGGCCTGGCCGTATGTTTTTTCGAGCGATGCCATCGAGGCCGCGTTCACATCGACCAGCGCCACGCGGCAGCCGTCTTCGATCAGGCCTGCCACCACGGCACGGCCCATGGTGCCGCCCGCGCCGGTGACCAGTGCGACCTTGTTCTTGAGGGGGTTGAGAGTCATGTGTCGAGAACGCTTTTTTTGCCAAACAAACCACGGGAGCGGAAAGTGACCACCGCAATGAACAACAGGTACATGGACATCAGCGACCACTCCGACGCATACGCGCCGGTCAGCCCGACCACCATGCCCACCAACAGGCCGGCGATGACCGCACCCCACAACGAGCCCACACCGCCGAGCACGATGATGAGGAAGGCTGGCACCACGGCGTCTACCCCCACGTGCGGTCGGATGCCCCAGATGGGCGCCATCACCACACCGGCGATCGCTGCGAGGGCCACGCCGAGCGCAAACACCGCCGAGCGCAAGCGGCCGAGGTGAATGCCGAGTGCACGCACCATTTCACTGTCGTGCGCACCGGCCTTGATGATGGCGCCGTAAGGCGTTTTCTCCAGGAACAGCCACAGCGCGAAGATCGCCACGATGGCAAAGGCGCTGGCAAACACACGGTAGCGCGAGTAAATCAGGTCACCCATCATGAAGGCGCCCGAGATCGCTTGGGGCAGCGGCAGCTGCTGTTCGTTGGAGCCCCAGGTCACGCGGATCAGCTCTTCGATCACCAGCGCGGCGCCAAAGGTCAGCAAGAGGCCGTAGAGCGCGTCTTTGCCGTAGGTGCGGCGCAGGCACAGCTCAAGCAGCAAGCCAAACAAGCCGACCAGGATGGGCGCGAAAAAGAGGGCGATCGCGTAGCGTGTGCCAATGGGCAGGCTCATGTAGCCGGCCTGCAACTCAGGGAACCAGCCGAGCTTGGGCGCCAGCAAGAAGAGCGCGGCATACATGCCCAGCGCAAACAGCGAACCGTGCGCCAGGTTGATGGTTTCCATCACGCCGACGATGAGCATGAAGCCCAGTGCGATCAGCGCAAACAACAGGCCGAGCGAGATGCCGTTGACGATGTGGGGAAAGAGGGCAAGTAGCCAGTCCATGTGCGAGAGGTTCCGGGGATCAGGGTTCGTAGGAAGGCGTGGCGGCGTAAGACTCGAGCGAACACTGCTGCAGGCTCGCGCGGTCTTCCACCTCGTGGGGTGGCAGCCGCCCGAGGATGCGGAACAGGTCGTCGGCCTGCCGTGGCCGGTCGTTGTAAGAGGCCATGTAGATGGTTTGCTGCAGCTGGTGGGTCAGCGGGTTCATGTAGGCCTCGTGGTGCTGCATGCGCTCGGTGGCCGGGATGCGCAGGCCTTCCAGCGCCTTGATGAGTTTCAGGTTGTGGGTGCTGCCGGTGCGCTCGATGGTGCGCAGCAGCTCGCGTGTGGCCATGTAGCCGTTGTAAAACACGTTGCCCGGTACTTTGATGCGGTAATCGGCCTGCGTGCGCTGGTAACGCGCCACAAACTCCTTCACGCCGGCGAGACCCAGGCCCCAGTACCAGGTGGTACCGAAAATGCCGAACAGCGCCTCGCGGCCGAGGCCATACACGTCGGGCCAGTCTTGCTGGTTGTTGATCCAGCCGAAGCCGCGGTCCATGCTGTTCTCGCGCACCTGGCGGCGCAGCACCTTCAGGTCGTCGCCGCCGACCGCCGTGGCGATCACGCCCGGCTTGAGCGCGCGGATCTTGTTCAGAACCACGCTGAAGTCGGGCGTGTTCTGTGGCACGACCAGCTCTTCCATGATGCGCCCGCCATTGCCTTCGACGATGCCACGAATGCCGCTCGCCGTGGCGCGGCCCCAGCCGTAGTCGCTGGTGACCAGCACCCAGTCGCGGCCGAAGCCGGTCATGGCGCCCTTCACCACCGAGATCGAGAAGTTGGTGCCGTTGCCGTCCCACACGAACTTGGTGCGGTGGCAATCTTTGCCAGCTTCGGTGGGTGAGCTGGAGTTGGTGTTGAAGTAAATGCAGCCGTGCGACTGCGCCACCTTCGACATCGCATTCGCCACACCCGAATGCACACCGCCCAGCAAGAAGGCGACCTCTTGCTGGCGGATCAAACGTTCGGCCACCGGGCCGGCAACGGCCGGGTCACCACCGGTGTCGGTGTGCACCACCTCAATGCGCCGCCCGAGCACGCCACCCCGCGCATTGGCCTCGGCAATGGCCATGCGCATGCCACGCTGTTCATCTTGGCCACTGGCCGCGTAAGGGCCGGTGTCGTCGGTGGCCAAGCCGATCAAGAGCGGTTTTTTTGTCTTCGCTTGGGCCCAGGCGTGGTGCGTGCTCCAGGGGCCGAAGAAGCCCATGGTGGCAGCGCCCGCGCCCTGGATCAGGCGGCGGCGTGAGGTGGCGGCAGGCATGGCGGCGGGCCGGGCTTGCGCTTACTGCTGGTAGCTCGGCGTGGCGTCGTAAGACTCCAGCTTGCACATCTTGGCCGCGTCTTGGTCCGCCACGTCTTTTGGGTCGGCCCAGGTGAGGATCTTGAAGATGTCGTCTTTTTCCGCCGGCGCCTCGTTGTAGCTCGCCATGTAGATGGTTTGCTGGCACTGGTGGGTGATCGGGTCGATCCAGGCGTCGTAGTGCTGCATGCGATCGCGTGCGCTCATCTTGCGGCCTTCGAGCTTCTTGATCACCGCGATGTTGTTGGTGGTGCCGGCCTCTTCCACGCAGCGCAGCAGCTCGCGCGTGGCCATGTAGCTGTTGTGATACACGTTGCCCGGCACCTTGATGGCCATGCCCGGGTACTGCTTTTGGTACGCGGCCACAAACTCCTTCACCCCCGGCAGGTCGAGGCGGTAGTACCAGCTGGTGCCGAACACGCCGAAGATGCTTTCCGGGCCAAGGCCATAGACATCAGGCCAGTCTTGCTGGTTGTTGATCCAGGCCATGCTTTTTTGCATGTTGAGCTGCACCACCTGCTGGCGCAGCGCCTTGATGTCGTCACCGCCAATCGCCGTGGCCACGGCGTGGGGCTTGAGTTGCTGCAGCTTGAGCAGGTACGACGAAAAGTCGCGTGTGTTCTGTGGCACCAGCAGCTCTTCGATGATCTTGCCGCCGTTGGCTTCGACGATGGCACGGGTCGAGTTCGAGGTGTTGCGGCCCCACACGTAGTCGTTGGTCAGCAGCACCCAGTTTTTGCCATTGACCTTGATCGCGTTTTTGACGATGGCGTGGGCAAAGTTGGTGCCGTTGCCGTCCCACACAAACTTGGTGCGGTGGCAGTCTTTGCCGGCCTCGGTGGGCGAGCTGGAGTTGGTGTTGAGGAAGATGCAGCCGTACTTCTGTGCCACCTGCGAGATGGCGTTGGCCACGCCCGAGTGCAGCGCGCCGACCATGAAGGCCACTTCGTTGCGGGTGATCATGCGCTCGGCCACACGCGAGCCGGTGGCGGGCGTGGTTTCGGTGTCCATGTGCAGCGCCTCGATGCGCCGGCCCATCACACCGCCCTTGTCGTTGAATTCCTTGATGGCCATCATCGCGCCCAGGCGCTCTTCACCGCCGCTCGCGCCGTACTGGCCCGAGGCGTCCATGGTGAGGCCGATGGTCAGCGGCTTCGGCGTGGCGGCTTGTGCCCACACACGGTTGTGGGCCCAGGGGCCGAAGAAGGGCGTGGCCCCGGCCAACGTGATGCCCGTTGCCTTGAGCAGGCTGCGGCGCGTTGGTTGGGCAATTTCTGGCAGAGCAGTCGGGGAAACTTTCTTGTCGTCGTTCATGGCGTTGTCTCCAAGGGCGGTGGGATGCGACGGAGTGGTCCCCGCTCGCAGGGTGGATGAGTGGGTGAGGATCAGCGAGGCACAAATTTCACATTGCTGATTTGCTCTTGCACCTCAAGCAGCGAGGCGATGAAACGATCGCCGTAGCCGAGGTTGGTGGCCTGCACAAAGGTCTGGTGCGCGGCCTCGGCGATGAAGCTGCTGGTGGGCAGCATCTCGGTCAGGTGGGTGTAATAACGCAGGTCTTTTTGTGCATTGCCGATGGCGAACTTGAGGCCACCCAGGTCGCCCTGCAGCGCACGGCCGACCATCATCTGGAAGATGCCCGAGTTCACGCCGCCGGCCGAAATGACCTCGAACACCTTCTGCAACGACAGCCCGGCCTTGGCGGCGGTGGCCATGGCTTCGGCGATGGCCGCGGCCTGCGTCATCGCCAGCATGTTGTTCACGAGCTTGAGCACGTGGCCGTGGCCGGGTGGGCCCACGTGAATGATGTTTTCGCAGAAGGTGGCGAACACCGGGCGCAGCGCTTCGAAGTCGGCCGCGTCGGCGCCCACCATGGTGTTGAGACGGCCCTCTTCGGCCTCTTTCGGCGTGCGCGCCAGCGGCGCGTCGATGAACTTCACGCCCTTGGCCGCAAAGTCGTTGCGGATGCGCGTGCTCGACGCCGGCTCGGCGGTCGAGCAGTCGATCACGATCAGCCCGCTGCGCGCGGCCGCCAGCAGGCCATCAGCGCCGTAGACGATTTCTTCCACCTGCGGTGAGCCGGTCACACACAGGATCACGATGTCGGCCTGGGCCAGCTCGGCGCGGGTGTCGACCTCCTTGGCCCCCGCGTCGAGCAGGTCTTGCAGCGTGCTGCGGTTGTGGTGCGCCTTGAAGCGCAGCGCGTGGCCCTTCTTGAGCAGGTTTTTGGCGATGCCGTGGCCCATCATGCCCAGGCCGATAAATCCGATGGATGCTGTCATTTGTGTTTCTCCTTAAGTGGCTTGCGCGTCGCACCACAACTGGATGAGGCGCTTGTAGCGGGTGGCAACTTGGTCGATTGCGCCGGCGTCGTCCAGCGTGCCGGCGAACCAGCCCGCGGCGGCGTCGGCAAACAGCGAGCGGCCGACGGCGAAGCCCTTGCACAGCGGTTGGCCGGCGGCGGCACGGAATCCTTGCGAGAGGTGGTCTTCGCTGGCCTCCAGGCCAAGCAACAACACACCGCGGCAGTGCACGTCGCATTCGGCGACCACGGCGTTGATGTTTTGCCAGGCCTCGCGTTCCAGCGGCGGCGGCAGCTTCCACCAGTCGGGCCACACGCCGGCGGCGTAGATTTGCCGCATGGCGCGCGACAAGGTGTCGGCCTGGGCCGGCATGTCGCGCGGCGGGATCACCTCCACCAGCAGCTCGTGATCGGTCTGGTTGCAGGCGTCGGGCAGCTCGACCAGGCTGCGCAGCTGCTCTTCGCGCAAGGCGTCGTCGTCGTCGGGGTGGTAGGCCAGCAGGCACTTCACCACATGCTCGCCCGGCCAGGTGCGCAGTGCCAGGCCCACGTTGGGGCCGTCTTCGAAGCGCAGCGGGCGTGAGCCGGGCAGCTCAACCGGGCGCGCCACCCACCAGCCCTGGCCGGTGAGCGGGGGCAACACGTCTTCGCCGTAGCGGCCGTCGATGATCACACCCGGGGTCGGGAAATCGCAATCGGTTGTGGCTTCGTTGCGCGCCGCGTCGTAGCCCTGGCGCGCGGCATCGGCCACCAGCTGTTTGAAGGCGGCGATGCGGCCTTTGCTCTCGGCGGCGGCAACGCCGTGGCGTGCCGCCAGCTCTTCGAGCTGGGCGCGGTGGTCGAAGGCCAGCACGCCCAGCGTGCCCCAGCGGCGTGTGCGGGTCGAGGCGCGGTGCAGGTGCTCCAGCACCGGGTCTTCGCGCAGCCGGCGCGTCGGCGAGCCGTGGCGCAAGAAGTGGCTGAGTTCGTCCCAGCTCGGCATGGCGGGTGCGCAGCCGTGGCGCGAGACAACGATTGCGCCGCAGGCGTTGGCGTAACTCAGTGTTTGTGCCAAGGGCTCGTCGCGCACCCAGCCACGCAGCAAGCCGGCCATGAAAGCGTCGCCCGCGCCCAGCACGTTGAACACTTCAACCGGGAAGCCCGGGCCGGTGACGCCGTCTTCCACGCTCGCCGGGATGGGGCCTGGGAAGGCCACACAACCCATCGGCCCGCGTTTCATCACGATCAGCGCCTTCGAGACCGCGCGAATGCGCTTGAGCGCTGCCAGGTTGTCGCTGAAGCCCCCGGCGATGTGGATCTCTTCTTCGGTGCCGACGATCAGGTCACACAGTGGCAGCACCTTCTGCAGGTGCGCGCTGACCTGCTCGGACGGCACATAACGCTGCTCGCCCAGGCCGGGTGCGGTGAGGCCCCACAGCACCGGGCGGTAGTCGATGTCGAGCGCCACGCGGGTGCCGGCGGCGCGGGCGGCCTGCATCGCGCTCAGGCAGGCGTCGTAGGTCAGCGCGTTGGAGAGGTGCGTGCCCGAGATCAGCAGTGTCTTGGCCGAGGCCACGAAGGCCGGGTCAACGTCGGCCGCCGACAGGCCCATGTCGGCGCACTGCTCACGGTAGAAGACCAGCGGGAAGGTGTCGCGGTCGCGAATGCCCAGGAAGACCAGCGCGGTGAGGCGCTTCGGGTCGGTGCGCACCTGAGACACATCAACCCCTTCGGCCGCCAGTGATTCGCGCACGAAGCGGCCGTTGTGTTCGTCGCCCACGCGGGTGAGCATGGCGGCCTTCAAGCCCAGCCGCGAAGCGCCCACCGCCGTGTTGCAGGGCGAGCCACCGAGGTACTTGGCAAAGGTTTGCACGTCTTCCAGCCGCCCCCCGATTTGTTCGCCATACAGATCGACCGCTGCGCGGCCCATGCAGATCAGTTCCAATGCGCGCATTCAGCGGCCTCCCTTGCCGTTGGTCGGGCGTTTGGTTTTGGTCGTCGGTTTGGTGGCTGGTTTGGTGCCGGCTTTGACCACGCCGCGCGTCGACTGTTCGGTCAACCGGTGCCCGGCGCTCACCACCAGGGCCTGCGCCAGGCAGAGCGGCGCCACCAGCGAGCGGAACGCTTTTTCAGAGCCCAAGCTCAGCTCGAAACACACCCGTGCAGACGGTTTGAGTGGTGACAAGGCGCTGTCGGTGATCGCGATCACCGGAATGCCACGCGCGTGGGCCGACTGGGCAGCGTCAATCACTTCTTGTGAGTAGCTGTGGAAGCTTGCGACCAGCAACACGTCTTCGGGTTCGATGTTGTTGAGCGAGTTGGCCAGCATGCCGCCCAGGCCGTCGAGCAGATAGGTCTTGAGCTCCAGCTGGCTCAGTGCATAAGCCAGGTACGAGGCCACCGGAAAGGCGCGCCGTTGGGCCAGCACGTGCACGTGGCGCGCCGCGCAGATGAGCTGGGCTGCGCTGGTGATGTCGGCCTCTGCCACGTTTTCTTCGAGCTGGCCGAGCTCGGACACCGCCTCGCCCACAAACTGGTGCAACACACCCGCACCGCCGTTTTGGGCCTTGCCATGGCGGCGCAGCTGGTCGATGCGTTCGCGGTAGCTGACCGAGCGCTCGACCAGGTGCTCGCGAAACACACCCTGCATCTCGGAGAAGCCGCCAAACTCAAGCGCGTTGGCAAAACGAATCAGCGCCGAGGGCTGCACACCCGCCGCATCGGCCACCGCCGCCACGGTGCCGAGCGCGAGCTCGTTGGGCTTGTCGAGTGCGAAGCGCGCAATCAGCTGCAGCTGCTTGGGCAGCGTGGGGTAGACGCGTGAGATGGCGTCTTTCAGGTCGTCGTAGTTCAGAGCAGCGGTCATCGGGTTTTCACAGGTGTCAAACACATCAAATACAGAACAAACGTTCTTGCATGAACGGAGAATAGAACATACATTCCATTCTGACCAGCATTTGTTTCACTCCCCATGTCCACACAAACCCGACCTGCCC
>JBKJJF010000067.1:0-12381 GCA_046598195.1 Rhizobacter sp. | reverse complement strand
GATTTCCTTCAACTTGGCGTCGGCATTGATCATCGTGCGCTTCGCCTTGTCTTGCAGGTCATTCTTCTTGATGTACTCCCACACCTTCTTGGTCACTTCCGTGCGCGGCACCGGGGTCGCGCCAATGATGGCGGCCAGGTATGCGCTCGGGGTCATGGCCTTCATGAAAGCGGCGTTGGGGGTGCGCTTCTTGGCCGGAGCGGCCTTCTTCGCTGCCACCTTCTTTGCAGGCGCCGCCTTCTTGGCCGGTGCGGCCTTCTTGGCTGGAGCAGCTTTCTTTGCCGCTACTTTTTTGGCCGGTGCGGCCTTCTTGGCCGGAGCGGCCTTCTTTGCCGCGGGTTTCGCAGCCTTCTTCGCAGTTGCCATTTTGAATTTCTCCATCACAAAGTTGTTGATGTGCCCGTGTTGGGTGAGAGCCGCATGAGCTCTCTGTTCTCCATGGATCACGTGCGGAGCGAATACTACTGCGAGAGTGCTGCATTGAGAAGCAGTTTTCATAGGTAAATCGCGCATTCATGCCCGGTGACGCGCGCTTTTGTCTCCGCTGCGCGTCACTCGCATGCCTCGATGCAGCGTCGACCTCAGCTCACATCGCTCTCCTGTGCGGCGCGTTTGCTGGCGATGAACATCGCGCGCGTCAGGTGTCGGCCCAGCCACGCAGCAAGTTGTGGTACGTGCCGGTGAGGCCGATCACCGCCGGGTCGGCCTCGCCGAAGCGGGTGCGCAGACTCATCAGGTGCTGGTCCATGTCGAACAGCAATCGGCGCTGTTCGGCGCTGCGCACCATGCTCTCGATCCAGAAAAAGCTGGCCACGCGAAAGCCGCGCGTGACCGGCTCGACGCGGTGCACGCTGGTGCCGGGGTAGAGCAGCATGTCGCCGGCCGCCAGCTTGACGCGCTGGGTGCCGTAGGTGTCGGCGATCACCAGCTCGCCACCGTCGTATTCGTCGGGTTCGGCGATGAACAGCGTGCAGCTCACATCGGTGCGCACACGTTCACCCTGCGTTCCGGGGATGAAGCGCACGGCGTTGTCGACATGGTCGCCAAACGCGTTGGCCGCGCCACCGTAGCGGTTGAAAAGCGGCGGGAACACCCGCTTGGGCAAGGCCGCCGAGAAAAAGATGGCGTGCCGGTTGAGCCCGCGCAGCACGATCTCTTGCAGCGCGCGGGTCTCGGGCCCGTCTTGCGGCAACTGCTCGTTGTTCTTGGCCAGGGCCGACTGCACACCGGCGGTGACGCGGCCGTCACCCCAGGGCGCGCGCGCCAGCATCTCGCGTGCCTGGTGCAGCTCGTCGGCGCTCAGGACTTGTTGAATGTGTTGAAGCATGGCGATGGCTGTGCGGTGTGAACAAGTGAAGGCGGCCGGCCCCGACGGGCAGGCCGCCCGTGGCTCAGAACTTCATCGTGCTGGTCAGCTGCACGGTGCGCGGCTTGCCGGGGATGTAATGGCCGCGGTACAGCATGTCGGCGTAGTGCTCGTCGGTCACGTTGGTCACGTTCAGCTTGAAGCTGACTTCGTTGACGAACTGGTACTCGACCATCAGGTCGCCGGTGATGAACTTGGGGGCGGCGATCGCTGACGTGGCCGCCAGACCGACGGGCCGGTCGCCGCTGCGCACGTTCAGGCCACCGCCTACGCGCCACTTCGGCGTGGCCTTGTAGGTGCTCCAGAGGGTGCCGGTGTGGCGCGGGGTGAGGCCAGGGCGCGAGCCCGCCACTTCGGTGCCGGCCGCGCCGCTGGAGCTGTCGACCTTGGCGCTCGGGATGAACGCGTAGGAGCCGTACACCTCCCACAGCGGGGTGATGCGCCCGCTCAGGTCGAGCTCGATGCCGGCCGCGTGGCGCTCACCGGACAACACGTAGTTGCAGGCATTCACCGACTCGGCGTCTCGGTTTCGTTCGTTGTACTTGGTGGCCTGAAACAGGGCGAAGCGGCTGGTGAAGTTGCCGCTGGCGCTGTCGAGCTTGGCGCCCAGCTCAATGTTGCGGCTGGATTCGGGATCGGAGTTTCCGGTACCGGGGTCGAACTGGTAAGTGTCGCCCGAGGTGTTGAACGAGGTGCCGTAGGAGAAGTGGTACGACTGGGTGGGCGTGGGCTGGAACAACACACCCAGGCGTTTGCTGAACAGCGAATCGGTGCGGCTGATGCTGCTTGCAGGGGCCACGGCGCAGGGGTTGGTCGGGTTGGCCGCAATCGAGATGTTGTTGTAGGTGCCCTTGAACTGATCCCAGCGCAACCCGGCCAGCAGCTTCCACATCGGCGCGATCTGCAGCAGGTCTTGCACATAGATGCCCAGCGCCTTGGCGTCGAAGGTGCGGTTGACCGAGCTGAGGCGCTGCCCTTCGTCGACCGACGCGCCATCGTTGGGTGTGCCCACCGTGGTGCGCGGTTTGGGGAGCGTGACCCCCGTGGGCAGCGAGACAGCCAGGTTCTCGAACTCTTCATGCGCTACGTCGGCACCCGCCTGAACGGCGTGCGACAAGCCGCCCCACTTGAACTTGCCGCTGTAGTCGCTCTGCAAATATTGGGTCTCCATGTTCATCACCTTGGCCTGCACGCCGGTGCCGCCGGAGCGCTGCAACAGGGTTGCGTCGCTGAAGGTGTCGCTGGTGACGGCCTGCCCGCCCGGCTGCCCCGCCGCCGCCACAAAGCGGATCGCGCTCGCGCGCTGGTCACGGGTGTAGCTCGCCAGGCGCAGCGCGGTGCGCAACTCGCCGCTGTCGCCAAACTTGTGCACGTGGCCGACGTTGCCCTGGGTGGTGCCGCTGCGCGCGTAGTCGCTGGCCATGCCGTAGTAGTTCTTGGCGTCGGTGGGCCAAAGATAGTCGCCGCCACGCGCGCCCGGCGTGAGCCAGGGCAGGCCGTAGTGCACGCCGTTGTTGTTCTCTAGGTGGTACAGGCCGACCTGAAACTCGTCGTCGGTGCCGATGCCAAAACGGTAGCTCGGAGCGATCCCCTTTTTGTCGATCTTGTTGCCGTAGTTGTCGGCCGTGGTGAGCATGGTGGTGATGCGCAGCGCGGCGTTTTCACCGGTTCTCAGGTTGAAGTCGGCGGTCGAGCGGGCGTAGTCGCCGCTGCCGAGCGTCAACGCCAGCTCGTTTTCGTTGACCAGCATGGGCTGCTTGCTGACCTGGTTGACCGCACCGCCGGTGGAGCCGCGGCCGAACAACATCGAGGCCGAGCCGCGCAGCAGCTCAAGCCGATCCCAGTTGAAGGAATCGCGGTCGTAGAAGGCCGGGTCGCGCATGCCGTCGATGAAGATGTCGCCGGTGGACTGCAGCGAAAAGCCGCGCAGGCGGATGTCTTCTTCGCCACCCTCGGCCGCCTGGAACGAGATGCCGGCGGTGTTTTTCAGCGCCTCTTTCATGGTGTCGAGGTTGCGGTCGTCGATCAGGCGCTCGGTGACCACGGTCACCGATTGCGGCACGTCGCGCAGCTCTTGTTGGCCCTTGCCGATGCGGGTGGTGGTGGCCTGGTAGCTCTGTTTGCCACTGGGTTCAGCGGCGGCTTTCACCTTGATCTGCGGCAGCGTGGTCACGCCCGATGCGGCCGGCGCGGGCGCCGAAGCGGCGGCCGGCGCCGCCGGTGTGCTGGTTTGCGCCATCACCGGCGGCAGGGCCAGGCCAAAGCCGGCGGCCAGTGCCCCCAGGGGCAGGAGCGCAGAGCGAGCGGGAGCGGTGTCGGGTGAGTGGGGCGAGCGGTGGGTCTGCACAGGGTTCTCCGTGGATGTTTGGAGCACGGGCTGGCAGACGGGCTGGCTGGTGCGGGTGGTAGGTGCGGGTGGTTGGTGGTTCGGTTGAGTCGGCTACTTGGTCAGGATGAGCTTGCCCAGCGCGGTCTGTCGCAATCGGTACACGCTGCCGTGGTGCTCGATCAGCACCTCTTTGGCGCCAGCCAGCAACTGCTGGCTGGAGATGCGCGGCACTTCGGCCTGCGCCACCGGCTCGGCGGCGCGCGGCGCAGGCGCTTCGGGTCGGTGGCGCTCCATGGCTCAGGGCGTCTCGGGCTCGCTGACGAAGCCGACCTTGCTCAAGCCGGCCTTGGAGGCATCGGCCAGGGTTTGGGCCACCGCGCGGTAGGGCACGTTCTGGTCGGCGCGCAAATGCACCTCGGGCTGCGGCAGCTTTTTGCTCTCAGCTGCAAAGCGGGTGGCGGTCTCGGCGCGTGTGACCGACTCGCCGTTCCAGAACAACGCGCCCTCAGCGTTGATGGCGAACTCGATCTTGTCGGCCTTGGCCACATTGGGCTGCGAGCTGGCCTTGGGCAGGTCGAGCTTCACGGCCTGGGTGAGCAGCGGCGCGGTAACGATGAAGATCACCAGCAGCACCAGCAGCACGTCGATCAACGGCACCATGTTGATCTCGGCCATGGGTGCGCTGGCGTTGCGGTTGTCGAAGCTTGCAAAGGCCATGGTGTGCTCCTCAGGCGGCGCGCGGGCGGCCGATGGCAGCGGCGGCGCTGCGAACCGGCGGTGGCGGCGCGCTGCCGGCATCGGCGCTCAGCGGTTGGCCCATCGAGACGAAGGTGTGCAGCTCGTAGGCAAACGCATCGAGCTTGGAGAGGATCACGCGGTTGGAGCGTGTCAGCCAGTTGTAGCCCATCACCGCCGGAATGGCGACGGCCAGGCCGAGGCCGGTCATGATGAGCGCCTCGCCCACCGGGCCGGCCACCTTGTCGAGCGTGCCTGCACCGCTCATGCCGATGGCCACCAGCGCGTGGTACACGCCCCAGACCGTGCCGAACAGGCCGACAAAAGGCGCCGTGGCGCCGACGGTGGCCAACATCGCGAGGCCGTTTTCGAGCCGCGTGGTTTCTTCGTCGAGCACCTTCTTGATGGTGCGGGTCACAAATTCACCCGAGCTGCCCGCCTCTTCAAGCTTGGCCGCACCGTATTTGGCGTGGTGCGCCTGCGCATGCATGGCGTGGCTGGTGAGGTGCGAGAACGGGTCGCGGGCGCCGTGGGTGCTGATCTCGGCCGCCACCGCGTCGAGCGAGGTCGCGTTCCAGAAGAAGCTGAGGAAAGACTCGCTGCGCCGCTTGCGCGCCACCAGCGTGAGCCCCTTGATCGCGATGATGGCCCACGAGGCCACCGACATCAGCACCAAGATGGCGAGCAGCGTCTTGCCCACCGCGTCGCTTTGCGCAATGAAGTGGCCAAAGCCCAGGGGGGAATCTGCGTTCACGGTCATTTCTCCAGCTCAAAAGGAATCGGAATGCGCGCCCAGCCCGCGGTGGGCACGCCGTTTTGTGTGTAGGGCTTGAAGCGCGCCTTTTTGACGGCGGACACGGCCGACTCGTCGAGCCGCGTGTGGCCCGATGACTGCTGCACTTGCACCGTGCGTGGCAGGCCGGCTTCGTCGATGTAGACACCCACCAGCACCAGCCCCGACTCGCCGGCGCGAACCGACAGGCGCGGGTACTCGGGCACCGGCTTGATGAGGTACTGCACCTCGGAGGCCGGGATGATCTTGGGCGGCGGCAGAGGGGCCGGCGGCGCAGGCGGCGCTTCGGCCACCACGGGGGTGGGTGGCGCAGGGGGCGGCTGCACCTCGGGCGCAGGCGGGGCTTCAAACGGCGCCGGCGTGCGCGCAGGTGAGGTGGTGAGCAGCGTGGGTGGGGGCGTCTTCAACACCGGCGGCGGCACGGGCGGTGGCGGTGGTGTGGGTGGTGGGAGTGGCGCAGGGGGCGCCAACAGATCGACAAAGATCGGCGCGGCCTCGATCACCGCTTGGCGCACCGCCGGAACCTGCAGCACACCCCAGATCGCCCCGATGTGAGCCAACACGATGGCGCACACAACACCCCGGTACTGCAGCCTGCTCAGCCCATCTGCTGCCAAAGGCCTGGGCCGCCAGGTCGTGGCGGCAACGGCAGGCGAAAAAGGTGCGGCACTGACAGGCTGAGATGAAGACATCGGGAACCGCCTCGGCGGGGCCATGGGGTGAAAAGCAAAGTTTCACAAAGTCTAACACTAACGCGAACGATTCGCATTTGTGTTCGTGTTTGTGTTGTGGCTGGTGACCAACCCACGACATGCCGACGCGGGCCCTTCTTGTGGCACCCCTTTTCACGCGCCCAAAAAAAACGGGCCGCGCAATGGCGGCCCGTGTGATCAAGGGAGAACTCAAATGTTGGCAAACAGGTGCATGGGGGTTCTCAGCGAACCACCAGCACCTCGGCTTCCTTGCCTGCGTTACGGCGCATCATGACCAGGAAGCCGGTTTGTGACGGCGAGGCCTCCGCACCCCCCGCCACCGCCAGCGTGTCGACCCGCGCCAGGCGCAAGGACCGCACGACACCGCTGCTGTCACCGGCCACCGCGTAGCGCGGCGTGGCCGGCGTGAAGCTCATGCCGAGGATCGTGTCGGTGGTGGTGCCGCTGAAGTAGTTGTCGTAGGCAAAGGCCGCGAAGTTGAGCTTCGTCGTGGCCGGCACATTCAGCGCCGCCAGTGGCAGGCTGAAGATGGTGTTGCCCGAGTTGAGGTCGGCATCAAGGTAGTAATAAGGCGTGGTGCGGCCGGTCGCCAGGTTGGCCACATAAACCAGGCTGATCCCAGTGGCGGCGAAGCCGGTTTGCTCCTGGTGGTAAACCGCAAAGTCGAACGCCCCATCGCCGTCGACATCGATGTCGATCTCGAACCCTCCCGGGTAAGCCGGGTGGGCACGCCGCCCGAAGGTGTTGATGGCGAACTGCAGCATCCCTTCGGTGGGCAGATACCGCACACCCACGGCACGCATGTCGATCACCGCGAAGTTGTCGCCCGGGCCGGGCAACTCGTTGCGCGGGTACTTGCTGCTGGTGCCGGTGAGGGCGAACACGTCGAACTCGCTGTCGGCCAGGCCGGCGTTGGCGAACAAGATGATGCCGCCCGACCAGTGGCTGCGCTGGGCCAGCAGCGCGCCAGCGTCGGCCGCCTTGCGCGGCAAGATGTGCCAGGGCACGCTCAGCACCTCGGCGCCGGCAGTCAGCGTCAGGTAGCCGTCGTACTCGGGGCCGTCGAGCAGGTCACCACGGCCGCCCTTTGCGCCACCGTCGAGCGTCCAGTCAGGCAGGCGGCGCGGGTCAACGCGCAGCTTCACCGTGATGGTGGCATGGCTGTTGGCCCCGACCTTCACGCTGCTCGGCGCGACGATGGAGACCGCACCGCTGGCTTCGTCGTCGGCATACCGGAAGCTCTTGTTGATGTTGAAGGTCTTGGCCTGGTTGCCCAAGTTTTCAATCACCAGGCGCTTCTCGTACTCGGCAAAGCCGCTCACTTCCCTGGCACCGAACGACAAGGCCGCCGACAGGTCTTCTTTGTTGTAGGCCACCGAGTTCAAGGCCAGTGCCGAGCGAACGCGCACCTCGCCCGCACCAATGCGCGTGATCGGTGCCAGCCGCCCCGGCAACAAGGCTCCGTTGGTGTACACGGTGGTGGTGGCGCTGTTCATCAGCATCGACTTGATCTGCAGCGCCGAGCGGTTCGGGAAGGCCTGGATCAGCAGAGCCGCCGAGCCGGCGATCATGGGTGTGGCGCCTGAGGTGCCGCCAAAACTTTCTTCACCGGTTGCGCTGCCGGCCACCGCCGACACCGACGCGCCCGGCGCACCGATCTCGGGCTTGATGGTCTGGAAGCTCATGCTCGGGCCACGCGCCGAGCTGCTGGCCATGCTGCCCACCAGCGACAACTGGGTGGCATCGGACACCGTCACGTTCACCGGCGCGGCAATGTTGGCCCGGATGCTGACGGACAGCGATTGTTGGATCACGATGGTCGGCGGGAAGTTGGTGCCACCGCCGTAGCTGAACGACACCGCGTCACCCGGGGCGATCAAGCCCAGCAGCACACCGGCCGCACCGGCCGCACCGGCCCGGTCGACCTTGAGGCTGATCGAGCACGCACCGCGGTCGATCAACACGATCTTGCCGGCCACATCGGGCAAGGGCGCGTCGCCGGGGCAGGAGCGGCCCACGTAGACCACTTCGCCGCTGAAGCCCGCGCCGATGGGCGCCCAGTCCACGGTGGCGGTGTTGCGGTAGGTGCCGGCGATGGCGGCCGGCGAATTGATTCGCACCCCATAGTTCGCTGCGCTCGGCACGCTGGTCTGCGCGACGGAGATCACCCCGGGGGCAATGGATGGCGAGCTCACGACGTAGGGCAGGTTGGCGCTGTTGCCCGCGGCCACGGCGACCACGATGCCTGCTTCGACAGCCCGTGACAGCGCCAGCGTGGAATCGTCTTCGACCTGGCCGTAGCTCGACCCCAGCGACAGGTTCATCACATCAACGGCATCTGCAAAATCAGCGTCGTCGTTCGGGTCCATCGCGTAGTCAATGGCCTTCAGGATGGCAACCCCGTTGCACGCCGAGGCCACCGAGCTGCACACCTTCAGCGCCACCAGTTTGACGCCGGGTGCGACACCTTTGTGCGCACCGTCCAGGCTCCTGCCACCGATGATGTCGGCCACATGGGTGCCATGCCCCTGGAAATCGATGGGGTTCGGGTCTTCGGTGCGAGGCGGGCTGTTGACGGCCCCGTTCCAGGCGTCGCCCACGAAGTCAAACCCGCCCACCACTTTGTCGGTGGGATACACGCTCGGGTCGATGGTCGTGTTGCGCGGGTCGCTGGGGCTGGTACCGAAGGCTTTTTCATAGGCCTCCGGCGTGCCGGCGCCACCCAGGTTGCGGTGGGTGTAGTCAATGCCCGAGTCGAGCACGGCCACACGCACGTTGGTGCCATCAAAACCCGCCTGCTGCACCGCCGTGGCGCCGATGTAGGGCACGGTTTCGCTGAGGCTCATCTCGTGGTGCACCACACGGCGCACCTTGGTCACACCGGCCATGGCGGCGATCGCCACCAACTGGCTCGCGTCCACCCGCACCGCAATGGCGTTGTGCGCCACGTGAACCCGGCCAAGCTCTACCGCGCCCAATCTGCTGAGGCCCGCGGCCGCGACAGATTGTTTCGACACGACCCCCGCACGGTGCGTGCGCAACGCTTCGCGCACCGCCTGCGGCGCTTCCCGCAACGCCCTCAAGCCTTGCGCTTGTTCGCGCGTGCCGCTGACCAGCACGCTGGACATCAGCGTATGGGCCGCCGCCGCCACCGACGGGTCGGCCAAGGTCACCCACACATCGACCGGGCCGGTGGCGCGCGCCAACTGCTTGTCGAGCACGCCGGAGACGGCAGCGCCCGGCAAAGCCAGCGCTTCAGCACTTCGGCTGCTGGGGTCGGCCAGTGGCGCCCGGTCGGCGTCGGACTCGGCGGGGCCACTGCCACCACCACCGCCGCAAGCGGCCAGCACCAGCGTGGCCGACACGGCCAACGCGGTTTTCCAGGAAGAGAACTTGAACACGAGACACTCCTTTTGGGGCAAGTCCACCCGAGTCAGCAAGAGCCGAGCCGGGACAACGCCGTGCGCGGATAAGCGCAACGGCGCTGAGCGTGGGGTTAGGGGAAATGCATGCTGAGTGCAGCGCTTTGTCCCCGTCAAGCGAAGCCGCCCCCCTATGGCTAGGGGGGCTGGGGGAACCCTAGGCGGCCTGACGGATCGCGTGGTGCGCACTCGCTTGCAGCCGCACCACATGCCGCTATGCTCGCGGCATGGTCAAGACACTCATCCGCTGGTTGTTGCTCGCCGCCGCCTTGTTGCTGGTGGCTCACCTCTACCCCGGCGTCTCGGTGACGAGCTTCAGCTCGGCCTTGGTCGCCGCCCTGGTGCTGGGCCTGCTCAACGCCCTGCTGCGCCCGCTGCTGGTGCTGCTGACGCTGCCGGTGACGGTGCTGACGCTGGGGCTCTTCCTCTTCGTCATCAACGCGCTGATGTTTTACTTTGCCGCCTCGCTGCTGCCGGGTTTGGCGGTGACGAGCTTCGGCGCGGCGCTGATCGGCTCGCTGATCTACAGCGTGTGCGGCATGGTGATCGACGCCGCGCTAGAGCGGCTCTTCAAAAGTTAGCCCCCCAGTCGCTTGGCTCCGGCCTTGCAGGCCTGAGAGGGTGAGAGTTTTTTGGTTTGCGCCCCACCACCCCCCGTTCGCCCTGAGGTATCGAAGGGCAGCGCAGTGCACATTCGCTGCCCTTCGATACCTCAGGGCGAACGGAAATCAAAAAAAACTCTCAGCCCCCAAGGGGCGCCACCTGGCGGCCCGGCAAAGCCGGTTCCGCGGGCGTTGCTTGATGGGGCACTTGCTTCGCTCGTGCGAGCTACTTCAGCATCGCTTTGATCCCGCGCACCGCTTGGCGGATGCGCGACTCGTTTTCGATCAGGGCGAATCGCACGTGGTCATCACCGTGGTCGCCGAAGCCGATGCCGGGTGACACCGACACCTTGGCTTTTTCCAGCAGCAGCTTGGCAAACTCCAACGAACCCAGCGCGCGGTAGCGCTCGGGAATCTGCGCCCAGATGTACATCGACGCCTTCGGGGTCTCGACCATCCAGCCCGCTTCGTGCAAACCTTTGACCAGCACATCGCGCCGCCGCTGGTACTGCGCGGCAATGTCTTTCACACACTGCTGATCACCTTCGAGCGCCGCGATCGCCGCCACCTGCAGCGGTGTGAACGTGCCGTAGTCGTGGTAACTCTTGATGCGCGCGAGCGCCGCCACCAGCTCGCGGTTGCCCACCATGAAGCCGACCCGCCAGCCCGCCATGTTGTAGCTTTTGCTGAGCGTGAAAAACTCGACCGCGATGTCTTTGGCGCCTGGCACCTGCATGATCGAAGGCGCTTTCCAGCCGTCGAACACGATGTCGGCATAGGCCAGGTCGTGCACCACGAAGATGTCGTGCTTGAGGGCGAGCGCGATCACTCGCTCGAAAAAATCAAGCTCCACACACTGCGCCGTCGGGTTGCTCGGAAAGCCCAGCACCATCATCTTGGGCTTGGGGTAACTGCCGCGGATGGCGCGCTCCAGCTCGGCAAAAAAGTCCACGCCCGGCACCAGCGGCACCGAGCGAATGTCAGCCCCCGCGATCACCGCACCATAGATGTGAATCGGGTAGCTCGGGTCGGGCACCAGCACGGTGTCACCCCGGTCGAGCGTGGCGAGCATCAGGTGCGCGAGGCCCTCTTTTGAGCCGATGGTCACGATGGCTTCGCTGTCGGGATCGATCTCCACGTCATAGCGGTCGCGGTACCAATGCGAGATGGCGCGGCGCAAACGCGGGATGCCCTTGCTCGCCGAGTAGCCGTGGGTGTCGGGTCGTTGCGCCACTTCGGTGAGCTTGGCCACGATGTGCGCGGGCGTGGCCCCATCGGGGTTGCCCATGCTCATGTCGATGATGTCTTCGCCTCTGCGGCGCGCGGCCAGCTTGAGCTCAGCCGTGATGTTGAAGACGTAAGGAGGAAGGCGGTCAATGCGCGCAAAGCGGCGCTTGCCTGCGGATGAGGACATGTGGAACTTTCACGTGAGCGCCCGGAACCGTCCGAGCGACGTACCCCGCAAGGCGCGGGGCTGGCCGAATGGTATCGCCCGGAAATTGATGACGATTGACGGCCGCAGAAAGTAGGCCGGCGACCCGTTGCCGTCCGTTGATCCAATCAGGTGGAGGTTCGCTATGCAGCGGTTGCTGTCACTCAATGCCGCGTGCCCAACTCTCGCTGTGTGCCATCAAGCAGTCGCCCGACCTGGCGACCGCACGAAGGACGAAGGTCAGCCATGCGAGGTGCAGCAGCCGTCCATCCCTCGCGCGCCCAACAGCGTCGCGCGGTTGACAGCTTCTGGACCGCCCGAGCCTGCGCACTCGACCCGTTGCCGCGGTCTTGAGGGCCCAGCAAGGGCCGGCGCTGGAGGCTCTGCACAGAGCAGCCCCGGATAATCGCGCGCTAATCACCCCGCACGCATTTTTGGAGTTCCCCATGGAAATCAAGGTCAACTTCCTCGACAAGCTTCGTCTAGAAGCAAAGTTCGATGATTTCACGGTGATCTCCGACCAGCCGATTCGCTACAAGGGCGACGGCTCTGCGCCCGGCCCGTTCGACTACTTCCTGGCCTCTTCGGCCTTGTGCGCGGCCTATTTTGTGAAGTTGTATTGCGTCACTCGCGATATCCCTAGCGAGAACATCCGGCTGTCGCAGAACAACATCGTCGATCCGGAGAACCGCTACCGGCAGATCTTCAAGATCCAGGTCGAATTGCCGGCGGACATCTCGGCCAAGGATCGCCTCGGCATCTTGCGCTCCATCGATCGGTGCACGGTGAAAAAGGTGGTGCAAGCCGGGCCCGAATTTGTCATCGAGGAAGTCGAGAACCTGGATGCCGATGCTCAAGCACTGCTGATGCCGCCATCGGATGCCAGCGTGAGCACCTATATCGCGGGCAAGGATCTGCCGCTTGAGCAGACCATCACCAACATGTCGGCGATTCTGTCCGGCCTGGGCATGAAGATCGAAATCGCCTCG
>JBKJJF010000318.1:0-7779 GCA_046598195.1 Rhizobacter sp. | reverse complement strand
TTGCTGGTCAACTGCGTGGGCGGTTTGATGATCGGTGCGGCGCTGGTGTGGTTTGACCGCTCACCCCATGAGCTGCTGCGCCTGATGCTGGTCACAGGCTTCCTCGGTGGGTTGACCACCTTCTCGGCCTTCTCGGGCGAGTCGCTCGCGCTGATGCAGCGCGGCGAATACGCTTGGGGCTTGGCCCACACCAGCGCCCATGTGCTGGGTTCTTTGGCCAGCGCGGCAATTGGCTTTCGTTTGATGCGCGTCATGCTGACTTGAACCGGTGCCTTGAAAACTCGCGGCATTGCCTCAAATCCCCAGCAATCGGAGGATTGACCCATGCGTCTCGACAAACTCACCACCAAATTCCAGGAAGCCCTGGGCGAAGCCCAAAGCCTGGCCCTGAACCGCGACAACCCCTACATCGAACCCGTGCACGTGCTGGCGGCCATGCTGGCGCAGGCCGATGGCCCGAAGGCCTTGCTCGAACGGGCGGGCGTCAACACCAACCGGTTGCAAGTGGCGCTCGACGCCGAGATCAAGAAGCTGCCGCAGGTGCAAGGCGGCGAGCAGGTGCAGGCCAGCCGCGATGTGGCGGCGCTGTTGCAGGTAGCTGAGAAAGAGGCCACCAAACGGGGCGACCAGTTCATCTCCAGCGAGATGTTCCTGCTGGCCGCGGCCGACAGCAAAGGCAGCGTCGGCCCGCTGGTGAAAGAGCACGGCCTCACCCGCAAGGCGATGGATACCGCCATTGACGCGGTGCGCGGCGGGCAAAAGGTCGACAGCCCCGAGGCCGAAGGCCAGCGCGAAGCGCTCAAAAAATACACCCTCGACCTCACCGAGCGCGCGCGCCAAGGCAAGCTCGACCCGGTGATCGGCCGCGACGACGAGATCCGCCGCGCCATCCAGGTGCTGCAACGCCGCACCAAGAACAACCCGGTGCTGATCGGTGAGCCGGGCGTTGGCAAGACCGCCATCGTTGAAGGCCTGGCGCAGCGCATCGTGGCGGGTGAGGTGCCCGATTCGCTCAAGAGCAAACGTGTGCTGGTGCTCGACATGGCCTTGCTGCTCGCCGGCGCCAAGTTTCGCGGTGAATTTGAAGAGCGCTTGAAGAGTGTGCTCAAGGAAGTGGCGCAAGACGAAGGCCAGACCATCGTCTTCATCGACGAGATCCATACCATGGTGGGCGCGGGCAAGGCCGAAGGTGCGATCGATGCGGGCAACATGTTGAAGCCCGCTCTCGCACGCGGTGAGTTGCATTGCATCGGCGCGACCACACTCAATGAGTACCGCAAGTACGTGGAAAAAGACGCTGCGCTGGAGCGCCGCTTCCAGAAGGTGCTGGTCGGCGAGCCGACGGTCGAAGCGACCATCGCGATCTTGCGCGGCCTGCAAGAGAAGTACGAAGTGCACCATGGCGTGGAGATCACCGACCCGGCCATCGTGGCCGCGGCCGAGCTCTCGCACCGCTACATCACCGACCGTTTTTTGCCCGACAAGGCCATCGACCTGATCGACGAAGCCGCCGCCAAGGTCAAGATCGAGATCGACTCCAAGCCCGAGGTGATGGACAAGCTCGATCGCCGGCTGATCCAGCTGCAAATCGAGCGTGAGGCCGTGCGCCGCGAGAAGGATGAAGCTTCGCAAAAGCGCTTTGCGTTGATCGAGGAAGAGATCACGAAGCTGCAGCGCGAAGCCGCCGACCTCGAAGAAATCTGGAAGGCCGAAAAGGCCGCTGCCCAGGGCTCGGCCCATGTGAAGGAAGAGATCGACCGCATCCGCTTCCAGATCGAAGAGTTCAAGCGCAAGGGTGACTTCAACAAGGTCGCCGAGCTGCAGTACGGCAAGCTGCCCGAGCTGGAGAAGACGCTCAAGGACGCGCAGGACAAGGAGAAAAAAGGCGCCACCACCGGCAAGCCGCAGCTGCTACGCACCCTGGTGGGCGCCGAAGAGATCGCTGAGGTGGTGGCGCGTGCCACCGGCATCCCGGTGGCCAAGCTGATGCAGGGCGAGCGCGACAAGCTACTGCAAATGGAAACCAAGTTGCACGACCGCGTGGTCGGGCAAGAAGAAGCCATTGCGGCGGTGTCAAACGCGATCCGCCGTTCACGTTCGGGTTTGAGCGACCCCAATCGGCCCACTGGCTCCTTCCTGTTTCTCGGCCCCACTGGCGTGGGCAAGACCGAGCTGTGCAAGGCGCTGGCTGGTTTTTTGTTCGACAGCGAGGATCACATGATCCGCGTTGACATGAGCGAGTTCATGGAGAAGCACTCGGTGAGCCGCCTGATCGGCGCGCCTCCGGGCTACGTGGGTTACGACGAAGGTGGCGCGCTCACCGAAGCCGTGCGCCGCAAGCCCTACAGCGTGCTGCTGCTCGACGAGGTGGAGAAGGCCCACCCCGACGTGTTCAACGTGCTGCTGCAGGTGCTCGACGACGGCCGCCTCACCGACGGCCAGGGCCGCACCGTGGACTTCAAGAACACCGTGATCGTGATGACCAGCAACCTCGGCTCGCACCAGATCATGCAGATGGCTGGGCAAGACAGCGAAAACATCCGCGATGCGGTGATGGTCGACGTGAAGCAGCACTTCCGCCCCGAGTTCTTGAACCGCATCGACGAGACCGTGGTCTTCCACGCGCTGGATCGCAACAACATTGCCGCCATCGCGAAAATCCAGCTCAAGGTGCTGGAGGCGCGGGTCGAGAAGATGGACATGAAGCTCGACGTGTCGGAGCCGGCGATCGCCGAGCTGGCCAAGGTGGGCTTTGACCCGGTGTTCGGTGCCCGGCCGCTCAAGCGGGCCATTCAAAAGCGCATTGAGAACCCGGTGGCCAAGCTGATTCTCGAAGGCAAGTTCGGGCCGAAGGATGTGATCCCGGTTGACGTGGAAGATGGCGAGTTTGTCTTCGGGCGGGTGGTGCACTGAGGGCGCTCACCACCAACCGCTCGGGCTGAGCCACCGAAGCCTCGGCATGGCCTGAGCTTGTCGAAGGGTCAGGCCGAACGGATGGAGTTACTTGCCGTCGACCGTGAACGCGATCAGCAAGTGCCCGATGCTGCCCCACAGGCCGTAGCCCGAGTTCACGTACACCACACCATCGGCGATGGTGGTGCCGCCGAAGTCGATGCTGCCGCCCTTGGCCACGCCGCCGCCGACCACCGGGTGGCTCTGGGCGGTGTCGTGGCTCCAGATGATGTCGCCACTGGCCGCGGCGTAGGCGCGGATGTGGCCATCGAAGCCTCCCGAGAACACCACGCCTGGCATGGCCGTGACGGCTGCCGCCTGGGCGCGAAAGCAGCGCACCGGGCCCCATTCGCATTGCGCAGTGGGCGTGGGCACATGCCAAAGAACCTCGCCGGTTTCAAGCTTCAACGCCGTCAGCCCCGGGCGCGGGTTCACGCGCGCCGCCACGTCGGACACGGCCACGTACACGTGGCTCGCGTCGGCGGCCGGGCCGTGCTCCACACCGCCCAGCGCGCTGCCGGTGCCGACCTGTTGCCGCCAGAGGATCTTGCCGTCATCGGGTGACATGCCATAGACCGTGCCCGACTTCTGGCTGGCGATCAGGATCTGTTTGCCGTTGGGCAGGGTGCGCAACAAGGGCGGGCTGCCGAAGTCGTGATCCGGGCCGATGGTTTCGGGGCAGTTGCCCACACCGGCGTTGCCTCGGTTGCAGCCGACGAGGTACGAATCTTTGGGCGTGGCTTGCACCACCCATTTGCGCTGCCCGGTGTCGAGGTCTAGCGCATGGATGGCGTTGCTGCCGATGTCTTCGACATCGGTGTACGAGTTGCCGCTGCCCACGTAGACCACACGCCGTTTCACGTCGATGGTGGGCGACGACCACACCGACGCGCCGGCTGGCCCAAACATGGTGTTGCCGAGGGAGTTTTTCTTGAACGCAGCGGGCTCGGTCGCGATGCTGTGCGTCTTCCAGATCACGCGGCCGGTTTTGGCGTCGAGCGCGAGCACGCTGCCGCGGAAGCTGCAGCAAGGGTAGTTGGGGTTGCGCCCCGCGACCGAGATCTCGATCGACGACACCGGGATGTACAGCCGGCCTTCGAAGTATTTCGACGGGCCGGTGACGCGGGCGAGCGCATGGCTGTCGAGTTGCGTTTTCCAAAGCGGCTTGCCGGTCTCGGCGTCGACCGCGTGCGCAAACGCCTTTTCGTCGCCGAAAAACGCCACGTGGCGCGCGGGGCCGTCTGTGCCCAGCGTGGCCACCACCACGGGCGACTTGACGCCCTGGCCGGCCTCATACGCCCACAGCTCGCAGCCGCTCCCGGCATCGAGCGCGCTCACGCGGCCGGTGGAGCTGGTGACGAACACACGCCCGCCCACCAAGGTGGGTTGCCCGTAGGCCGAGCGCCCGGGGTACTTGTGAACCCATTTCACTTTCAGTCGAGGCACATCGGCGGCTGACAGGCCGGGCTGGGGTTGGAAACGCGAGTTCTCGAGGTCACGGCCCCAGCTGTTCCAGTCGGTGTCTTTCAGCACCAAGGGGCCGGCCGGCTGGATGCAGGCGTTGCCCTTGGCCATGCCCTCGCTGAACGGCTTGCTACTCAGGTGCAAGGCCATTGAGCGAATCTGTGTGGCGTTGAACACCGAGCCTTGCTGTTTCATCACCCCGGTGCTCAGCGCGGCGGTGATTGCCTCGGGTGGCAAGGCGCGCAAGGCGTCACGCGAAGGCGTGCGGTCGGTGGTTTGCTCATGGCAGGCCGCGCAGTGTTGTTGGTAGAGCGCAGCGGGGTCGGATTCGTCAGCGGCTGTGGCGGGCAGTGCCGCCACGCCCAGCAGGCCGGTGGCCAACACGCGCGCGAGGCAAGCTCGGCTACTGCGAGGCCGCGCCATCCAGCACGCTGTCCATGCGCATGATCTGCAAGCGCGCGAGGGTCAGGTTCGCGTGGGTCTTGTCGAGCACCACATGCAAGGCGAGCCCAGGGTGGTGGGGCACGGCACGCAGTAGCAGGTGGTGTGTGCCCAGGGTGATGGCGGCTTCAGGCAGGGTGTGGCCCATGCCGAGCGCTCGGCTGGCCTGCGTCATGGCGGCCAGCAGGGCGGCGCCGTGCTGACCCAGTTCGTCGGCACTCGGGCGCGCGCCAGCGTGCAGCAGGCCCTGGCCGCTGGCCACGTCGAAGATGCCCACGCTGACCATGCCGGTGAGTTCGATCAACTGGTTCACGTAGCGGGTGAGCGGGGTGTCGGCGCCGCGCGGTTCGGCGCTGCGCACTGTGGGCATGGGCTTCATCACGAGCGGCATGGGCGCTGAAGGCGCCGCCTTCACGGATGAGGTGGCGGGCCCTGCGGTGGCACCGGCGGCCCGGTTGTTGGCGCCCGGCAGGGCGGGCAGGGCGGTGCCGGTTTCGGTGTGGATGTGTTCGCGCAGCCGATTCCAGGTGCCGCTGATGAACGACCAGGCGTCGGCCGGGCGCGTGACCTGTGGCGTGGTGCGCACGTTGACGCCGGTGCCGCGGCCGAGGTCGGTGCCGTGGCTGCTCAAGGCGCTGGAGGCGGCGAGCGGCAACAAGAGAATGTGCCGGTTGTGCCAGTTGTTTTTGATCATCGCTTCGTGCAGCGGCTCGAAGGATGAATTCATCAGGTGTGGCGGCATGTCGCCCATCATCACCACGCCCAGGCGGCTGTAGCTCAGCAGCACACGCGCCAGCTCGTGCCGGGCCACGGTGTCGGCATCGGCCTCGGTGGTGTAGATGCGCAGCGACTGCTTGCCAGCCGGGAAGTCGATGAACTCCAGTGTGGCCAGCGAGGTGCCGTAACCCTGGCGGCGGATCACCAGCTTTTGCACGCTGCGCCCGCTGGCCGCGGCCACACCGGCCAGTAGCTTGCGCGACGACTGCGTGCCCACGTCGTGCAGGGCGATGTACTCGGGGCGCAGGTGATCAAACTGCTGCTGCATCGCCTCGGCCGGGTCGCACGAGACAAACAGCTCGCGCTGGTTGGCGTTGACCTGGCGGCCGATGTCGTGGCCTTCGGCTTCAGCCTCGTCTTCCTCGCGTGGCTGGATCTGGGTGGCCACAACGGTCTCGGCGCGGGTGGCCTGCCACCCGTCGGAATCGGGCGGATCTGAGGGTGGGGTGGCGGGGGAAATCGACATCGGTGAGCCTTGCTACACGGCAGTGTAGGTGGAATGTTTCTAAATGTGAGGCGTGTGGCCTGGATGATTTCACACCCTGTGCCGAGCGGGAATCCCTAGGCCAGACGAGGTGGGCCGAACCCCGTCGATAGAATCTTGCGATTCCACGCTTTCCGGTTCGCCGTACCCCATGCCTGCCAAGCCGTCCGCCCCATCAACCCTGCCCGTGGTGATCGTTGGAGCGGGGCTCGCGGGGCTGACGGTGGCGCTCCACCTGGCCCAGCACCGCCCGGTGGTGGTGCTCGCCAAGCGCAACATGAACGAGGGCGCAACGCAGTGGGCCCAAGGCGGCATCGTCGGCGTGCTGGGCACTGACGACAGCATCGACTCGCACGTGCGTGACACCCAAGACGCCGGCGCCGGCCTGGTCGACGAGCACACCGCCCGTTTCATCGCCGAACACAGCGCCGAAGCCATCGAATGGTTGGTGGCGCGAGGCGTGCCGTTCTCCCCCGACCCCGAAGGCCCGCTCGGCCTGCACCTCACACGCGAAGGTGGCCACGCGGTGCGCCGCATTGCGCACGCAGCCGACGCCACCGGCAAGGCCATCCACGACGTGCTGCTCGAAGAGGTGGGCCGCCACCCGAACATCCGCATGCTGGAGCGCTGGATGGCGGTCGACGTGATCACCTCGCGCCACCTGAAGCGCGACGAACAGCCGCGGTGTTATGGCGTCTACGCCCTCGACATCGACAAACAACGCGTCGAAACCCTGCCTGCTGCCGCGGTGGTGATGGCCACCGGCGGCGCCGGCAAGGTCTACCGCTACACCACCAACCCCGACACCTCCACCGGCGACGGCATCGCGATGGCTTGGCGTGCCGGCGCGCGGGTGGGCAACATGGAGTTCATCCAGTTCCACCCGACCTGCCTGTACCACCCGCAGGAGCGCAGCTTTCTCATCACCGAAGCGCTGCGCGGGGAGGGTGGCAAGCTGCTGCTGCCCGACGGCACACGCTTCATGCAGGCGCACGACGAGCGTGGCGAGCTGGCACCGCGTGACATCGTGGCCCGCGCGATCGACTTCGAGATGAAGAAGCACGGTGTCGACAACGTGTTGCTCGACGCCACCCACCTGGGGCCTGAGTTCCTCAAGGAACATTTCCCGACCATCTACGCACGCTGCCTCAAGCTCGGCATCGACATCACGCAGCAGCCCATCCCGGTGGTGCCTGCCGCGCACTACACCTGCGGCGGCGTGGTGACTGATCTGCTGGGGCGCAGCGACATCCCCGGGCTGTATGCCGTCGGCGAGACCACCTACACGGGGCTGCATGGCGCCAACCGGCTGGCCAGCAACTCGCTGCTGGAGTGCGTGGTGCTGGGCAAGACCTGCGCCGATGACATCCTGACGCGTGCCGACGGTGCGCACCCGGCGCTGCCGGCCTGGGACGAGAGCAAGGTCG
Organism: Rhizobacter sp.; assembly: GCA_046598195.1. Lineage (GTDB taxonomy): Bacteria > Pseudomonadota > Gammaproteobacteria > Burkholderiales > Burkholderiaceae_C > Rhizobacter. Next base: position 234 of record JBKJJF010000318.1, on the reverse strand, counting down.
AAAACGCCGACGAGCAGGTGGTGATCTCGCACAACTGGGATGAGTTGCGTTTGTTGATGTGGAACTACGTCGGCATCGTGCGCACCACCAAGCGGCTGGAGCGTGCACTGCACCGCATTCATTTGCTGCGCAGCGAAATCGACGATTACTACGGGAGTTTTCGCGTCACGCGCGACCTGCTGGAGCTGCGCAACCTGGTTGATTGCGCCGAGCTGATCGTGCGCTCGGCGCTGA
>JBKJJF010000152.1:0-5280 GCA_046598195.1 Rhizobacter sp. | reverse complement strand
GTGGCGTTGGCGCCCAGGCGGCTCTTGTTTTCGGTGCCGTCCAGGTCGATCAGCGTGCGGTCGAGGAAGGCCTGCTCCGAAGCGTCGAGGCCCAACACGGCTTCGCTGATCTCGGTGTTGACGTGTTCCACGGCCTTGAGCACACCCTTGCCGAGATAGCGCGACTTGTCGCCGTCACGCAGCTCAATGGCTTCACGCGAGCCGGTCGACGCGCCCGAGGGCACGGCCGCACGGCCCATGGTGCCCGACTCAAGCAGCACGTCACATTCGACGGTGGGGTTGCCGCGGCTGTCGAGAATCTCCCGGCCGACGATGTCAACAATGGCGCTCATTCAGTCTTCCTCTTGGATGGGTCTAGAAAATTTCAGCAGGAGAAGTCGTTCTCAAGCAGCGGCTGCTTCTTGATGACACGGTCCAGCGCGAGCAGTTGTTCTAACAACGCGCGCATGTGCTTGAGTGGCACGGCGTTGGGGCCGTCGCTCATCGCATTTTTGGGGTCGGGGTGGGTTTCCATGAACACACCGGCCACGCCGACCGCAATGGCCGCACGCGCCAGCACCGGCACGAACTCGCGTTGCCCGCCGGAGCTGGTGCCTTGCCCGCCGGGCAACTGCACCGAGTGGGTGGCGTCGAACACCACCGGCGCACCGGTCTCTCGCATGATGGCCAGCGAGCGCATGTCGCTCACCAGGTTGTTGTAGCCAAAGCTCACACCCCGTTCGCAGGCCATGAAGTTGTCTTCGTTGAGCCCCTTGGCTCGGGCCGCAGCACGTGCCTTGTCGATGACATTCTTCATGTCATGCGGCGCGAGAAACTGGCCCTTCTTGATGTTCACCGGCTTGCCCGACTGCGCCACGGCATGGATGAAGTCGGTTTGCCGGCACAAGAAGGCGGGGGTTTGCAGCACATCGACCACCGACGCCACGCTGGCGATTTCTTCGATGCTGTGCACGTCGGTCAGGATCGGCACCTTGAGTTCGCGTTTGACCTTGGCCAGGATCTCCAGGCCTTTTTCCATGCCAGGGCCGCGGAAGGTGGTGCCCGAGGAGCGGTTGGCCTTGTCGTAGCTGCTCTTGAAGATGAAGGGGATGCCCAGCGCCGAGGTCATCTCTTTGAGCGCGCCAGCCACGTCGATCTGCAACTGCTCAGATTCGACGACGCAGGGGCCTGCGATCAGAAAGAACGGTTGCGTGATGCCGACGTCGAACCCACACAGCTTCATGACAACCCCCACGGTGCGTTTCGCACCTGCCCCCCGAGGGGGTGCTCACCTGACTTGAGGCGGCTCGGCGTCTGGCTCATGCCGCCACCTTCTCAGTGCGCGAAGCCATGTGGGCCAAAGCGGCTTCAATGTATGACTTGAACAGCGGGTGGCCACCCCAGGGTGTCGATTTGAACTCCGGGTGGAATTGCACGCCCATGAACCACGGGTGCACACTGCGCGGCAGCTCGACGATCTCGGTGAGCTTCTCGCGCTGCGTCAACGCCGAGATCACCAGGCCGGCTTCGGTCAGTTTGTCGAGGTAATTCACGTTGGCTTCGTAGCGGTGGCGGTGGCGCTCGGTGACCACGTCACCGTAAATCTCGTGGGCCAGGGTGCCGGGCTTCACGTCGGAGCTTTGGGCGCCCAGGCGCATGGTGCCGCCGAGGTCAGACTGGGCCGTGCGCTTCTGGATGGAGCCGTCGGCGTCTTGCCATTCTTCGATCAAGGCAATCACCGGGTGCGGCGCGTCGGCATCGAACTCGGTGCTGTTGGCGCCCGTCAAGCCCGCCTTGTGGCGTGCGTATTCGATGGTGGCCACCTGCATGCCCAAGCAGATGCCGAGGTAGGGAATCTTGTGTTCGCGGGCGTATTGCGCAGTGAGCACCTTGCCTTCGACACCACGCTTGCCAAAGCCGCCGGGCACCAGAATCGCATCGAAGCGTGCCAGTTGTTTGACGTTGTCGAGCGTGAGCGTTTCGGAATCAACGTATTCGATGTTGACCTTGGCGTGGTTCTGGATGCCGGCGTGGCGCAGCGCTTCGTTGAGCGACTTGTACGAGTCCGACAGGTCGGTGTACTTGCCGCACATGCCGATGCTCACCTCACGCTGCGGATGCTCGACCTCGCGCACCAGATCGTCCCAGCGCTTGAGGTTGGCGGGCGGGGTGTTGATGCGCAGCTTGTCGCAGATGAGCCCGTCGAGCCCCTGTTCGTGCAGCATGCGCGGCACCTTGTAGATGGTGTCGGCGTCCCACACGGAGATGACACCCCACTCGGGCACGTTGGTGAAGAGCGAAATTTTCTCGCGCTCTTCATTCGGAATGGCGCGGTCGGCACGGCACAGAAGCGCGTCGGGCTGAATGCCGATCTCGCGCATCTTTTGCACGGTGTGCTGGGTGGGTTTGGTTTTCAGCTCGCCGGCGGCGGCGATCCAGGGCACGTAGGTCAGGTGCACGAAGGCGCAGCTGTTGGGGCCCATGCGCAGGCTCATCTGGCGCACCGCTTCAAGGAAGGGCAATGATTCGATGTCGCCCACCGTACCGCCGATCTCGACAATGGCCACGTCGACCGCGTGGTCGGTGCCGAAACCCGCGCCGCGCTTGATGAAGTCTTGAATCTCGTTGGTGACGTGCGGGATCACCTGCACCGTCTTGCCGAGGTAGTCACCGCGGCGCTCTTTTTCGAGCACGCTTTTGTAGATCTGGCCGGTGGTGAAGTTGTTGGTCTTCTTCATCTTGGTGGTGATGAAGCGCTCGTAGTGGCCCAGGTCGAGGTCGGTTTCGGCGCCGTCGTCGGTGACAAACACCTCGCCGTGCTGGAAGGGCGACATGGTGCCCGGGTCGACGTTGAGGTAGGGATCCAGCTTGATGAGCGTGACCTTCAGGCCGCGCGACTCAAGGATCGCCGCAAGCGACGCAGCCGCGATGCCCTTGCCCAGCGAGGACACCACACCGCCGGTGACAAAGACAAATTTGGTCATTGCTGTTGGCACTTGCGCGATGCAAATGCTCTGGTGGTAAAGCGCGATTATAGGTGTGGCACCTGCCTGCAAGACCTGCCGGCCTGCCCGCTTCTTCAGGCGGTGACGGGCGCCTCGGCCAAGACTTTCAGCCAGGTCAGCACTTCGGCCGCCGTCTCCGAGGGGCGCTCGAAGGGAAACAGGTGGGAACCCTCGATCCATGAGATGCGGCCCTGGGCCACCCGTTCGGTGGCGGTCATGCCAACTTGTCTGACTTCAGTGGATTGGCTGCCGCCGATGAAGGCGAGCGGGCGTTTCAGAGGGTGGCGGCGCAAGAAGCTTGGGATGTCGTGTGCCAGTGTTTTGTAGATGTCGGTCTCGACTTCGCGCCTGAAACTCAGGGTGACGCCATCGGGTTCGTGGGGCTCAATGCCGCATTCGATGTAATCGTGCAGCACCTCGGGCTCCCAGCGGGCAAACATTGCCTTGCTCGAAAAATGGGCATGAGCCGCTTCCTTCGTCGGCCAGTGTTTGCGCCGCCCTTTTGACACGGCGGCCGGCGAAAAGCGCTCGCCCCAGCCGGTGAGCTTGGCGAACTGGAGGGTGGGGGTGAGCAGGCCACCGATGATGGGCGAGTCGAGCATCAGCACGCCGCGCGCCAGGTCGGGCCGCTTGGCAGCAGCCAACAGGCTCAGGAAGCCGCCGAGCGAGTGGCCGACGAAAAAAGCCGGCTCCTTGGCGTGGGCCTCGGCAAAGTGGATCAGTTGGTCGCGCAGCCGCGGCCAATGGTTGGTGACCGGGTACTCGGGGTCATGGCCGTACTTCTCGATCGCGTGCACGCTGTAGCCGGCGGCTCGCCAGGCCTCGAACAACACACGGTAGGTGCCGGCCGGGAAGCTGTTGGCGTGTGAAAAGACGACCGTGCCAGCGGACTTCTTGTTGGGCATCAGACGATCTTTTCACTGGCGTTGGTGATCTTGCGCATCGGCTCATAACGCGCTGAATCCACACACAGCGGGTGTTCGGAGGTGCTGCCGTCCCACTGAGGGTCATCGATTGACTCGAACACCTGGCGCAGCTTCTGGCCCCAGCTGCTGCGGATCATGTGGAAGTAGGGGTTTTGTTCGTCGATGCACACCAGCTGGTCGCTTTGCAGCTTGCCCGCTTCGTACACGAGCAGGTCGAGCGGCAGGCCGACCGACAAGTTGGACTTGAGCGTGGAGTCCATCGAGACCAGGGCGCACTTGGCCGCTTCCTCCAGCGGCGTGTGCGGCGTGATCATGCGGTCGAGCACGGGTTTGCCGTACTTCGACTCGCCGACCTGGAAGTAGCAGGTCTCGCGCGTGGCCTCGATGAAGTTGCCGGCCGAATACACGAGAAAGAGCCGCATCGCCTCACCCTTGATCTGGCCGCCCAAGATCATCGACGCGTTGAAGTCGATGCCCGACCGCTTGAGCGAGGGTGCGTCTTGTTCGTAGACGCGGCGCACCGCGCTGCCGAGCACACGCACGGCGTCGAACATGCTGGTGGCGTTCCAGATGGTGATGGGGGGCGCATCGCCGTTGGCGAGTTTTTCGACCTGCAAAATCTCGCGCACCGATTGCGAGATGGAAAGGTTGCCAGCCGACAGCAGCACCATGAAGCGGTCGTCGGGCTTCTCGTAGACCATCATCTTGCGGTAGGTGCTGATTTGGTCAAGCCCGGCGTTGGTGCGCGAGTCGGAGAGAAACACCAGACCGGCGTCGAGTTTGATGCCCACGCAGTAGGTCATGGCTTGCTTTCTTGGAGTGTTTTCAAACGGTAGAGCGCGTCGAGCGCTTCCTTGGGCGAGAGCATATCGGGATTGATGGCGCTGAGCGCGCGGTCGACGGCCGAGGTTTCGGCCTCGACCACCGGGGCGGGCGCGGCAAACAGGTCGATCTGCGCATGGCCCGATTTCTGCTGCGCCTCCAGCGCTTCGAGCGCGGCGCGGGCTTGGCGCACCAGCGTGGCTGGCATGCCGGCGAGGCGTGCCACCTGCACACCGTAGCTGCGGCTCGCGGGGCCGGCCTGGATGTCGTGCAGGAACACGATGTCGTCGCCACTCTCGGCGGCAGACACGTGAACGTTCAATGCGCGCTCGTGCTTCACCGGGAACTCGGTCAGCTCGAAGTAGTGCGTGGCAAACAGCGTGAACGAGCGGTTGCGCTCGTGCAGGTGGCTCGCAATGGCCCCGGCCAGCGCCAGGCCGTCGAAGGTGGAGGTGCCGCGCCCGATCTCGTCCATCAACACCAACGATTGATCGCTCGCGCTGTGGATGATGGCGGCGGCCTCGGTCATCTCCAGCATGAAGGTCGAT
>JBKJJF010000098.1:0-2597 GCA_046598195.1 Rhizobacter sp. | reverse complement strand
CCGTGGTTGGCGGCCTGCACCAGCTCGGGCGTCATCTCCAGCATTTCGTAGACCGCCGTGCGGCCGATGAAGCCGGTGCCGTTGCAGCGCGAGCAGCCCATGCCGCGCAGGTATTTGCCTTCGGTCGCGTCGTCGGCGGCGTAGTGGTCGAGCCAGGCGGCTTCTTGCGTGGTCACGGTGTGCGGCGTCACGCAGTTTTCGCACACCAGGCGTACCAGGCGCTGGGCGATCACCAGGTTGAGCGACATCGCCACCATGTAAGGCGGCACACCCATGTCAAGCAAGCGCACCGGGGTGGTGGCGGCGTCGTTGGTGTGCAGGGTGGAGAGCACCATGTGGCCGGTCATGGCGGCGCGCAGGCCGATCTCGGCGGTGGTCTTGTCGCGCATTTCGCCGACCAAGATCACGTCGGGGTCTTGGCGCAGCGCGGCGCGCAGCACACGCTCGAAGGTCAGCTCGATCTTGTCGTGCACCTGCACCTGGTTGATGCCGGGCAGGCGGTACTCGACCGGGTCTTCCACGGTGATGATCTTGCGGTCGGGCGAGTTGATCTCGTTGAGCGAGGCATACAGCGCCGTCGTCTTGCCGCTGCCGGTCGGGCCGGTCACCAGGATCATGCCGCTGGTGCGGTTGAGCGCACTGCGCACCTTGGCCAGCATGCGCGGGCCCATGCCCAGGCGCTCCAGGCTCAACAGGCCGCCGCTCTGGTTGAGCAGACGCATCACCACCGACTCACCATATTGTGTGGGCATGCTGGAGATACGCACGTCGAGCGGGTTGCCGCGAATGTCGACGTGAAAGCGGCCGTCTTGCGGCAGGCGCTTCTCGGAGATGTCGAGGCCCGACATCAGCTTCAAGCGCAGCACCAGGGCGGGCGCGATCTTCAGGTCGGCCTCGGTCTGCAGGTGCAGCATGCCGTCGATGCGAAAGCGCACATGCAACTTGTGCTGCTGCGGCTCGATGTGAATGTCGGAGGCGCGCACCTGGGCGGCGTCTTCAAACAAGGTCTGCAAGAGTTTGACGACAGGCGCGTCTTTCACCGCCGCTTCGGTGCCCAGGAGGCTGCCGAAATCGGCCTCGGTCTGGGCCAGCTCGGCCGTGAGTTCTTGTGAGAGTGCGGTGATCTCGCCAGTGCGGCGGTACACACGGTCGATGGTCGAGAGCAGCTGCGTTTCGGTGACGGCGGCGAGCTCGATCTCGCGTTTCAGGATGCGGGTGAGTTCGTCGTAGGCGAACAAATCGCTCGGGTCGGCCATGCCCACGCGCAGAAAGCCGTTGCTGTCTTCGAGCACCAGGGCACGGAAGCGTCTCGCCTGCGCTTCAGAGAGCAGGTTGATCAAAGCCGGGTTCGGGCTTTGTTGCTTGAGGTTGATGTAGGGAATCTTGAGCTGGCGGGCCAGCGCGCCAGAGATCTGCTCTTCGGTGACGATGCCGCTGTCGACCAGAATGCGCCCGAGCTTGCGGCCGCTGGCGCGCTGTTGTTCCAGCGTGGCGGTCAGTTGCTCTGCGGTGATCAACTCCTGGCGAACGAGCAAGTCGCCTAGGCGAATTTTTTCGGGTGGCGGCACGTTCGATCCTGACTCGCGTTGACAGGCCATGAGGCCTGGTGGCCGAGGGTCGGGTCATTGTCAAAGTTGGGCCGGGGATCGAAACCCCGAAGTGAGAGGCTTTTCGCCCGCAGTTCTCACCACCCGTTCGGGCCAGAGGTGGGCGTCAGCCGCTCAGGTGCGCCACACCCGTGGCGGCGTAGCGGGCAGGCCCCAGGCCAGCGCGCGCCAGCGCTTCCAGACCTCGGTCAACAACCCCATCGCCGGCTCCACGCGATGGGCGAGCACTCGCAGCAACACCACTTCGCCATGGGGTGCGCTGCAGCCTGCGGTGGCCTTCAGCGGGTGGGCCGAGGCGGCCTCGCGTGCCGCGTCAAGCAAGCTGTCACGCCGAGCCGGCACGATCACCTGCCCCGCGGCAAACCACATCGTCGCCAACACACTGTGCCCTGCCCAAGCCAAGGGTGACTGCAACAAACGTGTGTCACCGCCATCGACCGTGCCGCGCTCCAGCCACACGCCCGGCAGCTCGATCTGCTGCGTGAAACGCCCCGCGTCGAAACGCTCGTTGCTTGCCGGCAGCCCCAGTGCGAGCACGTCCCAGCCGATCATTTCGGCGCCCGGCGCCAGCTCGAAACGCATGCGGTTTTCGGCCAGCGTGTTGCGGTAAAGGATGGTCTCCAGCGGCAGCCACTCCAGCCGTGCCGTGTCAGCCACCTTGGCGGTGAATGCCTGCAAGGCAGGCTCACCCGCGCTGCGGTAAAAGCGTGTCGCACCCGGCGTGGTGATCAGTGCATGGCTGCCCGTGGCGAGATGGGCGCTGATCTGCAGCACATCGCCACCGACCACACCGCCGGGTGGGTGCACCAGCACGTTGTGGCAGATGCCCTCGCCCTCGGGGTACAGGCTTTGCAGGATGCGCAGCGGGCCGTTGTGTTCGTCGTGGACGACGGTCTTGTGGGCGTTGCTGCGGCGGTAGTTGAGCTTGAGGTGGCCGTGCCAGCCCATAGGAGAACGTCGGTGCGTTGAGGTGCGGCGAGTGTAGTCAGT
>JBKJJF010000299.1:0-17100 GCA_046598195.1 Rhizobacter sp. | reverse complement strand
TATGCGCCGCACACCGTGGTCAACCAGGCGGTCGAGGCCGCCAAGCAGCGCCACCCGGCGAGCGCGTCGTTCATCAATGCAGTGCTGCGCCGCTTCTTGCGCGAGCGTGATGCCATCGTGCAGGCGGTGCAGGCCGACCCGGTGGCGCGCTTCAACCACCCGCGCTGGTGGATCGAGCGCTTGCAAGCCGACTGGCCCACGCAGTGGCAAGCGATTCTTCAGGCCAACAACCGGCGCCCACCGATGACGCTGCGCGCCAACGCACGCCGCGGCAGTGCGGCCGCGTATGTGCAGCGCCTGGCCGAAGCCGGCATCGTTGCGCGCGTGGTCGGCCCGCAGGCGGTGCAACTGACTGAACCGCACCCGGTGCAACAACTGCCCGGGTTTGCCGAGGGTGAGGTGTCGGTGCAAGACGCCGCGGCCCAGCTCGCCGCGCCTTTGTTGATCGGCGACGGCCTGCCGGCGGGTGCACGCGTGCTTGACGCCTGCGCCGCACCCGGCGGCAAGACCGCTCACTTGCTGGAGCTGGCCGAGCTCGACGTGCTGGCCATCGACAGCGATGCCAACCGTTTGCAGCGTGTGCACGACACCCTGGGCCGTTTGTCGCTGCACGCACAAACACGCGCTGCCGATGCCCGCACTCCCGCTGCGTGGTGGGACGGCCGACCCTTTGACGCCATCTTGCTCGACGCGCCCTGCAGCGCCTCGGGCATCGTGCGCCGTCACCCCGATGTGCGTTGGTTGCGGCGCGCCAGCGACATCAACACCCTGGCACAAACCCAGGCCGAGTTGCTCGACGCGCTGTGGCCGCTGCTCAAAGAGGGTGGGCGCTTGCTCTTCTGCACCTGCTCGGTGTTCAAGGCCGAGGGCCAGGCCGTGATCGACGCTTTTTTGCAACGCCAAACCACCGCCAGCCTCGCGGCGCGGCCGGCTTCTCCCGGCCACCTGCTGCCGCTGGCTGACAATCCAAGCCATGGCGATGCGCCCGGTTCCGGTGCATCGCTTGATGGCTTTTTTTACGCTCTGTTGGCCAAGGCCCCCACCTGACCCACCCGTGCCCTGCACACCTCACACACAACTCACCACCCGCGAAGCTGGCTCACTGACTCGGTCTCTGTGGGCCCGGGTGCGTGCCTGGTTCGGCCTCGGTGTGTGCGTGCTGATGCTGGCGGCGAGCCCTGGCCTGCGGGCCGAGACCGTCACCCTCGACGGGTTGGATCTGACCCGCAATGAAGAAGGCCTGCTGCTGAGTTTTGTGGCCCGCTTTCAGCTCGCTCCGGCGGTCGAAGACGCGCTGCAAAAAGGGGTGCCGCTGTTCTTCGAGGCCCAGGCCGAGGTGTTTCGCGACCGCTGGTACTGGCGCGACAAACGTGTCGGCAGCGTCACCCGCACCTGGCGCCTGGCCTACCAGCCGCTCACCCGCAAATACCGCGTCACCTTTGGTGGCCTGAGCCAGCACTTCGATAGCCTGCCCGACGCGCTGGCGGCCGTCAGCCGCACCGCCAACTGGAAACTTGCCGAGCCCTCGCAGCTTGACGACGGGCGCCACTACGTCGAATTCAGCTACCAGCTCGACACCACGCAGATGCCACGCCCGATGCAAATCGGCATTGGCGGCCAGAGCGATTGGTCGCTCAAGGTCGAGCGCGTGCGCCGCTTGAACTAGACGGGTGCTTCGGCTACAGGTTCGAGCATGACCAAAGCCTCCCGCTGGGCCTGGATTGTTTCGCTGGTGGCCGTCACCGGTGCCGGCCTGGTGCTGGTGTTCCTGCTCTCGTTGGCCACCAACAGCCGCGGTCTTTACGAGCAGCACTACGTGTGGCTGTTCTGGGTCAACGTCGTGGTGGCCGGCCTGTTGGTGCTGGTGATCGGCATTGCCGGGGTGCGCCTGATCCTGCGTGTGCGGCGCGGCAAGTTCGGCAGCCGTTTGCTGCTGCACCTGGCGGCGGTGTTTGCGATGGTGGGGGTGGTGCCAGGCGTCTTGATCTACACCGTGTCGTACCAGTTTGTGTCGCGCAGCATCGAGACCTGGTTCGACGTCAAGGTCGAAGGTGCGCTTGATGCGGGCTTGAGCCTCGGCCGCGCCACGCTCGACGCACAAGTCAACGACCTGGCCACCAAGACCCGGCTCGCCGCCGAGCGCCTGAGCGACACCACCAACCCGGTGCCACCGCTCGCGCTGGAACGCCTGCGTGAGCAGCTCTCGGCCCAAGAGGTCACCTTGTTCGGTGCCAACGGCCAGGTGCTGTTGACGGCAGGCCGCATCACCAACTCGTTTGCACCCGAGCGCCCGAGTCTCAACCAGCTGCGCCAGGCTCGCAGCGTGCGAGTGGTCGGCCAGCTCGAAGGGCTCGACGAAGACAACACCGCCAACTCAGGCGCAGCGCGCATCCGCGCCCTGGCCTTCATGCCCAGCAGCAGTTTCTCGCTGGGCGCACAAGACCGTTTCCTGATGGTGACCCAGCTGCTGCCCAGCACCATGGTCACCAATGCGCTGGCGGTGCAGGCGGCCTACCGCGAGTACCAGCAGCGCGCGCTGGCCCGCGACGGCCTGCGCCGCATGTACATCGGCACGCTCACGCTCACACTCGTGCTGGCGGTGTTCGGCGCCTTGTTGTTGGCGGTGACGCTGGGCAACCAGCTCGCACGGCCACTCTTGGTGTTGGCCGAAGGTGTGCGCCAGGTGGCGCGCGGTGACCTCACCCGCAAGCAGGTGTTTACGTCGAAAGACGAGCTGAGCGGCCTCACACGATCGTTTGCTGACATGACCGAGCAGCTGTCCGACGCCCGCTCGCTGGTGCAACGCAGCCTGGCCCAGCTCGAAGCGGCGCGCACGAACTTGCAGACGATTCTGGACAACCTCACCGCGGGTGTGATCGTGTTCGACCGAGACGGCCACATCGACACCGTCAACCCAGGCGCCACGCGCATTCTTCGCCTGCCGGTATCGGCCTACCGTGGCCGCCTGCTCAGCGAAGTGCCGGGCCTGCAAGACTTTGCCGCCGCCGTGGCGCAGCGCTTCGAGCTGCACCGCAGCAGCCCCGAAGCCGGCGAGCGTGACCACTGGCAAGACGCTTTCGATTTGCAGACCAGCACCGCGCAAGGGCGCATGAATGACACCAAAGACGGCGACAAGGTGACCCTGCTCGTGCGCGGCGCCTCCATGCCGCACGCCGGCCAGTTGATGGTGTTCGACGACATCACCGAGGTGGTCTCGGCGCAACGTGCCGAAGCCTGGAGCGAAGTGGCCCGCCGCCTGGCGCACGAGATCAAGAACCCGCTCACGCCCATCCAGCTCTCGGCCGAGCGCTTGCAGCACAAGCTTGAGTCCAAACTTGAAGGCCTCGACCAGGCCATGCTCGTGCGCTCGGTAGGCACCATCGTGAATCAGGTGCAGGCCATGAAGACCCTGGTCAACGAGTTCCGCGACTACGCGCGCCTGCCCGCGGCACGCCCGCAGGCGCTCGACCTCAACGCGCTGGTCAGCGAGGTGCTCACGCTCTATGCCACCGCGCAGGAGTCGGGCCGCCTGCGGGCCGAGCTCACACCCGAGCTGCCGCTCATCCTGGGCGACACCACCCAGCTGCGCCAGGTGATTCACAACCTGGTGCAAAACGCGCTCGATGCCGTGGCCGAGCGCCCCGAAGGCTGCGTGAGCCTGCGCACCGAGGTCGCGCGCACCGAGCAGGGTGAGCTGCGCGCCGTGCGTTTGCAGGTGCTCGACAATGGCCCGGGTTTCTCTGAGAAGGTGCTCAAACGGGCCTTCGAACCCTATGTCACGACCAAGAGCAAAGGCACGGGCCTCGGGCTCGCGGTGGTCAAGAAGATTGCCGACGAACATGGCGCGCGCATCCGCCTGGCCAACCTCACCACGACCGGCCCCGAGGGGCCGGAAGTGACCGGGGCGCAAGTTTCGCTATCATTTTCAAAATTCGCGCCGGCAGACAGCACCCCCGCTGTCGTGGCAAACGCCGAAGCACGGGCGCACTGAGGATTCATGGCCACCATTCTTGTTGTTGACGACGAACTGGGCATTCGTGCCCTCCTGTCAGAAATCCTGACCGATGAAGGCCACAGCGTCGAGCTGGCCGAAAACGCGGCCCAAGCGCGAGCGGTTCGTGAGCGAGTGCGCCCCGACCTTGTGCTGCTCGACATCTGGATGCCCGATGTCGACGGCGTCACCCTGCTCAAGGAGTGGGGCTCTGCGGCGCTGCTCACCATGCCGGTGATCATGATGTCGGGTCACGGCACCATCGACACCGCGGTCGAGGCCACCAAGGTGGGCGCCATCGCCTTTCTTGAAAAGCCGATCACGCTGCAAAAGCTGCTGCGTGCGGTGGAGCAGGCGCTGGCCAAGCCGGCGTCGCGCGCTGCCAACCCGGCGGCCCAGCCGATGCGGATCGAGTCGAGCTTGACGGTGGAATCGGTGATGACCGGCGGCGTCATGCTGCCGGTGGCGCCGCTGGTGCTGGGCCCGCAGTCCGAGCAGCTGTTCGAGCTGGATCGCCCGCTGCGCGAGGCGCGCGACGCATTCGAGAAGAGCTACTTCGAGTTCCACCTCGCCAAGGAAAACGGCAGCATGACCCGCGTGGCCGAAAAGACTGGCCTGGAGCGCACGCACCTCTACCGCAAGCTCAAGCAACTGGGCGTCGATTTGTCCCGCAACAAGCGCGGAGCAGGCGGGAACTGACCGCCGTTTTCGAGCGGCTATAATCGCCGGCTCACGTCAAGTGACGCAGGCCTGGTAGCTCAGTTGGTAGAGCAGCGGATTGAAAATCCGCGTGTCGGTGGTTCGATTCCGCCCCAGGCCACCAAGACCGCAAGCCCCTGATCCCAAAAGAATCAGGGGCTTTTTCACGTCTTGGCTCGGGCAAACCGCTGGGATGGATCCGCACACCACCCCTCGCGATGGACGAAGAACGAGAAATTCATGCTCTCGGCCTGAACTTCCCAATTCGAGCCCCGTCGCCGCAGTTCGATTTTTTGGCGTCGCGTGACATAGACACGTTTGCCCGGCACGCATAAATGTGCAAAGCGCACATTCATGTTAGCGTGACTTTCATGAAATCGGCCAGCCAGAATCTTGTTACCGTCAACCCTGCGTTCAGGGGGTGTCCGCTGTGCGCGAACCATCGACGGAGCCCGTCCGGGGCGAGCAAGGCCGTGCGTGGTTTCACCCTGATCGAACTCATGATCACCGTCGCCATCATTGCCATCCTGGCGGCGATTGCATTGCCCTCGTACCAAGCGCAAGTGCGCAAGTCGCGCCGTGCCGAGGCGCAAGCGCACCTGATGTCTCTGGCGGGGCGCCAGCAGCAGTTTCTGGTGGACACACGGGCCTACGCCGACACGCTGGCCGGCATCGGAATCGCCGCGCCCGCCAACGTCGCCACCGCCTACACCCTGACCCTGAACGTGCCCGCCGGCGCCACGCCGCCCACGTTCACCCTCACCGCGGCGCCGCAGGGCGCTCAGGCGCGTGAGCCCTGCGGCACGATCAGCCTCACCCACACGGGGGCCAAGACAGCCGCCACCACGGGTTGCTGGTGAATGCCATGCGCATGACTGCCCTGCACCCCGTCGGCCCGCGGCGCACCGCCGCCGGTTTCACCTTGATTGAGCTGATGACGGTCGTGTCCCTGCTGGCCATCATCAGCGCCTTTGCCTTGCCCTCGTTCCGCGCCTTTCTCGATGGCCAGCGCGTCAAGGGCATCGCTTACGACCTGACCGCCGACCTGCTGCTCGCGCGCAGTGAGGCGCTGAAGCGCAACGCCAGCGTGGCCGTGGCCCGCCGCGGCAACCAGTGGACCGACGGCTGGGCCTCCGCCGTGGTCGGCACCGGAACCCAGATCAGCGCGCGCGGGGCTTCGTCTGGCGATGTGCAGGTGTCGGGCGCGCCGACCTCGATCACCTTCGATGCCACCGGCCGGGTCTCGGTGCCGGCCGCAGAAGTGCGCATCACCATCTCCACCACGGGTGCGAGCCGCTGCATCGAGCTGTCACCCGCGGGCCGGGCCCGTTCACTCGTGGGAGTTTGCACATGAAGCACCGCCCTCGACACGGCACCCCGCGGCGCCCACACGGCGGCATCCTCATCGAGGTGATGGTGTCCATCTTGATCTGCGCATTTGGGCTGCTCGGGTTTGTGGCGCTGCAGGCGCGGGCGAGCACGTCCGAGTTTGAGTCTTACCAGCGCAGCCAGGCGCTGGTGCTGCTCGAGGACATGACCAACCGCCTCAACGCCAACCGCGCCGAGGCCCCCGCTTACGTGACCGACGGCCTCATCGGCGGCGGCGGCATGGCCGATTGCAGCGCGCTTGCCAGGTCGCCGCGCGACCTGTGCGAGTGGGCCAACTTGCTGCGCGGAAGTGCCGAAACGCGGGGCGGCTCAGCCACCGGCGCCATGGTCGGCGCCCGCGGCTGCATCACCCGGGCCACGGGCAGCTCCGACCGTTATGTGGTGTCGATCGCATGGGTCGGGATCGTTCCGACCGGCGCGCCGGCCAGCACCTGCGGCCAGGGCGATGCTGTCTTCGCCAACGCGGCGCTGCGCCGAGTGGTGTCGTCCACGGTCTGCATGGCGCTTCTGCGTGACGCGAGCCCGCCGTCTGCGCTGCCCCGTTGCTGAGGTTTGACATGACCGCGTCCCATTCCACGTCACATTTCCCCGTGCCCGGTCGAGCCGTGGGCTTTTACGCCCAGCGCCGCCAGCGCGGCACGTCGTTGATCGAGCTGATGGTGGGGCTCGCGCTTGGCCTGGCGATCACCGCCGCGCTGCTGCTGCTGTTTGCCAACGCGTCGGCCAACGGCCAGAACCTGGCCCGCGCCGGGGTGCAGATCGAAAACGGCCGCTACGTGTCGGAGCTTTTGCATGAAGACCTGCGCTTGGCGGGCTTCTACGGTGAGTCGCCGGCGCGGGGCGCCATCTACGCCACGCCCAACCCCTGCAGCACCGTGCCTACCGGGTGGACGGGCGTGCCCTACACCCTGCCCACCCCCGTGCAGGGCGTCGGCCCGGGCGACGTGCTCGACTGCCTGGCCTACCGCAAGAGCGGCACCCAGGCGATCGTGGTGCGCCGCTTGGGCGTGGAACGCGTGAACCCCGCCACGCTGTCCTCCACCAACGCCCAGTACCACGTGCAGTACTCGTTTTGTCAGGACGACGTGAGCACCCCACGCCTCATCTTCAGCGCCGACCCCAGCGTGTTCACGCTGCGCAACCGTGCCTGCGCCGCGCCGAACACCGTGCGGCCTTATGTGTCGCGCATTTATTACGTGGCGAGATGCAACCGCTGCCCCTCGGGCGACACCACGCCGACGCTCAAACGGGTCGACCTGGTGGGCGGCCAGCTCGTGACCACGGCGCTGGCCGAAGGCATCGACGACCTGCGACTGGAATACGGGTTCGACCTTGACATGAACGGCAGCGCCGACACCTACCTTGCCGGCCTGGGAGGCAGCGGCGGCACCACCGCGTGGGAGAACGTGATGGCGATCAAGCTCCACTTCATCACCCGCTCGCTCGACAAGGCGACCGGCAGCGGGCTGGCCACCGCCCAGCAGTTCGAGCTGGGCGGCATTGGCACGGTCAACGTGGCCTACGACGGTTACACCCGGCGCGCCTACAGCAGCGTGGTGCGGCTCGTGAACCCGAGCGGCGCGCGGGAGCTGCAATGACCCGCCGCCACGCTCTGTGCCGCAGCGCCTCTGGTCGTCGCCAGCGGGGCATCACGCTGATCGTGACCATGGTCATGCTGCTGGCGCTGTCGATGCTCGCGGTGTGGGCCTACAACAGCAGCACCGCCAACATGCGCATCGTGGGCAACACCCAGGCGCGCCAAGAGGCATTTGCTGCCGCGCAAGCGGCGGTGGAAAAGACCATCAGCTCGCCCGTCTTCGTGCAGCAGGCAGCGGCCGTGGCTTCGGCGCCGGTGCCGGTCGACATCGATGGGGATGGCGTCAACGATTTTGAAGCCCGCTTGACACCGCAGCCGGCGTGTTACCGCGTGCGCGTGATCAAGGTCAATGAGTTAGACCCCGGCTCGCCGCAGGACCTGCATTGCCTCGGGTCGGGCGCGGCGCAGAACTCCGGCATCGAAATCGATGGCGCCGCTCCGCCGAGCGGCGACTCGATCTGCGCAGACAGCGAGTGGAATGTGCGCGCCGAGGTGGCCGATGCCCGCAGCAATGCTTTTGTGGCGGTGAACCAGGGTGTGGGCATCCGCTCGCTGATCACGGATGCCACCAACTCCTGCCCCGCCCTTTGAAGGAGCCCGCCATGAAAACCAACCCCACCCTCGTGCTGCGCCTTGCACTGTGTCTTGCGCTGAGCGCCGCTGGCCGGCCCGCGCTCGCCGAAGACATCGACATCTACACCGGGGTTTCCGCCAGCAGCCTGCCCAACGTGCTGCTGATTCTCGACAGCTCGGCCAACTGGTCGAGCAGCATCCCGGCGGCCAACTGTTATTACCGTGAGAACGGCGTGCTCACCACCGCAGGCCCGCAGGCGACAAGCCCCGGTCAGGAGCAGGGCAAGAAGATGGCCATCGAGAAGTGCGCCTTGTACAACTTGATCGACGCCTTGCCGGTCAGTGGCACCGGCGGGCCCAGTGCCGATGCCCTGTTCAACGTCGGTTTCATGCTGCTGAACGAGTCGCCCCACTCCGGCGCGTACCCGCGCAAGGCCCTGACGCCGATGACCACCGCCAACAAGGCGGCCTTCAAAACGCTCATCAAAAACCTCTCCATCAGCGGCGACAAGGGGTCGAATGCCGACTTCTCCAAGGCGCTGCACGAGGCCTATCTCTACTACAAGGGCCTCGCGCCCTACCAGGGCACGCTGGGCAGCAAATGGGACCGGGCGGCGGTGTCGGCGGGCCGCTACATCAGCCCCTCGATCAACTCCTGCTCGCGCAACCACATCGTCTTCATCACCAACGGCGCGCCGCAGCCTTCGGAAAACGGAGATGCGCTGTCGCTGCTCAGAGGCGTCGGAGGCGACACCTCGCGTCTGACTTACCCGACCTCGGTCGTCAGCAACAGCGACCAGTCCAACTGGGCCGATGAATACGCCCGCTTCCTGCGCGATTCGGACGTGAGCGACCAGCCCGAGAGGCAAGGCATCGTCACGCACACGGTGGCCGTGACTGGCGCCTCCAGCGACGGCCTGTACCCCAACTTCATCCGGGCCATCGCCACACAGGGCGGCGGCAGCTTCCACTCGGCCAACAATGCCGACCTGCTGCTCCAAGCGCTGACGGCGATCTTCAACGAGGTGCAGGCGGTCAACAGCGTGTTCGCGGCGGCCAGCCTGCCGGTGTCGGTCAACGGCCGCGGCACCTACGAGAACCAAGTGTTCATGGGCATGTTCCGCCCCGATGCCAATGCCCAGCCACGCTGGCGCGGCAACCTCAAGCAGTACCAGTTTGGTCTCGACACGCTGGGCAACCTGCAACTCGTCGATTCCACGGGCGCATCGGCGGTCAGCTCGACCACCGGCTTCATCAGCACCTCGGCCATCTCCCACTGGACCAGCAGCAGCACCTTCTGGACGAACCAGCTGATGGGCACGCCGCTCTCGGCCAGCGATTCGCCCGACGGCGCCGTGGTTGAAAAGGGCGCGATCGCGCAGCGCTTGCGCGCCACCTATGCCACCTCGCAGGGCGCGCGCAACGTGTTCACCTGCATCGGCTGCGCCGCTACCACCACGCTTGGGCCCTCGGCCACGCGCTTCGCCGCCAGCAACAGCCGCATCACCGACACCGCGCTGAGCGTGCCGAGCACCAGCCGCGATGCCCTCATCGAGTGGGTGCGCGGCACCAGCAACGCCGGCGACGAGCGCGGCCCGACCACCACGCCGGCCACCACCATCCGCCCCTCGGTGCATGGCGACGTGCTGCATTCACGCCCCGCGGTTGTCAACTACGGCGGCACGACCGGCGTGGTCGTCTTTTACGGCGCCAACGACGGCATGATCCACGCAGTCAGCGGCAACGCGAGCGGCTCGGGCGCCGGCGAGGAATTGTGGAGCTACGTGCCCGAGGAGATGTTCCCCAAGCTCAACCGCCTGCGTGCCAACTCGCCACTCATCCGGCTCTCGACCACCGTGTCGGCGAGCGCCACGCCGCGCGATTACTTTGTCGATGGGCCGATCGGCGTCTACCAGAAGTTCAACGCTGACCGCAGCATCAACCGCGTGATCATCTACGTCGGCATGCGCCGCGGCGGCCGCCTGCTGTATGCGTTTGACGTGACAAACCCCAACAACCCGGTCTACCTGTGGCGCACGTCGCAGAGCGTGCTGCCACAACTGGGGCAGACCTGGTCTGAGCCGAAGGTGGCGCGCATTCGCGGCAACGCCAATCCGGTGTTGATCTTCGGCGGCGGCTACGACGCGGCGGCCGAAGACAGCCTGGTGCCTGGCATCACCACCATGGGCCACCGCGTCTATGTGCTCGACGCCATCACCGGGGCCCAGCTCAAGGCTTTCCCGACGACACGCAGCGTGCCCGCCGACGTGACACTGGTCGACTCCGACTTCGACGGCTACATCGACCGCGCCTACACCGTCGACCTGGGCGGCAAGGTCTACCGCATCGATCTCGAAACCCCCGGCAGCACGGCGGCGGCAAACTGGTCCATCTACACCTTGGCCGATCTGTCGGGTGGCACGGTCACCGGGCGCAAGTTCTTCTTCGCACCCGACGCTGTGGTCACCCGCTCGTTCACCGCGCTGATGGTGGGCTCGGGCGACCGCGAGAAGCCGCTGCTGGCCACCACCCGAGACCACTTCTTCCAGATCTTCGACACCAACCTGGTGAAGGGCGTGCCCGACTCTCACGCGGCCACAACCTGGAGCGACCTGGTGCCGGTGACAGCCGAGTCGACCATCACGGGGCGGGGCTGCTATGTAGCGCTGCAAACGGGTGAGAAGGTTGTCAACGCCGCGACCTCCATCGCCGGCGCCAGCTACTTCGGCACCAACCGCCCGTCGGCGGCATCCGCCACCAACACCTGTGCGTCCGACCTTGGCGTGGCCAAGAGTTATGCCATGCCGCTCTTCTGCGCGACGCCGACCAGCTCAGAGCTGGCGGGCGGCGGCCTGCCGCCCAGCCCGGTGGTGGGCATCGTGAGCGTGATCAGGCCCGATCAGACGGTGGAGCTGGTGCCCTTCTGCATCGGTTGCCCGAACCCCAGGCGGTCGGGCATCGAAGGGGTGCGGGTCAACCCGACGATCGCGGCGCCGCGCAGCCGCCTCTATTGGTACCAAGAAACCAAACGCTGAACCCGCGCGGCCAAGCTGGCGCCTGGGGGGTGTGGGCCCGCTCTCAGGTTGCCGGCTCTGCCTGCCCGGCCAGCCGGTTGCAATACAGCAGCAGCTCGTCGATCTCGTTCGACTTGTCAAACACACAATCGGCGCCCAGCTCCAGGCAGCGGGTGCGCATTTCGGGCGTGGCGTGGTTGCTGAGCACCACCCACTTGGCCGGCTTGAAGACACCGGCTCCGGCCTTGAGCACACCCAGGCCCGAGCCGCCTTTGAGGTAGATGTCGACGATGACCAGGTCGCAGTCGCGGTTGGGCTTGTCGATCCAGTTCAAGGCGGTCAGTTCGTCTTCGGCCGTGCCCACGACCTCGATCGGGGCTGCCTCTTCCAGCAACGCGATCAAGCCATCGCGAATGATGGCGCTGTCTTCGACGATGTAGGTCTTGAGCGTGTGCATGGTGTTGGCGTTTTCGGGTGTCAGCGCATGCGCACCTCACCTTGCTCGCCTATCGGGCCGGGTGCTCGCCCGGTGATAGCGGCGCGCGCCATCGTGAACAGCTGAACCAGCTTGCTCGACTTCACGTCCCAGTAATTGGCGTGCGTGATTTGCACCTGCACCAGCGCGAGGTCGGGGTCGGTCACGCCGGCCGGGAACCAGGCCTCGTTGAGCTTGGACCACAGTTGCTCTTTTTTGGTCAGGTTGTCGACCACGCGGGCGGTGCCCGACACCGAGACGTAGCTGTCGTGGCCGGGGTGGGCGTAGACCACGTTCACGTTGGGCTCCGATTCAATGTCGGCCACGGGCTCGCCCGAACGCGACATGAAGAACCACAGGCTGCTGTCTTCGTCGACCGGCGTGTTCTGCGTGGTCATCGGTCGCGAGTGCAGGTGGCCGTTGTGATGACGGGTGGTGAACATCGCGAACCTGATGTCCTTGATGAGGTTCCACAGCAGGGCGCTGGAGGCGCTGTCTTGGTGGCTCATGGGGGTGCCTTTCGGGGTGGGGTGAGTGGGAGGGGCGGGGTTTTGCCCGTGAGGCCCATTGAAGCAGCGCGTTCGCGTGGGGGCGATCAGCGTTGAACGCCTCTGCGTGTAGGAGTCGTCTGGCTCCGAACGGCTGGAGAAGAAGGGGTTGCGGCCACAGCCGCCGTGACTGACATCCGGTAACAGAGGCAGGCACCCTTTCTGCTGCAACCGTCGAAGCCAGCTTCGTGGCCGGCGCAGTGACAAAACCCGTCACCTTGCGCGCGGGCACAGACACGAACTGCCACCTTTGCACGCGAACAGGACGCCCCATGCCGGTTGCCCGCCTTTCTACAGAGTCTCACGCACAACCACGCCACTGGCGCGCGGCCACGGTGGCCACCCTTTTTGCAGCGGTGCTGGCGGGTTGTGGTGGTGGTGGCGGCGGCGGTGATTCCCCCGCCGCGGCGCCGCCACCGGGTGCACCGCTGCCGCCGCCCCCACCGCCGCCACCGGCACCGCCAGCACCCACTTCGCAGGCCAATGCCGTGCGTCTGGCCGACCAGGCCAGCTTCGGCGCCACCGAAGCGCTGGTCAGCGGCATTCGCAGCCAGGGCCCGAGTGCCTGGGTGGCCGCGCAAATGGCGCTGCGCACATCGAGCTACAGCAGCGGCATGGGCGGTGAGATCCACCAGTACACCGGCAGCGGCGAGTTCTGCACCGGGCGCGGCGCCAACTGCTGGCGCGATTACTACTCCACCGAGCCCCTGGTCTGGGACTTTTACCGCAACGCCATCACCCAGAGCGACCAGCTGCGCCAGCGGGTGGCCTTCGCGTTGCAACAAATCGTGGTCGTCAACAGCCTCGACGTCAGCGGCAACTACGGCTTTCGCAACTACCACAACGTGCTGCTGCGCGAGGCCTTCGGCAACTACCGGCAGGTGCTGAAGAAGGTGGTTCTGTCGCCAGTGATGGGCGACTTTTTGAACAACGCCAACAACGACAAAGACGCGCCCAACGAAAACTTTGCGCGCGAGCTGCTGCAGCTGTTTTCCATCGGCACCTGCGAGCTCAACAGCGACGGCACGCTGCGTGGTGGCACTTGTGCTGCCACCTACAGCAACGACACCGTGCGCGCCTATGCCTACGCACTCACCGGCTGGACCTACCCCGCTGGTGGCGCCACCTCGTATGGCTGCTGGCCGACCGGCGCCAACTGCCGCTACTACGGCGGCGCCAACGACGGCGACATGGTGCCGGTGGCGCGTTACCACGACACCACCGCGCGCACGCTGCTCAACGGCCATTCGCTGAGCGCCAACCACACCGCCAGCAGCGCGCTTGAGACCGTGCTTGACAGCGTCATCACCCACCCCAACACCGCCCCGTTCATCGGCAAGCAGCTGATCCAGCACCTGGTCAGCAGCAACCCAACGCCTGCCTACGTGGGCCGGGTGGCGGCAGCCTTCACCTCTGGCCGTTACCTCGCGTTTGGCAGTGGTCAGCGGGGCGACCTGGCGGCCACCGTGGCCGCCGTGTTGCTCGACACCGAAGCCCGGGGCGACAACGTCGGGCGCAACGCCGGCAAGCTGCGCGAGCCGGTGCACCTGTTCACCGGCGTGCTGCGCGGCCTGAATGGCGCCAGTGACGGCGAGGCCCTGAGCTGGTGGTGGGGCGAGACCATGCGCCAGCATGTGTTCCGCCCGCCCTCGGTGTTCAACTTCTACCCGCCCGACTACCCGGTGGCGGGCACCTCGCTGGTGGGCCCGACCTTCGGCATTCACAACGCCAACTCGGCGCTGTCGCGGCTCAACTTCCTCACCTACTTGCTCGACTGGGGTGGCAGCCCGGCCAACCGGAGCGGCGTGCCCAACCCGCAGGGCACCGCGGTCAACTTCAGTGCCTTCACCGCCGATGCCACCGACGCCGGCGTGCTGGTCGACCGCCTCTCGATGCTGGCGCTCGGCCGCAGCCTGCCCACCGCCGCGCGCAACGAGGTGGTGCGTGCCACCGCCTGGTGGACGTCAAGCAACGACGCCACCAACTGGCGAGTCAACCGGGTGAAGACCGCGGCCTTTTTGGTCTACGGCTCGCCCCATTACCAAATTCAGCGCTAAAAAGATGACGACCCCCACGTCGCTTCGCTCCTGCCCCCCGAGGGGGCGTTCAGCCGCCTCGGGGCGGCCCATCGTCAGCTGAGGCCCCACACCATGAACCGCAAAACCGCTGCCCCTGCCCCCACGATGAACCGCCGCCAATGGCTCATGCGCAACAGCGCCGGCCTGGCCGGCGCGCTCGGCCTCGGCACCGTGGCCAACCTCACACTGGGCACCAAGCGTGCCCAGGCCGGCCACTACCAGGCCCTGGTCTGCATCTTTCTTTACGGTGGCAACGACGGGCTCAACACCATCGTGCCGACCGACACCGCACGCTACGACCAGTACGCCGCCGTGCGGCGTGGCCTGGCCCTGCCGCGCGCCAGCCTGCTGCCGATGAGCGGCATCAACTACGGCATGCACCCCTCGCTGAGCGCGCTCAGCGGCGCCTGGGCCGAAGGCAATCTCGCGCCGGTGTTCAACCTCGGCACCCTGGTGCGGCCCATGAGCAAGGCGCAGTTCCGTGCGCTGCCCGCCAGCTCGACCGAAATTCCGGCCAACCTGTTCTCGCACTCCGACCAGCAGATCGAGTGGGAAACCGGCCACACCCACGCCCTCAGCCGCAGCGGCTGGGGCGGGCGCGCGTCGGCGGCGCTGCAGACCGTCAACCCGGTGATCTCGTTGGCCGGAAGCACCCGCTTCGGCCTGACCGAGACCGTCTCGCCGCTGGTGCTGCCCGACACCCCCGGCGACGACTTCGGCGCCTGGGTGCTCAGTGCCGACGTGCAGCAATACGCGCCCTTCGTCGCACGCAAAGACGCGCTCAACTTGCTCTATGCCGCAGGGCAAGACACCGAGCTTGGCGAGGCCTACGCCACCGCGCAGCGCAACGCGTTCAGCGTGTCAGCGCGGCTGGGTGGCTTGGTGGCCGTCGAGCCGGGCAGCGCGGGCGCGCTGGCGGCGATCGACACCGCGTTTGCGCCGCTGTTCACCGGCACCGCCCCCAACACCGCGTTCCGCACCGGGCTGGCCGGCCAGCTTTACCAGATCGCCAAGCTGATCGCCGGCAGTGCCACCGTGGGCGGTGACAAGCAGATGTTTTTTGCCGCGCTCGACGGCTTTGACACCCACGCCAACCAGCTCGTGGCCGGCGCCCCCACCACCGGCAACCACGCGAACCTGCTGCAGGAGCTGGGCGACGCGCTCGGTGCCTTCTACGCCGCCATGAAAGCGCTGCAATTGGGCGACGCCGTCACCGCCTTCACCCAGAGCGATTTCGGCCGCACCTTCACCCCCAACAACAGCACCGGCACCGACCACGCCTGGGGCAACACCCACCTTGTGCTCGGTGGTGCCGTCAACGGCGGCGCGAGTTACGGCAGCTTCCCCGAGCTGGCGCTGGGCGGCACCAACGACGTGGGTGTCGACAGCTGGGAGCTGCAAGGCCGCTGGCTGCCCACCACCGCGGTCGACCAATACGCCGCCACCTTGCTGGCCTGGTTTGGTGCGAGCGACGCGCAGCTCAACAGCGTGTTGCCCAACCTGGCCAATTTCGGCGCCAACCGGCGGCTCGGCTTTTTGTGACCCGGCGCCGCTGACGCCAGTCGGCGCTGCCTGCAGCCTGTCCGGCCGCTTGTTCGGCCCGTCGCTTGCCGCGGGTGGCGGCCGGGTGGCGCCGCTTACAGTGGCTGCATGGTTTCACCTGCTCCCCCCACCCACGGCAACAACAGCGGCTTTTTTGCCTCGCTGAAGCGTGGCCTCTCGGCCTACGCACGCTGGCTCGACAGCATCAGCTGGAAGCGCTTCTTCCTGCTCGCGCTGCTGACGCTGATCGTCGCCGGCATCACGTCCGACCTGCCGCCGTTCAACCTCTACTGGGGCGAAGACAAGATCATCTACAAGCCGGCGCGTGCCCCCGCCGCGCCCAAGCCACCCCAGGCCCCTGAGCCGCCCAGCCCGCCCGGCACCGAGCGCGCGGTGTTCGACATCAAGGGCAAGAGCTACTCGGTCACCATCGACAAGAACGGCGTTCGTGTCGCCCCCACGGCCGCCAGCGCACCCGCTTCGGCCGCCAGCGGCACGGCCAACATCCACATCGACCTGCCCGGCGTGAAGGTGAACGTCGACGACGCCGAAACCAACGCCGAGGTGCGCGAGGCCATCGAAGAGGCCAAGGACGCCATCAAGGAAGCCATGGCCGATGCCAAGGCGGCGGCCGCCGATGCCGAGCAAGCCGTCAACGCCTCTGGCATGCGCGAGATCCGCATCAAGCCGTTCCGCCCGGGTGACCACCTGCCGCCGTTCGCCTTTTTGCTGATCGTCATCTCGGGGATCATCAAGTTCATGGCCGCCGGCCGCTTCAAGGCCGAGGCGCAGGCGGTGGTGGCCACCGAGATGGCCGAGAGCGAGGCGCTCAAACGCCAGGTGGTCGAAGCCCGCATGGCCGCGATGCAGGCGCAGGTGGAGCCGCACTTCTTGTTCAACACCCTGGCCAGCATCGACCACCTGATCGAAACCGACCCGCCGCGTGCCAGCAAGATGCAGAAAAACCTGATCGCCTTGTTGCGCGCCAGCATGCCCACCATGCGCGAGGCCAATGCGCAGCCCGGCAACCGCGACCTGGCGCGCGAGCTGGCGGTGATCCGGCCCTACCTGGAGATTTTGAAGGTGCGCATGGAAGACCGCCTCAACACCGACATCCGCGTGAGCGACGGCCTGCTGTCGGCCGAGTTCCCGCCGATGATGTTGCAAAGCCTGGTTGAAAACGCCATCAAACAC
>JBKJJF010000297.1:0-5064 GCA_046598195.1 Rhizobacter sp. | reverse complement strand
CTTGACCAAGTGGCCCTTGCCGATGCCGCCGATCGACGGGTTGCAGCTCATCTGGCCGAGCGTTTCGATGTTGTGCGTCAGCAGCAAGGTGCTCACGCCCATGCGCGCCGCCGCCAGCGCGGCTTCGGTGCCGGCATGGCCGCCGCCGACGACGATGACGTCGAACTCATGGGGGTACAGCATGGAAACTCCGGGGGGTCTATCGGGACAGGAGGCCGCGGCTCTCGCAAAGCGTGTCGAGCGGGGCAGGGCGTGAATTTTAGGCTGCGGGGTGACTGGCGTCACCCGCTGTTCCGCAAGACCACGCCCATGCGTGGCAAGGCTGCCGAATAATCCCCGTCCATGAACTGCCGAACGGGCTGCGGCGCCTGCTGCATCGCGCCTTCCATCTCCACCCCCATCCCGGGCATGCCGCTGGTCAACGGCATCAGCAAGCCGGCGGGTGTGCGCTGCGTGCAGCTGACGGCCGACAACGCCTGCGCCCTCTTCGGCCACCCCGGTCGCCCCGCCGTGTGCAGCTCGCTGAAGCCGGCGCCCGAGATGTGCGGCAACAACCGCGAACATGCCTTGCGCTGGCTCAGCCACATGGAGCGCGACACCACACCCTGACCGCCCCACCCCGCGCCTCACCGTGTCTCGAGCAAGCCTTGCCACAGCGGCGACAAGCGAAACTTCTCGGCCTGGGTCAGCCCTTCGGCGAGCAGCAGGCATTCGCGGTGGAACGCCCGCATGCGCTGGCGCAACTCGCTTTCGGCCAGCTCCAGCTCCAGCCGCTCGGACGGCGCGGCGTCGTCGGCAGACACACCCCACAAGCCCAACGCGTTCCAGGCCACACGCAGGCGGTCGAGCCGGTGCAGCGCGTCGGTCACCACGTCGGTGATGGTCGAGGTGCGGCGCTGTTCGTGCAGCTCCAGCGCGAGCTGGTGTGCTTCGGCGAGCTGCTGGTCGATGTCGGCCAGCTGCGCGGCGAGTGTGGACGCGACCGGCTGGGCGTGGCCTGCAAAGTCTTCACCGGCTTCGTGCGCGGCGTCGCACACAAACGACGCCCACTGCGGGTCAAACTCGCCCGGCACCACGCGCAGTGCAAAGCTCGCGCGTGTGAGTGGTGCGTGCGAAGCGCACAGGCTGCCCAGCGTCACCTCCACCACCGCCAGCACCCGGCCGAGGCGCGACACCGCGTCACCGCTCAGCCGCGCGGGGTAGCCCGAGCGGTCGAGCCGCTCGTGGTGCTCGGCCACCGCCTGCGCCAGCGCGGCGGGGTAGTCGGTCAAGCCGCTCAACAAGATCTGCGCTACCCGGGGGTGCACCACCAGGTGCTTGTGGCCGATGAGGTCGAGCGCCTGCGCATAGTCGAGGTACAGCGGGTTGATGTAGACCTCGCCGATGTCGTGCAACAAACCGCCCAGCATGGCCAGGCGAATGTCGTGGTGGCTGCCCTCGCGGCTGGCGACCATGGCGCCAGCCAGCGCCATGCCAGACACCGCATGCGCCAAGGTCGCCGGTCGTGTGGCCGCAGCGGTCGTGAGCAGCAGCTGCGCCACCGAATGCAATGGGATCTGCTTGAGCTGCGCCACCAGCACCGTGGCCCAGGGCCGCAGTGCGGGCGCCAGCGGGTTGCCCGACTCGATCAGCTCCAGCATGTCGTGCATCAGCGTGAACAGCGTGACACCCCCTTCGGCCTGCAAGCAGACCTCGATCGGCTGCTTCAGCCGGCGCTCCAACAGGCGCTGCTGCAACGCGGCCGTCACCGGCTGGTCGCGGGCCCACAGCTTGACGCCCCGCACGTCGACGATGTCTTGCGAGGCAATGATCGGGTACAACTCACCGGCCTTGCTGAGCGCGGCGAGGGCATGGGGATTGGGTTCGCTCCCCGGCGCAAGGGACAAGTGCATTTCTGTTTTGTTTTATCGCCCCGCGCCGGTGACGGTGCGGAGCACTTGTGCCACATGGCCGTCTTTCAGCACGATCACACGGTTGGCCGAAGCCATGGTCTCGGGGCGGTGCGCCACGATCACCCGCGTGAGGTCGAGCTGGCGAATCGCCTGGTTCACCAGGCGCTCGCGATCCACGTCGAGCGCACTGGTCGCTTCGTCGAGGAACAAGATCTTCGGCCGCTTGTAGAGCGCGCGGGCCAGCAGGATGCGCTGCTTCTGCCCGCCTGAAATGCTGGCTCCCATGTCGCCGATCAGCGTGTGGTAGCCCATGGGCATGGCCTCAATCTCGTCGTGTACGGCCGAGAGCTGGGCACATTGCGACACCCAGGCCGGGTCGGCGTGGGCGTCAAAAAAACTGATGTTGTCGGTGATCGAGCCGGCGAAGAGCTGGTCGTCTTGCATCACGGTGCCGATCATGTCGCGCCAAGCGCGCAGCCCGAGCTGGCGCAGCGGCACCCCACCGACACGGATCTCGCCCGACTGCGGCGCATGGATGCCCAGCATCAGCTTGAGCAGCGTCGTTTTGCCGCAACCCGAGGGCCCGGCAATCGCCACCGATTCACCGGGCTCAATGATGAAGCTCACGTCACTCAGCACCTCGGGCTCGCTGTCAGAGTAGCGAAAACTCACGCCCTGCAATTCCAGCCGCGCCGGCAGCTCGCTCTCGCGTGCAGGCACATCGGGCTCGGCCTCGGGCGAGGTGAGCACGATGTCGGCCAGGCGCTCGCCTTGCAGCTTGAGCATCTTCAGCTCGACCATCTTGTCGATCAGGCCGCTCACCCGCAGCGCGAAGGTTTCTTTGTAGGCGAAGAAGGCGAACAACATGCCCACCGAAAAACGGTGATCCATCACCAGCAGCGCGCCCACCCAGATCACCGCGATGCGCTCCAGGCCGAACACCAGCTTGTGCATCACGCCAAACATCAGGTCGAGCTTGCGGGTGGCGATGTTGGCGTTCATCGCATCAACCACACGGTTCATGAACTGCGCCTGGCGGTCTTCTTGCCGGTTGAAGAGCTTGATCGACTGCACACCACGCAGCGATTCGAGAAAGTGCGTGGAACGTTTGGCGTCGTGCACGATGGCTTCTTCGGTCGCATCACGCTGCGGGCGGAAGAAAGCCCAGCGCAGCAGCGCATACACCGCCACGCTGCCAAAGGCGATGGCCGTGAGCGTGACGCTGTAGAAACACATCACCACAAACGTCAGCACCACCAGCAGACCGTCGAGCACAGCTTCGATGAAGCTGGTGGTCAGCGTCTGCTGCATCTGCTGGATGGCGCCGAAGCGCGACATGATGTCGCCGGTGTGGCGCTTTTCGAACCAGCTCACCGGCAGGCGCATCAGGTGCGCAAACACATTCGACAACCACTGCAGGTTGAGCGTGGCCGACAGGTACAACACCGCCCACGAGCGGATGGCGGCGGTCGCCACCTGCACCAACACCAAGAGGCCAAAGCCGATGCCCAGGGTGATGAGCAGGTCACGGTCGGCACTGACCAGCACGCTGTCGACCGTCCACTGCATGAAAAAAGGCGTCAGCAGCATGAAAGCTTCGAGCGCCAGCGCCATCACAAAAATCTGGCCCAACGACCGCTTGAGCCCCACCACATGACCGAGCAGCTGGCGTGTGCTGACCGCCTGCTTTTCAACCTGCGGTTTGAAGTCGGGCGCTGGTGAGAGCTCCAGCACCACGCCGGTGAAATGTTTGGCCACCTCGGCCAGGCGCAGGCGGCGCACACCGCGCGCCGGGTCATGGATGGTGGCCCAATCGCCGCGCAATTCGGTCAACACCACGAAGTGGTTCAAGTCCCAGTGCAACACGCAGGGCAACTGCAACTGCGGCAGGTGCTCCATCTCGGCCCGCAGCGGGCGCGGGCTCAGCTGCAGCTGGCTCGACATGCGCACCAGGTCGATCATCGTCACGCCCTTGAGCGACAACGAAAAACGCTTGCGCAAGGTCGGCAGGTCGGTGCGCAGGCCGTGTTGGGCCGCCACCATCGCAAGACACGCGAGGCCGCATTCAGCGGCCTCGGTTTGCAGGATCAGCGGAACACGTCGCCCGCCCCAGCCCAGGTTGAGCCCGCCCAATATCACACGCGGCCCACGATGCTCAGCACGGGCTCGAAGAGCCATTCGATCAGGCGGCGGCGGTCGAGCAGCACGTCAGCGTCGAGCTGCATGCCGGGTGCGAGTGGCTGCGCCTGGCCATAAGCCTGCACCGCCTGCTGGTCGAGCGCGACGGTGATGCGATACAGCGGCTCGCTGCTCTGTGGCAGCGCCAGGCTGGCCAGCTCGGCCGCCTGCAAAGGCGTGCGCGACACCTGCATCACATGGCCGGCCTGGTGGCCGAACTTCTGGTACGGGTAGGCCTGGTAGCGCAACAACACCGCCTGCTGCGAGCGCACAAAACCGACGGCGCTCGACGGCGCAAACAGATGCGCTTGCAAACGAGCGTCGGCCGGCACCAGGCTTGCCAGCGCGGTGGCCGGTGTGGCGGTTTGGCCACGCTCGGCGAGCACCGAAGTCACCACGCCGTGTTGTGGCGCACGGATCACGATGCGCGTCTGGGCTTCGTTCTCGGCCGACTTCTGCACCAGCTCGGCCAGATCGCGGTCGATCTCGCCGAGATGTGCCTGGGTGCGCAGCGGCAACTCACGCAGTTGCGCTTCGAGGCTGCCGATTTCACGCTGTTTGGTGGCGCCCTGGCGCTCCAGCCCCTGCAACTGCGCACGCAGGCCGAGCACCTCTTCGGCCTTGGTTTGCACCTGGGCCGACGACACAAAGTTTTCGCGAAGCAAGGACTCCAGCCGCGCCTGCGCCTGCTGCGCGAGGCCGAGGCGCTCGCGTTGCAAATCGGCCTCGGTGCCGAGCTGCGCCAACTCGCGTTTCATGTCGCTCGCCTGTCGCTGCAATGCAGCAGCCTGGGTTCGTTGCAACAAGGCCTGCTGCTGGCTCGCAGCCTGCAAGCTGCGCTCACGCGCGGCCAGACTTTGTTGCACGGCGGCCTGCGTGCCGCCTTGGAGCGTGGCCCGCTCCAGCGACAGCACAAACAGCACATCACCCTGCCGCACCGCCTGCCCTTCGGTCACGTGGCGCTCGACCACCGTGGCCGGCTGCGGCGTCACCA
>JBKJJF010000323.1:0-21091 GCA_046598195.1 Rhizobacter sp. | reverse complement strand
CTCAGCACCCACTGGCCAGCCGCCAGGCCCCACCACATCACACCAATCCAGGGCAGCAGCGGTGCAAAGTCTTCGGTCACGGGCTTGCGGGTGATGAGGCCGACCCAGTTGGTGAGGCGGGTGTCGAAGAAGCTGCTTTGAACCAGGTGCGGCAGCAGCAGCGCCACCCCGCCCATTAGCCACAGCCACTGCCCGGCCCCGGCCGTCAGCCGCGTGATGATGAGCATCAACGCAATGCCGTGCAGCACACCGAAGCTGATGTAGCTTTTCGGGAACATGAGGTAAGAACCGGCGGTGACGAGCAGCGCACAGCCGGCCACTTGCGCCCAGCGGCGCCAAAAGCGCGGCCAGCTTTGCTGCTGCTCCCAGGCGATCGCCTGGCCGAAGCCGGCGCAAAAGAGAAACAGGCTCACGATCACCGAGCGTTGCACCGTCCAGAACGGGTCACGGTAAAAGTTTTGCTGGATGAACTTATAGAAGTTGAGGTCGAAGCAGAAATGAAACACCACCATCCAAAGAATGGCGACCGCACGCAGGGCGTCGAGGCGGTCGAAACGGCTGGGTGTCAAGGTTGAACGCGCTCGAGGTGCGCGCCGAAGGTGCGAGCGTCCTGGAAGCCGATCACGCGTGAGCCCGGCAGCTCACCCCCGGCCGGCGCAAAGAACAGCATTGCCGGTGGGCCGAACAAGGTGTACTTGCGCAGCAGCGCCTTGTCGTTCTCGTTGTTGGCCGTCACGTCCGCGCGCAGCAGCGTGAGGCCCGCCATTTTCTGGCGCACCGCTTCGTCGGTGAAGGTGAACTTCTCGAACTCCTTGCAGGCCACACACCAGTCGGCATAAAAGTCGAGCATCACCGGGCGCGTCGAGGTGCGCACGGCTTCGTCCAGCTCGGCCAGGCTGCTGATGGCCTGAAATTTCAGCTCCGGCCCGCTCGCATGTTGTGCAGAGCCCAAGTGCGCCAGCGGGCGCGCGAGATCGCGCCCCCCCGAGGCCGCGCCCACCACCTGCGCCACGGCAAACACGCCGAGCAACAGGCCCAGGCCCTTGGCCACTTTGCGCAGCGGCTGGGCTGGCTTGGGGATGGCCTTGAAGGCGCCGAGGCAAAAAGCGGCCACCACCAGCACCCCGGCGGTGAGCAGCATCACCACCGACATGGGCAACACCGGTGCCACCATCCACACGGCCACCGCGAGCAGCATCACGCCGAAAGCGTGTTTCACATGCGTCATCCAGGCACCCGCACGCGGCAGCAAGGCCCCGGCCGACAAGCCCAGCAGCAAGAGCGGCACGCTCATGCCCACCGCCATCGAGAACAGCGCGGTGCCGCCCAGCACCACGTCGCGCGTCTGGCTGATGTAGACCAGCGCGCCGGCCAGGGGCGCGGCCACACACGGGCCGACGATCAACGACGAGATGCCGCCCATCGCGAACACGCCCAGGTGCTGCCCGCCCTTCAGACCCTGCGAGGTCTGGGCCAGCTTGTTTTGCAGGCTCGCCGGCATCTGCAACTCATAGACCCCAAACATCGAGAGCGAGAAGACCGCCAGCACCACCGCAAAACCACCCAGCACCCAGACGTTTTGCAGCGCCGCGCCCAGACCTTCTCCGGCCAGGGCCGAGGCCACGCCAAACGCGGTGTAGACCAAGGCCATGCCCAGCGAATACGCCAGCGCCAGCGAAAAGCCGCGCCCCTTGGACACCGGCCCACCCCGCCCCACGATGATGGACGAAAGAATGGGCATCATCGGCAGCACACAGGGCGTGAACGCGAGGCCCAAGCCCAGCAGCATGAAAAGGCCGATCACGAGCGCGGTGTTGCCCGACTTCAGGGCCTTCGACACCTCGCCCGCGTCTTCGGGGCTGGCAGCCGCGCCGACCTGGGCCTCGCTGCCCTGCGGTGCAGCGCCCGACATGGCCGCCGAAAGCGCCGAAGACACACTGCCAGCGACCAAGGCCGTGGCCGACCAGGCGCCGGCCTGGGCCTCGCTCAACAAGGTGAACCGCGGCGTGCCGCCCGGCCCCTGCCCCGGCTCGACCTGAAAAGCGCGCTTTTGCGGCGAATAACAAAGCCCCTTGTCGGCGCAACCCTGGTTGCCCACACTCAGCATGAAGGGCGCTGCCGGGGCCTCTTGCAACACGGCCACCAGGGTGACAGCGTTGCGGAAGTACTCGACATCTTTTTCGAACGTCTCGTCGTACTTGACCTTGCCCTTGGGCACCCGCAGCTCGGCCAGCTTCAGCCCAACGGGTGCGACCTGCGCATTCAGGCGCTCGCGGTAGAGGTAATAGCCGGGTGCGATGTCGAAGCGCACCTCAATGTGCGTGGCATCGAGCGCGCGGGCCGAGAGGCCAAACGCCTTGTCCGGGTCCAGGTACTCGTCGGCGGCGTGCGCGCTCGTTGCAGCCAGCAGCAGGCCGGCCAGCGCCGGCAAGGCCGCGCGCAATGCATGTTTGAAAAAACCCCAACGACTCATGTCTGTCTCTCAGTGATATGGCGCGGGCCACCCGGCGCCGCGACTCACATTCTGCGACCGAATACTCAAGCCAAGATTCCCAAACCCAGCCCTGAGTAACGCAGAGAAACCGCAATAGATCACTGTTTGGGCCAAAACCCGCCAGATGGAACGCTTCATGCATACGCCGACACCAGTGTTGTGACCCCGGAGGAAGCGCATGTTGGACACCACCACCACCACCCAGTTTTCGCATGTGACACCAGAAGACACAGGCTGGCGCAGCGAAGGCCTGCGAGATTTTTTCTTGTACAAAGACCTGGGTGTGGCCGACGCCACGGCCGGCAAAGTCATTGCCCACCTGGTCAAGGCCAACATGGCACCCCAAAAGGGCACCGGCTGGCACCGCCATGAGGCGGAGTTTCAGATCGTGATCATGACCAAGGGCTGGGCCAAGTTCATGTACGGTGACAAAGAGACACTCGTCTCGGCCGGCGACTGCGTGCACCAGCGCCCGGGCATCGTGCACTACCTGTTCGACTACTCACCCGACATGGAGTACCTGGAGATCGTCAGCCCGGCGGATTTCAAGACGGTGGACATGCCGGCCCCGTGCGACGTGCCGCCATTCACACCCTGGGAGTAGCGACTCAGCCGGGCCAACGTCTTTTTGGACGCAAAGCTCGCAAAGGGAAGACGCAAAGGTCGCAAAGAATTTCCAATTTCTTCTTCGCGACCTTTGCGTCCTTCTTCGCGTCCTTTGCGTCCAAAAAGACGCTGGCGTAGCTCAGTCCTCTAGAAGTCCATATCCAACTCTTCAATGTCGTCCGGCTCTTTTTTGGCCGCCGCCACCCACTCCTTCATCTCCGGCATCGCCATGATGGTCTGGCAGTACTGGATGCAGGGCTTGTTGAGCTTCACGTCATAGGTCAGAAAGCGCGTGGCCACCGGCGCGTACATCGCGTCGGCCATGCTGCGCTGCTTGCCAAAGAGGAAAGGCCCGCCATAGGTGGCGAGGCATTCCGTCCAGATCTCGACGATGCGGTCGATGTCGGGTTGGGCACCGGCCCAGATCTTGTAGCCCGGGTGGTGGGCCTTCAGGTTCATCGGCAACGAGGCCCGCAAGTTGGCAAAGCCCGAATTCATTTCGCCGCTGACAGAGCGGCAGTGCGCACGGGCCAAACGTTCCTTGGGCATCAGGCCGGCTTCTGGCTTGATCTCGTCAAGGTACTGCGCAATCGCCAGCGTGTTCCAGACTTTGGCTCCGTCGTGCGTGAGAGCCGGCACGCGGATTGACGGGGCCAACAGCAGCAGCTCCATGCGGGCGTCGGCGTCGTCGGGCGAGACCATCACCTCTTCAAACTCAATGCCCGAAAACTTGGCCATCAGCCAGCCACGCAACGACCACGAAGAATAGTTCTTGCTGCTCAGACTCAAGGTCGCGACGGGTTTACGAGCCGCTTTTGCGGCCGGGGCAGGCTTGGCAACTGCTTTTTTGACGACGGCCTTGGGAGCCGTCTTAAGAGCCGTTTTGCTCGGGGCCTTGGTGGCTGCATGCGACATGGGCTGCCTCTCTGGGGTGGTTGTTGTGTCAGCAATGAGCAAGGCGTGTGCCATCTCTGTGCACGAGCGACGCACGGTTGTGCACATTCCGCTGGCGCGCAAGTTGCAACACCCTCACATCAAAACGAAGCCGGAGACTCCTTGATGTATCAGGCCTACCAAGCCCACGCCGATCTGATGTGGCCACTGCGGACCCTGGCCAAGACAAGCCTGCCGATGCTCAGAGACACCAGCTTTGGTTGGGGCAACCTCGACCCCACCCGCAAGCTCGCGGCCGCCTGCGAGGTGCTCAAGCTCGGCGAAGTCACCCACAAGCGCCCGCCCTTCGGCATTGAGAGTGTCATGCTCAAGGGCGAGGCCATCCCCGTCACCGAAGAAGCCACCCACGTCACACCCTTCGCCACCCTGCTGCACTTCAAGAAAGAGTTCAGCCCCGTCACACCCCAGCCCAAGGTGCTGATCGTGGCGCCCATGTCGGGCCACTTTGCGACCCTGTTGCGCGACACGGTGCAAACCGTGCTGCCCGATCACGACGTGTACATCACCGACTGGCACAACGCGCGCGACGTGCCGCTCTCCGCTGGCCGCTTCGGCCTCGATGAATACACCGAGCACCTGATCGAGTTCCTGGGTGTGATCGGCCCGGGCAGTCACATGATGGCCATTTGCCAGCCCTGCGTGTCGGCGCTGAGCGCGGTGGCGCTGATGTCAGAAGACAAGCACATCGCCACGCCCGCCAGCCTCACGCTGATGGCCGGCCCGATCGACTGCCGCATCAGCCCGACCGAGGTCAACAAGCTCGCCATGACCAAGGGCATCGACTGGTTCGAAAAGAACCTCGTGAGCCAGGTGCCCTGGCGTTACCCGGGCGGCGGCCGCAAGGTCTACCCCGGTTTCATGCAGCTCACTGCCTTCATGGCGATGAACAAAGATCGGCACGTGAATGCCTTCAAGGAGTACTACGCCAACCTGGCCGACCCCGATGAAGAGAAGCTGCAAAAGGCCGAGCACACCCGCAAGTTCTACGAAGAGTATTTTGCGGTGGCCGACCTGCCGGCCGAGTTCTATCTCGAAACCGTGAGCCTGGTGTTCCAGGAATACGCGCTGCCACTCGGGCAGCTCAAGTTCCGCGGCCGCACCATCAACCCGGCGGCCATTCGCCGCACCGCGCTGCTCACGGTGGAAGGTGAGCGCGACGACATCTGCTCAACCGGCCAAACGCTCGCCGCACAAGACCTCTGCAGCAGCCTGCGGCCCTACATGCGCACGCACTACGTGCAGGCCGGCGTGGGCCACTACGGCGTGTTCAGCGGGCGCCGCTGGAAGAGCCAGATCTACCCGGTGGTGCGCGACGTGATCCACGTGTCGCAGTGAAGCGGTGAACGACGCGGGCTGGCCGAGCGCCGGGCCGCCCCAAGCCGGCCGGCATCCCCTCGGGGGATCGGTCGCGCACCCGCGACCGAGGGGCTGACATCACTTCTTGCGCAGCTTGGCCAGCTCCGCCTGAGTCTCGCTCCAGAGCTCTTGTCCCACATTGGCGGCAATGCCGGTGTTGATGGCTCCCAGCTTGTCGCGCATGCGGCCGGCTTCAGCCGCCGAGAGTTCATTGATCTGCATGCCCTTGCCCTTCAGGTCGGCCAGCGCCTTGGCGGCTTCGTCGCGGGTGTCGCGGCGCTCGAAGTCACGGCTCTTCACGGCAGCGTCCATCAGCACGTTTTTCTCGGCAGCCGAGAGGCCGTCCCAGAACTTCTTGCTGACCGTCACGACCCACGGGCTGTAGACGTGGTTGGTGACGGTGAGGTACTTCTGCACCTCGTAGAACTTGCTCGACAGAATGGTGTTGTACGGGTTCTCCTGGCCATCAACCGCCTTGGTCTCGAGCGCGCTGAAAAGCTCGCTGAACGGCAGCGGAATGGCGTTGGCACCGAGCGTTTTGAAGCTGTCGAGGAAAACGGTGTTCTGCATCACGCGCAGCTTGATGCCTTCGAGGTCTTCGAGTTTGACCACCGCACGCTTGTTGTTGGTCAGGTTTCGAAAGCCGTTCTCCCAATAGACCAAGCCCACCAGACCCTTCTCTTCGAGCTTGGCCTTGACCTTGGTGCCCACCGGGCCGTCGAGCAGGGCATCGGCTTCCTGAGCGCTGTTGAACAAGAAAGGCGTGTCCCACAGTGCCATCTCCTTGGTGATGCCCACCAGCGTGGCGGTGGAGCCGACCATCATCTCTTGCGCGCCGCCGATCAGCGCTTGCTGCATCTGCACGTCGGAGCCGAGGCTCGCCGCACCGAAGGCGCGGATCTTCATCTTGCCGCCCGAGAGTTTGTCGACCTCGTCGGCAAACACCTTGGTGGCGCGGCCCTGGTTCGATTGTTCGTTGAGGCCGTAGCCAAAGCGGATCAGGCGCGGCTTGATGTCTTGTGCAAAAGCGGGTGCGAGCGCGCTGGTGGCAAGCGCCACGGCGGTGGCGATCAGGGTGCGGCGGATGAGTGTTGTCATGAGTGTCTCCTTCGTGGGTGGGAGGGAATCAACGCAGCCACACCAGCGGTGCGGTCACGATCTGCGGGAACACCGTGAACAGCGCCAAGATGGCGATGTAGGTGATCAGGTACGGGTTGACGCCGCGTATCACTTCGTCGAGCCGCATGCGGCCCACGCTGGCCACCACGTTGAGCACCGTGCCCACCGGCGGCGTGATCAGCCCGATGGTGCCGTTGAGCACAAACATCAGCCCGAAATAAACCGGGTCGATGCCGGCCTTCACGGCAATGGGCAGCATCACCGGCGCCATGATCAAGATGGTGGGCGTGAGGTCGAGCGCGGTACCGATGAGCACCAGCAAAATCATCATCACGGCCATCAGCAGCTTCGGGTGGTCGATCAGCGGCCCCAGCCAGCCGGTGAGCGTGGCCGGCAGGTCGGCCAGCGTGACCATGTAGCTCGCCACCTGCGCACCGGCGCAGAGAAACATCACGATGGCGGTGGTCTTGGCCGCGCGCACCAGCACGCCGTGAAACTGCGGCAGCGTCATCTCGCGGTGCACAAAGAAGGCGATGAACATGGCGTACACCGCCGCCACCACGGCCGCTTCGGTGGGCGTGAACACGCCGGTCTTCATGCCGCCGATGATGATGAGCGGCATCAAGAGCGCCCAGAACGCCTTGGCGGTGATGGTGATGCGCTGAGCCATGGGCACGGGCGGGTTGTCCACCAGCGTCAGGCCGCGCAACTGCAGCTTCCAGGCGATCACCAGGCCCAGGCCCATGATCAACCCTGGCACGATGCCCGAGAGAAACAGCGCCGAGATTGAGGTGTTGGTCGTGACGCCATAAATCACGAACGGCATTGACGGCGGGATGATGGGCGCGATGATGCCGCCCGAGGCGATCAGCCCCGCCGAGGTGGCCATGGGGTAACCGTGGGCCCGCATCATCGGCAGCAAGATGGTGGCGAGTGCGGCGGTGTCGGCCAGCGCCGAGCCGCTCATGCTGGCCATGAGCATCGCCGCGCCGATGGTCACAAACCCGAGCCCGCCCTTGATGTGCCCGACCCAGGCTTGTGCCATCTCGATGATGCGGCGACTGATGCCGCCCGCGTTCATCAACTCACCCGCGAGGATGAAGAAGGGCACGGCCAACAGCGGAAAGCTGTCCACCCCGGCCACCAGGTTTTGTGCGAACAACTGCGTGTCGAAAAAGCCCAGCGCCCACGCCATGGAGGCACCGGTGAGCACCAATGCAAACGCCATGGGCACACCGATGCCCATGAAGGCCAGCATGGCAACGATGAAGATGACGGCGACGAGACCTTGGTTCATTCCACCTCCGACTCGTGGCCGAGGTCGATCGGTTTGCCACGAACCAGGTTGATCAAAGCCATCACGCCGATCGCGGCGGCGCTAAGAAGCGCCGGCAAAGGCAATAGCGCCACTGGATAGCCCAACACCACGCTCTTGCTGCCCAGGCCCACCACCACCTGCTGCCAGGCGCCCCAGGCCACCATCACGCAGCTGAGCACGACCAGCGCATGGATCACCCGCGCCATCACGCCCAGCATCGCGGGCTTGTCTTTCAAGCGGTGCAGCAAGCTGGTGAAGGCCATGTGCTCACCCAGTGGGTAAGACGCCGTCGCGCCCACGAAAACCATCCACACAAAGAGCAGGCGCGACAGCTCTTCGCTCGCAGCGATGCCGCTGCCAAAGCCGTAGCGCAGCACCACGTTGAGAAACACCGAGAAGGCCATCACCCCCAGCATCACGGCCATGGTGCTTTCGGCGAGGCGCTGCGGTCGGCTGCGGGGCACGGGCAGATTCATGAAGGGCTCCCGGTCGTCAGCCACTCGGCGATCTCTTGCGCCAACTCGTCGCGCGGGCGCAGTGCATCGACGCACAGCACACAGGCTTCGCCCTGCGGTGGCTCCAGCGTGGCGAACTGGCTGTTGACCAAGCTGGGCGGAAACAGGTGCTCAGCCGCACGTGCGGCCACACGCTCCAGCGCATGAGCTTTGTCGATCTCCAGAAACACGAAGCGCAAGCCCACGCTGCGGCTGCGCAGCAACTCGCGGTAGCTGAGCTTGAGGGCCGAGCAGGTCAACGCAATCGGTGCGCCGTGGCGCTGGTGGTCCGCCAGCAGATCACCCAGCAGAGTGAGCCAGGTGGCGCGGTCCAGGTCGTCGAGCGCTAGGCCTTGGCGCATCTTGGTTTTGCTGGCGTCGGAATGAAAGTCATCGCCCTCGACCAGCCGCCAGCCCAAACGGGCCGCCACCGCACCCGCCGCACTCGACTTGCCGCAACCGGCCACACCCATGAAAACTGCTGACGGCGTCATGTACTGGATAGCGCTATCTCAAATGGTCAAAAAACATGCAAATCCGAACCCCGATTCGATGCCATCTCAAACTGCTTGAACACAGCAAAACTTGCTTCACGAGGCCTTGCAACAACTTGCAAGATAGCGCTATCCTAGGTGTACAAATTCCCCTCACCCATGCGGGGTAACCCGCAACTCACGATTCGATGACCTCCACCCGACGCCCCCGCGCTACTGGCCGTGTGACCCTGGTCGATGTGGCCGCCGCGGCCGGCGTCAGCCCGATCACCGTCTCGCGCGCGTTGCGCGGCGAGCGCAGCGTGGCGACCGCGTTGGTGGAGCGTGTGCGCGCCGCCGCATTGCAACTTGGCTACGTGCCCGACCCGGCGGCCCGCGCGCTCGCCTCCAGCCGCAGCTCGCACGTAGCGGTGTTGATCCCGTTGCTCACCAACGCGCTTTTTGTCGACCTGCTCGAAGCTGTGCACCGCACGCTGCTGCCAGCCGGCTACCAAACGCTGATTGGCGTCACCCACTACGACCCGCTCGAAGAAGAGCAACTGCTCAACAGCTACATGGCCCACCGCCCTGCGGGCCTGATCGTCACCGGCTTCGACCGCACCGAGGCCAGCCGCCGGCTCATCACCGCCAGCGGTGTGCCCTGCGTGCATGTGATGGAGACCACCAGCGCCGAGGGTGTGCACAGCGTGGGCTTCTCACAAGCCGATGCCGGCCATGCCATCACGGCCCACCTGCTCGCACGCGGCCGCAAACGCATCGCGTTTGTCGCGGCCCAGCTCGACCCGCGGGTGATGCAGCGCGCCGAAGGTTACCGGCGCTGTCTGCGCGAAGCCGGGTGCTACGACCCGAAGCTGGAGCTGCTGAACCCGGAGCGATCTTCACTCGGGCTCGGCGGCCAGTTGTTCGAGCAGATGCTGAAAGCGCACCCCGACGTAGATGCCATCTTCTTCTGCAACGACGACCTGGCCCAGGGCGGGCTGCTGGCCGCGCTGCGGCTGGGGGTGGCGGTGCCTGGTTCGGTGGCGGTGGCGGGTTTCAACGACCTCAACGGCAGCGACCAGATGTTGCCGCCGCTGACCACCGTGCACACACCGCGCACGGAGATCGGCGAGGAGGCTGCGCGCATGCTGCTGCAACTGATGCGGCGCGAGCCACTCGCGCAGACCAGCGTCGACGTGGGCTACCGGCTGGTGGTGCGCGGCAGCAGTTGAGGTGCGGGCGACTACTTGGCGATCAGGTCGTGCGGCATCACCGGCGTGGGCGCTTCAACCCCTTGCGGCTTCTTCTCGCGCACCAGGTACGAATACAACACCGGCACCACCACCAGCGTGAGCAGCGTGGAGGTGATCACCCCACCAATGATGGCGCGCCCCATCGGGGCCTGGATCTCCCCACCATCGTTCAACGCCAACGCCAGGGGCAACATGCCAAACACCATCGCCCCGGTGGTCATCAGAATCGGCCGCATGCGCGTGAGGCCGGCTTCGAGCACCGCATCGGCCACACTCGCACCCCGCTGCCGCGCATGGTTGGCAAAGTCGACCAACAGAATCGCATTTTTGGTCACCAGCCCCATCAACATCACCAGCCCGATCATCGAAAAGATGTTCAAGGTGGAGCCCCAGAACAAGAGCGCCAACATCACGCCGATCAGCGACAAGGGCAACGACGCCATGATCGCCACCGGCTGCAAGAAGCTGCCGAACTGGCTGGCCAGCACGATGTAAATGAAGATCACCGCCAGCACCATCGCGCCCAGCATGGCCGTCATGGCCTCGGCCTGCTCCTTGGTTTCACCGCCCACGTCGAAGCTGTAGCCGGGGGGCAAGCTGGTTTCTTTCACCAACTTCTGCACGTCGGCACCCACGTCGCCTGAAGGCCGGCCCTGCACACCGGCAAAAATGGCCTCGCGGCGCTGCAGGTTCTGGCGGCGGATCACGTCGGGGTTGACCACCGCTTCAATGGTCGCCACGCTCTCCAGCGTGATCGGCGTGCCGTCTTTTGCAAATGCCACCGGCAGCAACCGCATCTGCTCCACCCGCTCGCGCTGCGCTTCGGGCAGGCGCAGCAGCACCTGCACTTGTTCGCCATCGGGCGTGGTCCAGTAGGTGGAGATCTCGCCGTTGACATAGGCGCGCAACGATGAGGCCAGTTGGGGTGCGGTCAAGCCCAGCTCACGCACGGCACCAGGGCGCAAGCGCACGGCGAAGGCCGGCAGGCCAGGCTTGGCAGACAAATCCACATCGACGATGCCGGGGATCTTTTTCACCTTGTCGGCAAACTCTTGGGCGATGCGTGTGAGCCCTTCGGGGTCACTGCCCAGAATGGCCACGTAGATCGGCCGGTTGAAGCCCACCGCCGACTCCACACCGGGGATCTTGGCGATGGCCTCGCGGATCGCGTCTTCCACCTGCTTTTGCGAGCGCTTGCGCTGGCCGCGCTCGACCAGCCCGATGTTGAGCGTGGCCTGCGCGCGGCCTACGGCAAAGCCGTTGCCCTGCCCACCCACGTTGGTCGACACCGTCTTCACCTCGGGAAAGGTGGCGACGATCTCTTCGACTTGGCGCACCTTCTCGTCGCTGCGCGCGAGGCTGGAGCCGATCGGCATGCGCAGCGACAACTGCGTGAAACCTTGATCCGTCTGCGGAATGAACTCGGAGCCCACCAGTGGCGTGAGCGCCAGCGCGCCCACAAAGCTCGCCGCACCGATCCACAAGATCACTGCGCGTGGCGAAAAAAAGCGAAGGTAGCGGCGCTCTGAAAACGCCCAGCGAATGAGCTTCTCGTACAGCCGGTGCATCACGTCGAGCGCATGGTCGGTGCCCTGGATCAGCTGGCGGATCACCGGCAGCTTGCGCAGGCGTGTGCCGGGTGGGTCTTTCCAGACCGCCGACAACATCGGGTCGAGCGTGAAGCTCACAAACAGCGAGATCAACACCGCCACCGTGACCGTCACACCGAACGGGAAGAAGAACTTGCCGACGATGCCGCCCATGAAGGCCACCGGTGTGAACACCGCGCAGATGGCGAAGGTGGTGGCCATCACCGCCAGGCCAATCTCGTTGGTGCCGTCGTTGGCGGCGGTGTGGTGGTCTTTGCCCATGTTGACGTGGCGCACGATGTTTTCTCGCACCACGATGGCGTCGTCGATCAAGAGGCCGATGCACAGGCTGAGCGCCATCATCGTCATGAAGTTGAGCGTGAAGCCGAAGGCATAGATGGCAATGAAGCTG
The DNA here is from genome assembly GCA_046598195.1 of Rhizobacter sp. Lineage (GTDB taxonomy): Bacteria > Pseudomonadota > Gammaproteobacteria > Burkholderiales > Burkholderiaceae_C > Rhizobacter. The sequence goes on along the minus strand of JBKJJF010000323.1, from coordinate 9,023 downwards.
GAGATCACCGCGATCGGCAGCGTGAGCCCGGTGATGATGGTGCTGCGCCACGAATGCAGGAACAAAAACACGATCGCCACCGTGAGCAGCGCACCTTCGATCAGCGTGTGCTGCAAGCCGGTGAGCGAGCCTTTGACGAAGTCGCTGTTGGCGTAGATGAGCTGCATCTCCATGCCCGAGGGCAGGTTCTTCTTCACCTCTTCCATCGCCGCCTTGACGGCTTCGCCGGTGGCCACGATGTTGGCGTCTTGCTGCTTGAACACGTTGAAGGTGATGGCGCGCTGGCCGTTGATGCGCGAGAACGACTCCGGTTCTTTTTCGCGCTCAACCAGCTGCCCCAAGTCGCCCAGCGTCACCGGCGAGCCGCCGCGGTGGCCCACCACCACCTCGGTGAATTGCTTGGGGTCGCGCACCCGGCCTTCCACCCGCAGGATGGCGTCTTGTGTGGCGTTGGTGAGCAGGCCCACCGGCTGGTCGCTGTTGGCCTGCGCCAGCGCCGTGCTCACCTGCGCCGGCGTGATGCCGTAGGCGCGCAGCCGGGCCGGGTCGAGGTCGATGCGCAGCTCGCGCTTTGACAAGCCGGTGATGTCGATCTTGGCCACACCTTCCACACGCTGAAAACGTTTGCTGACGGACTGGTCGGCCACCAACGAGAGCTCACGCGCGCTGCGGGTGTTGGACACCAGCGCCATCACCACCACCGGCTGGCTGTTGTCGTTGTCGAAGCGCGCGACGGTGGGCATCTTGGCGTCGCGTGGGAAGGCTGACTGCACCACGCCCAGGCGGTCGCGCACGTCTTGCATCGCACGCGCCATGTCGGCATTGAGCGTGAACTGCACGCTGGTCTGGCTGCGGCCTTCGTAGCTGCGCGAGGTGATCTGCTTGACGCCGGCAATGCTGTTGAGCGACTCCTCGATCAGCTTGGTGATTTCGCGCTCCACCGCCTCGGGTGAGGCGCCGGGGTAGGCCACGTCGACAAAGGCCACTGGCGGCGACACATCAGGCATCTGCTCCAGGCCGAGCTTGCTGTAAGAGAACAGCCCCAGCACGCACAGCGCGACCATCACCATGGTGGCGAAGACGGGGTTGTTGATCGCCACACGGGTCATCCACATGCTGCGCCCCTTATTTCTGAACCGATGCGCCGGAGGCCGAGCTGGCCACCGACACCGCCGACGCGGCCTTGGCCGCCATCACCGCCACCACCGACGCCTTGGCGCCGTCGCGCAGGTTGTCGAAGCGCGCGGCCAACACCGTGGACTCGGGCGACAAACCTTGCAGCACTTCAACACGCGCCTGCACGTCATCACGCCGCCCGGTGGTGATGGCCCGGCGCAGCAGCGCGCCGCCTTCGATCACCCACACCTGCTCTTGCCCCGAGGTGCTGCCAATGGCCGAGGCTGGCAGCGTGAGGCGCTTGGCCTGGTCGGCCAGCACCACCTTGCCCATGGCGTACTGGCCGGCACGGAACTGCTCTTTGCGGTTATCGAGCGACACCACCACGCCGATCGAGCGGGTGCCGGCTTCGGCCGCCGGAGCAATGCGCTCGATGCGGCCGGTGACGGGCTGCACCGAGCCTTCGACTGTCACCTGAACCGCCTGGCCGGGTTGGAGTTGTGACACCTCGTGCGTGCCCACCGTGCCCGCAAGTTCGAGCGACGACAGGTCGACCACCGTCAGCAGCGGCTGCTCTGCACTGACCTTCTCACCAGGCACCACATGGCGCTTGCCGACGATGCCGGCGATGGGCGACACCAACGCCGCTTCTTTCACCCCCAGGCGCACCGTGGCCAATTGCGCCTGCACCGACTTGAGCTGCGCGCGCGCCGCGTCCGCGCGGGCCTGCGACGATTGCAAGGCGGTCGGCGAAATGAAGTTCTGGCTGGCCAGGCCCACGTTGGCGGCGTGCTGGCGCTCGGCTTCGGCCAGCGAGGCCTGCGCCGACTCCACACTCGCGCTGCGTTCGGTGACGCGGCTTTGCAAATCGGCCAGGTCGATGTCACCCAGCAACTGACCCGCTTTCACGCGGCTGCCCTCACCCACCCGCAGCGCGAGCAAGGTGCCGGCCGCCTTGGCCCGCACCACCGCCGTGCGCGGCGCAACCAGCGGGCCTGAGAACTGAATCACCAGCGGCATGCTCCACATCGCCGGGCGCACCACCTCGTTGGCGGTGAATTCGAGCGGAACCTCGGGCTTTTTGCCGTCTTTGGAAGGCTCTCCCTTGGAGCCATTGCCGAGGCGCGGCACCAGGGCCAGGCCAACGCCGGCCACCACCGCCACGGCGACAAAGCCGCCGACCCAAAGCCGCCGTTTTGAAGTTCCCATCCTGCTCTCTCCTGCCGGCGATCACCCTCGTGGGGCGGCGCCTGGTTGTTGGTCTGAATTCGTCCTGGCCGGCAGTCTATGGGCGGGGTTCCCGCGCCATGCCAGCGCTGCGACAAACTGCAGATTGACGGGGCCAAACCGTGCCGGTGGGCGACGGGCGGGCCGAGCAGGGAGTTTAGGTGGGTGCCAGAGGCAATGGCATCCCTAGGCGGGGATCAAGGCAACCTGAACTTGGCCACTTCCGAGGCCAGATCGACCGCCTGGTCTTTGAGCGACGATGCCGCGGCCGCCGTCTGCTCCACCAGGGCGGCGTTCTGCTGGGTCATGCGATCAAGGTCTTGCACGGCAGCGCCGACCTGGCTTACGCCGGCGCTTTCTTCCTTGGCGGCGCCCGAGATCTCAGTCAGCAGATCGCTCATGCGCTTGGCGTTGCTCACCAGCTCTTTCATCGTGACGCCCGCTCCCTGGACCACGCGTGTGCCGGAGTCGACCCGCTCGACGCTGCTGGTGATAAGCGCCTTGATCTCCTTGGCCGCCTGGGCGCTGCGCTGAGCCAGGCTGCGAACCTCGCTGGCCACCACCGCAAAGCCGCGGCCTTGTTCGCCGGCGCGTGCCGCTTCCACGGCCGCATTCAGCGCGAGGATGTTGGTCTGGAAGGCAATGCCGTCGATCACGCCGATGATGTCGCTGATCTTGGCCGATGAGGCGTGGATCTCCTGCATGGTGGTGACCACCTGCTCGATGACCTCACCGCCGCGCACCGCCACGGCCGAGTTGGACACCGCCACGCGGGCCGCCTCTTGCGCGTTCTCGGCCGTGTGTTTGATGGTCGATGAGATCTCTTCCATCGACGAGGCGCTCTCTTCGAGGTTCGAAGCCGCCTGCTCGGTGCGGGCCGACAGATCCATCGAAGCCGAAGCGATTTCGGTGCTGGCATGCACGATCTGCTCTGACGATCCACGCACCTTCGAAACAATGTGGCGCAGAGCGCCTTGCATGTCGGCCAGCGTGCCCATCAGGCGAGCGGCTTCATCTTTGCCCCATGGGTTGGGTTTGGTCGTGAGATCCCCTCCCGTCATGGCTTCGAGGTGCTTTTGCACTTCACGCAGCCCGCCTTGCGTGACCAGAAAGAAGCAATAGAACAAGTACGCGCCCGCGGCGAGCGACACAACGACCACGAATGCGGTGAAGTCGCGCACCGACTGCATGCCCGAGATGCGCTTGGCGATGAGCCTGTCCAGGTCGTCGAGCAAACGCGTGGAGAAGTCGAACTGACTGTCGATGGCGGCCTTGGCGGCATCGAGGTAGGCCGCCTTGTCGACCTTGGCGCCTTGGGCGCCGAAACCCGAGCGCGACAGCTCGGCAAACCGGCGCAGGGGCTGGGTCGCCTCGTCGGACTTGAGCGAGGCCACGAGTTCGGGCGTCGCGGCGGTGGCCTTGGCCAGGCCCGCCCTGACCTGCTCTTCGTGGTATTCGATCAGCGGCAGGCGGTCGGCCATGTCATGCGCCGTTGCGGCCGAGGGCTCGGTGAGGTGTTGCACCCCGGCAGACTGCACACGCGCCATCAGCTCGATGAGCTGGGGCAAGCGCGTGGTCGACAAGTCCATCAGGTAGTAACTGTCGAGGTCGGGGTCGAGCGTGAGGTTGGAACCGTCAGTGGCCTGGCCCAAGGTGTCGAGCACCGCGCCAATGAAGCGTGTGTGCGTTTCGAATGCTGCTGCCGGGCTGGCGCTTGGGGCGGCCAGTGCCGTGGCGGCCGCATTGAGCTTGGCGAACTGCGCGCCCGTGCCCAGGCTGGCACCCCACTGGGCATCGGTGCCGGCCAGCGCCTTCAGCTGCGCGTCGACCTTGGCCCCCAACTCGGCCGCGACCGGTGTGCCGAGCGCCGCGCGGTGCAACACCGCGGTCTTCAGCAAGGGCATCAACTCACGGGCATACGCCACGCCCAGCCGCTCTTTGGCCGAGAACTCGATCGCTGCCACCTTGTCAGTGAAGAAGCCCCACCCCAGGGCCAGCACCGGCACCAGAAACATGGCCGACACCATGACGGCCTTGGTCTTGAAGTGCATGCGGCGAAACAACCGCACCCCGGGAGCCCACGCGCCGTGGTGCCTGAAAAACTCGATCAACGCGGGAAGACGCTGCTCGCCTTGCGAGCTGTGCGCGTGCATGGTTTCAATCGCCTGTTTCATGGCCGGCTTTCGTGAGCACGGGGCACCACCCTCGGCCGGATTGCCATGTCAGGCGACGCCACACAACGGCTATTTCGACCAGGACGGGCTCAACTTGAGCAGGTCAGCCGATGTGTCCCGGAATGGCAGGGCTGCTCACGCGCACATCACCACACTGCGCCCGGTGGCGCAGCGCGTGATCCATCAGCACCAGCGCCAGCAGCGCCTCGGCGATGGGCGCGGCGCGGATGCCCACGCAAGGGTCGTGGCGGCCGAAGGTTTCGACCGTGGCCGGCTGGCCTTGCAGGTCGATCGACTCGCGCGGGCTGCGGATCGAGCTGGTGGGCTTGACGGCAATCGACACCGTGATGTCTTGCCCGGTCGAGATGCCGCCGAGCACGCCACCCGCGTTGTTGTTGCGAAAGCCTTGCGGCGAAAGTTCATCACCATGGGTGGTGCCACGCTGGGTGACGCTGGCAAAACCGGCACCGATCTCCACGCCCTTCACCGCGTTGATGCCCATCATGGCCTTGGCGATGTCGGCGTCGAGCCGGTCGTAGAGCGGCTCGCCCAGGCCCACCGGCACCTGGTGCGCAGCCACCGACAGGCGTGCGCCGCAGCTGTCGCCGGCGCGGCGCAGCTCGTCCATGTAGGCCTCGAGCCGCTCGATGTCGCTCGCGTTGGCAGCAAAGAAGGGGTTGTTGGGAATGTGGTCGAGCGACTCGAACGGGATGGTGATGTCGCCGATCTGCGTCATGAAGCCCGAGAAGGTGGTGCCGTACTGCTGATGCAGCCACTTGCGCGCCACCGCGCCGGCGGCGACCGAGGGCGCCGTCAAACGCGCCGAAGAGCGGCCACCGCCGCGCGGGTCGCGAATGCCGTACTTGTGCCAGTAGGTGTAGTCGGCGTGGCCGGGGCGGAAGGTTTGAAGGATGTTGCCGTAGTCCTTGCTGCGCTGATCGGTGTTCTTGATCAGCAGGCAGATCGGCGTGCCGGTGGTTTTGCCCTCGAACACGCCAGAGATGATTTCCACCGAATCGGGCTCGTTGCGCTGCGTCACGTGGCGCGAGGTGCCGGGGCGGCGCCGATCGAGCTCGGGTTGGATGTCGGCTTCAGACAGCGCCATGCCGGGCGGGCAACCGTCTATCACGCAGCCGATGGCGGGGCCGTGGGACTCGCCGAAATTGGTGACACAAAACAGGGTGCCGAGGGTGCTACCGGACATGAGGGCCTTGAAGGGGGCGTGCGTGAGGCACCAATTTTACGACCCCTCCACGCGCCCCCGAACGAAGCGCAGCGGCCGTCCAGCAACGACCGACGGGCCGGGTCTCCCGGCCGTCTGGTCAGCGCCCCATGGAGGCGGGAGCCACAGCGACTGGGGGGCTGTCTTCTTCAACCGGCCAGTCGCGGATGTAGGCCTTGAGCATGCGGTTTTCGAAGTCCTGGCTTTCGACGACCGCCTTGGCCACGTCGTAGAACGAAATCACACCCATCAGCGTGCGCTGGGTCATGACCGGCATGTAGCGCACGTGGCGCTCGAGCATCATGCGGCGCACTTCATCGATCTCGGTTTCGGGGGTGCAGGTGAGCGGGTGGTCGTCCATCACGCCGCGCACGGTGGAGTTGCCAACGCTGCCACCGTTTTTCACCACGGCCAGAATGACTTCGCGGAAGGTGAGCATGCCCACCAGCTCGCCGTGATCCATCACCACCAGTGACCCGATGTCACGCTCAGACATGGCTTCAAGGGCTTCGCCAAGCGCTTGTTCGGGTGACGCGGTAAACAGCGTGCCGCCTTTGACACGCAGGATGTCTGCGACTTTCATGGGTGATCTCCCGTGGCAAGTGACGGATCAATATAGCCCACAATCTTCGCGAGCAACAGCTCGCATTTCCCTTGCGGAGAACCCCGATGCCAGGCCATTCAGACCCCGGATTCGACACCTTGTCGCTGCATGCGGGTGCAGCCCCCGACCCGACCACCGGCGCACGCGCAGTGCCCATCTACCTGAGCACCAGCTTCGTCTTCGAGAGCAGCGACCACGCGGCCTCGCTGTTCAACATGGAGCGCTCGGGGCACGTTTACAGCCGCATCTCGAACCCCACCACCGCGGTGCTCGAAGAGCGTGTGGCCGCACTCGAAGGTGGTGTCGGCGCCATCGCCACCGCGAGCGGGCAGGCGGCACTGCACCTGGCGATTGCCACGCTGGCGGGCGCGGGCTCGCACATCGTGTCGAGCAGTGCGTTGTATGGCGGCTCGCACAACCTGCTGCACTACACGCTGGCGCGCTTCGGCATCCGCACCACGTTTGTGAAACCGGCTGACATCGACGGCTGGCGCGCGGCCATCCGGCCCGAGACCAAACTGCTGTTCGGCGAGACGCTGGGCAACCCGGGCCTCGACGTGCTCGACATCCCCACCATCAGCGCCATCGCCCACGAACACGGCCTGCCGCTGCTGGTCGACTCCACCCTCACCTCGCCCTACCTCATCAAGCCCTTCGATCACGGGGCTGATCTGGTCTACCACTCGGCCACCAAATTCCTCAGCGGCCACGGCACGGTGGTGGGTGGTGTGCTGGTTGACAGCGGGCAGTTCGACTGGAGCGCATCACCCCACTTCCCTGAGCTGAACCAGCCCTATGCCGGTTTCCACAACATGGTGTTCAGCGAAGAGAGCACCGTCGGCGCTTTCTTGCTGCGCGCACGCCGCGAGGGCTTGCGCGACTTCGGTGCCTGCATGAGCCCGCACACAGCGTGGTTGATCTTGCAAGGCATCGAAACACTGTCGCTGCGCATGGAGCGGCATGTAAACAACGCACGCAAGGTGGTGGCACACCTGGCCTCGCACCCCATGGTCGAGAGCGTGGGCTACCCCGAGCTGCCGCACCACGCGAGCCATGCGTTGGCGAAAACGCTGCTGCCCAAAGGATGCGGCTCGGTGTTCAGCTTCAACCTCAAAGGCAACCGCACGCAGGGCAAGGCCTTCATCGAAGCGCTGAAAGTTTTTTCACACCTCGCCAATGTGGGCGACTGCCGCTCGCTGGTGATTCACCCCGCATCGACCACGCATTTCCGCATGGACGACGCGGCGCTCGCGCAAGCTGGCATCACGCAGGGCACGATCCGCCTGTCGATCGGCCTGGAAGATGCCGACGACCTGCTCGACGATTTGTCTCGCGCTTTGAAGGCGGCGCAGAAAGCCGGCACATGAAGCTCAACGTGAACGACCACGAGGCCTATGCCTACACCGGCGGCAAAACTTTCGACGCGAGCCTGCCCGCCGTGGTGTTCATCCACGGTGCGATGAATGACCACAGCGTGTGGGCCTTGCAGACCCGCTACCTCGCTCACCACGGCCAGGCGGTGTTGGCGGTCGACCTGCCAGGCCATGGCCGCAGCGCCGGCCCCGCGCCGGCCAGTGTGGAGGCCGCCGCCGCTTGGGTGATCGACCTGCTGGCAGCAGCCGGCGTGCAACACGCCGCGCTGGTCGGCCACAGCCTGGGTTCGCTGATCGCGCTGGAGGCCGCAGCCCAGCTCGGCGCGCGCGCGACCCATCTGGTGCTCGTCGGCACCGCGTTCCCGATGAAGGTGTCACCCGCCTTGCTGAGCACGTCGCTTGAAGCACCGCTGAAGGCGATCGACATGGTGAACGCCTTCTCGCACTCGACGCTCGGCGCCAAACCGTCGTCGCCCGGGCCGGGCAGCTGGCTGCGTGGCGGCAACCGGGCGTTGATGCGCCGCTTGCAGTCGGCGTATGCCAGGGCAAACAAGGGCAACCTCTTTCACCACGATTTTCTGGTCTGTGATGGCTACACGGCCGGAATGGAATCGGCCGCCAAAGTGCGCTGCCCATCGCTGCTGATTCTGGGTGAAAACGACCAGATGACCCCACCCAGAAGCGCTAAACCGCTGGCAGACGCCTTGAATGCCAAATGCGTCACATTGCCCGCCGGACATTCCCTGATGGGCGAAGCGCCCGACGGGGTGTTGAATGAAATCCAGTCATTTTTTGCCCGGAGCAGCCCGTGGACACCCACAACGCCGACCCCAAAAGCCTGAAAACTTTTGCCGAGTTCTACCCCTTTTACTTGAGCGAGCACAGCAACCGCACCTGCCGCCGCCTGCACTTTGTGGGCTCGACTCTTGCGTTGCTCTGCTTCATCACAGCCGTTGCCCGCGGGCAGCCGATTTATCTGCTCTACGGCCTGCTGTGCGGCTACGGCTTTGCCTGGCTCGGCCACTTCGGGTTCGAGAAGAACAAGCCCGCCTCGTTCAAGCGCCCCTTGTTCAGCTTTATGGGTGATTGGGTCATGTACAAGGACATCTGGGTCGGCAAGATTTCGCTCTGAGAGCGGCGAGAGTTTTTCAACTTCCGTTCGGGCTGAGAGGGTGAGAGTTTTTTGGTTTGCGCCCCCCCCCCGTTCGCCCTGACCCTTCGACAAGCTCAGGACAGGGCGAACGGAGTGGGAAATCAAAAAAACTCTCACCCTCTGAGCCAGCAGCGCGAGACACGATGAACGCCCC
>JBKJJF010000282.1:0-16535 GCA_046598195.1 Rhizobacter sp. | reverse complement strand
GCATCCGTACTTCCCCACCCGTGCGCGCAGCCGGCTGCAGATGGTGGTGTCCGAACGATGGGAGTCCGACGCCACCCAGCTGCCCACCGGCAAGGTGGCACAACACGGCATCGACGGGCAGGTGTCGCAGCTCGCCTTCGATCACTGCTTCGAAGGTTGGGTGGGGCCAGCGCACATCTGCGACGAAAAGTTCTCGCTCCAGCTCACGTCCTCGCTGAGCTACCTCGTGGTCTATACGCCGCACGACAAAAACTACTTTTGCGTGGAGCCCGTGAGCCACGTCAGCAACGCCATTCAGATGGCCGACCCGGCCCACCACGGCCTGCTCAGCATCGAGCCCGGGCAGAGCACCGAAGCGTGGATGACGCTTGAGGTGGCAACACTGTCATGAACACACCCATTGAAGACAACATCCTCGCGCTGGACGCGCCACCCTCGGTGCTGGGTGAATCCCCGTTGTGGCACCCGACCGAACAGGTGCTGTACTGGTGCGACATCCCCGGCCGCGCACTGAACCGGTTCGACCCGATCACCTCGCGTCACGACCGCTGGGACTTCGCCACCGAGCTCGCCAGCATCGCGCCGATGCGCGACGGTGGCCTGTTGCTCGCCATGCGCGACGGCCTGTGGCGCTTCGACACCCACACCGGCCAGCGCAACCCACTCGCGGCGCCACCCTACGACACGCGCCATGAACGTTTCAACGACGGCAAGTGCGACCCGCGTGGCCGCTTTTGGGTCGGCACCCTCTACGAGCCCCGCGACCCGCCACTGGCTGCGTTCTATCGCTACGCAGCGGGCCAGCTCGATCGAATGGCTGGCGACATCACCGTCGGCAACGGCCTGGCCTGGAGCCCCGACGCGCGCACCATGTACTGCAGCGACACCAAGGCTCACACCGTCTACGCCTTCGACTTCGATGCCGATACGGGTGGCATTGGCCCGCGCCGCGTGTTCGCAAGCTTCCCCGTCAAAAACGCTGAACAGGATCTGCGCACCTACGGCGGCCGGCCCGATGGCGCGGCGGTGGATGTGGAAGGTGGCTACTGGTCGGCGCTGTTCGAAGGCCAACGTCTGGTGCGCTTGTCTCCCACCGGCGAGATCACCCGCGAGATTCGCCTGCCCGTGCGTTGCGCGACCATGCCCTGCTTTGGTGGCTCCGATCTGAAGACGCTCTATATAACAACGTCACGCGAGAACCGCCCTGCCGCCGAGCTGCAAGCCCAGCCGCTGGCCGGGCATGTGCTGACGCTGCGTGTCGACGTGGCGGGGCTGCCCGCCAACAGCTTCGGCTGAGTGAGTTACACCACCCCCGCAGACTTCCGGTCAGGGGCCTTCCGGAAGCGCACGGGTTTCCACGTATAATCCCGAGGCTTTGCTGCAACCGCCTGAAACCCGAGCCATGACCAATGCTGTAGGCCGTGACTTGGGGCCAGATGAGGTGGATGAAGCGCCGTTCAAGGTGCTGACCCCCGAAGAAGCGAAGGCCTTGAAAGCCCATCTCCCCATGGTGTCGCCGTGGCGGGTGGTTGGCATTCAGGCCTTGGTCGGTTTGTTGTGTGCCGCTGTGGTCTGGGCGGTGACACAGCGCAGCACGGCAGCGTGGTCAGCGCTCTACGGAGCGTTGTCGGTGGTGCTCCCGGGGGCCTTGATGGCGCGCGGGATGACCCGGGACACGAAGAATGCGATGGCTGCGGCCGTCGGTTTCATGTTCTGGGAAATGCTGAAGATTGCGGTGGCCATCGCCCTGTTGGTGATTGCCGCCAGAGTGGTGCCCCAACTGAGCTGGCCAGCGTTGCTGATCACGATGGTGGTGTGCATGAAGGTGAACTGGCTCGCGCTGTTGTGGCGCGGCCGGTAACAAACAACCGATTCGGACAAGGTTTCAGGACTGACCATGGCAAGCGCAGGCACCGAACACGCCCCGACCGCGGGTGAATACATCATTCACCACCTGCAGCATCTGCAGAACAAAAAACAGACCAGCGTTGTCGACTTCACCGTCATCAACCTCGATTCCGTGTTCTTCTCGGTCGTGCTGGGCGCGCTGGGTTGCTGGCTCTTGTGGCTGGCCGCCCGCCGTGCCACCTCGGGTCGGCCGGGCCGCTTCCAAGCCGCGGTCGAGATCCTGGTCGAGATGGTCGACAGCCAGGCCAAGGGCATCATTCACAACGCCACCAGCCGCAAGCTGATCTCGCCGCTGGCGCTGACGGTGTTTGTGTGGATATTCCTGATGAATGCGATGGACATGCTGCCCGTCGACCTGCTGCCCTGGGTCAACGACCACACCGTGGGCCTGCCGTATCTGCGCGTGGTGCCAACGGCCGACCTGTCGATCACCATGGGCCTGTCGCTCGGCGTGCTGATTCTGGTGCTCATCTACAACATCAAGATCAAGGGCCTGGGTGGGTTTGTCCATGAACTCTTCGCCGCACCGTTTGGCGACAAGTGGTTCCTCTACCCGGTCAACTTCCTGATGCAGCTGATCGAGTTCGTGGCGCGCACCGTCTCGCACGGCATGCGGTTGTTTGGCAACATGTACGCTGGCGAACTGATCTTCATGCTGATCGCCCTGATGGGTGGCGGCTTCATGCTCAGCGGCACCGGCATCGCGCTCTTCCTCGGCCACATCGTGGCCGGCACGGTGTGGACCATCTTCCACATCCTGATCATCGCCCTGCAAGCCTTCGTGTTCATGATGCTGACCCTGGTGTACCTCGGTCAAGCACACGACGCACACTGATATCCCCCCTCGTTTTTTTCGTTTCTTTCTCTCAAAAACCTCTAAGGAGTCATCATGGAAGTCATTAGCTTTGTTGCCCTCGCCGCTGGCCTGATCATTGGTTTGGGCGCCCTGGGTGCCTGTATCGGCATCGGCATCATGGGCAGCAAGTACCTTGAGTCGGCCGCTCGCCAACCCGAGCTGATGAACGAACTTCAAACCAAGATGTTCCTGCTGGCCGGTCTGATCGACGCCGCTTTCATTATTGGTACCGGTATTGCGCTGTGGTTCGCGACTGCCAACCCCTTCTTGGCCCAGATCGCCAACCTGCCGAAGTAAGCCTTTCCGGCTTTCTTCCACGGTTTCGACCTTTCACCTAGAGGCACCAACGTGAACATCAACGCTACGCTGATCGCGCAGTTGATCGTGTTCCTGATCCTGGTGTGGTTCACGATGAAATTCATCTGGCCACCGATGGTGAAGGCACTCGACGAGCGTGCGCAAAAGATCGCCGACGGCCTGTCCGCCGCCGACAAGGCCAAGTCCGAGCTCTCCCTCGCCAACAAGCGTGTGGAAGAGCAGCTCTCGGCTGCACGCATTGAAACGGCGCAACGCCTGGCGGATGCCGAGCGTCTGGCGCAGTCGATGATCGAAGAAGCCAAGACCCGCGCAAGCGAAGAAGGCGCCAAGATCGTTGCCAACGCCCGCGCCGAAGCGGCACAAGAGTCGATCAAGGCGCGTGAAGCCCTGCGCGAGCAAGTGGCTGCGCTGGCCGTCAAAGGTGCCGAAGCGATCCTGCGCAAGGAAGTCAACGCCGGCGTTCACGCCGAACTGTTGAGCCGCCTGAAGACCGAGCTCTGACCATGGCCGAGCTTGCAACCATCGCCCGCCCTTACGCTGAAGCGCTGTTCCAGGTCGCCGTCAAAGGTGACCTGAAACAAAGCGCCGAGCAGCTGGACGCCGTGGCGGCCGTCGCTGCGAACGAACAATTGCGCCAGTTCGCCGACAGCCCCAAGACCGAAGCCCAGCAGGTGTTCGACATGATCGCGGCCGTCGTCAAGACGCCGCTGTCAGACAGCACCCGCAACCTGCTGCGCACCGTGATCGAGAACGGCCGCCTGGCTGCCCTGCCCGAAGTGGCCCAGCAGTTTCATGCGCTGGTGAATGCTCGCTCGGGGGTGTCTGATGCCGTGGTCTACAGCGCTTTCCCGATTGACACCACACAGCTCGCTGCGGTGGTGGCTTCGCTGGAAAAGCGTTTTGCTCGCAAGCTCAACGCCAGCGTGCAAGTGGAGCCTGAGTTGATCGGCGGCATCCGCGTGGTGGTCGGTGACGAGGTGCTTGACACCTCGGTCAAGGCCCGTCTTGAACAAATGAAGGTGGCGCTGACGGCCTGAAGCCAACAGCATCACCCGTTCCAACCTGCTGGCCTTGCGCCGCGGACCGGAGAAAGCAATGCAACTGAATCCCGCAGAAATTTCTGAACTGATCAAGAGCCGCATCGAAGGCCTTGGCAGCTCGGCCGACATTCGCAACCAGGGCACCGTTGTTTCGGTGACCGACGGCATCTGCCGCATCCACGGCCTGTCGGACGTGATGCAAGGCGAGATGCTGGAGTTTCCCGCCGGCTCCGACGGCCAGCCGACCTACGGCCTGGCACTGAACCTCGAGCGCGACTCGGTCGGCTCGGTGATCTTGGGTGAGTACGAGCACATCTCCGAAGGCAACACGGTCAAGTGCACCGGCCGCATTCTGGAAGTGCCTGTCGGCCCCGAGCTCAAAGGCCGTGTGGTCAACGCGCTGGGCCAGCCGATCGACGGCAAGGGCCCGATCAACGCCAAGCTGTCGATGCCGATCGAAAAGATCGCCCCGGGCGTGATCGCCCGCAAATCGGTCGACCAGCCAATGCAAACCGGCCTCAAGTCGATTGACTCGATGGTGCCGGTCGGCCGTGGCCAGCGAGAGCTGATCATTGGCGACCGCCAGACTGGCAAGACCGCCGTGGCCATCGACGCGATCATCAACCAGAAGGGTCAGAGCATGACCTGCATCTACGTTGCGATCGGCCAGAAGGCCTCGTCGGTCAAGAACGTGGTGCGTGCGCTCGAAGCCAACGGCGCGATGGAATACACCATCGTCGTCGCTGCCACCGCCGCCGAATCGGCGGCCATGCAGTACGTGTCGGCCTACTCGGGCTGCACCATGGGCGAGTACTTCCGCGACCGCGGTGAAGACGCGCTGATCGTGTACGACGACCTGTCCAAACAAGCCGTGGCGTACCGTCAGGTTTCGCTGCTGCTGCGCCGCCCGCCGGGCCGCGAAGCCTATCCCGGCGACGTGTTCTACCTGCACAGCCGCCTGCTGGAGCGTGCCGCTCGTGTGAACGCCGACTACGTTGAAGCCTTCACCAAAGGCGCCGTCAAGGGCAAGACCGGTTCGCTGACGGCCCTGCCGATCATCGAAACGCAAGCCGGCGACGTGTCGGCCTTTGTGCCAACCAACGTGATCTCGATCACCGACGGCCAGATCTTCCTGGAAACCTCGCTGTTCAACGCCGGCATCCGCCCCGCCATCAACGCCGGTATCTCGGTGTCGCGCGTGGGTGGTGCAGCTCAAACCAACCTGATCAAAGGTTTGTCGGGCGGCATCCGGAATGACCTGGCCCAGTACCGCGAACTCGCCGCCTTTGCCCAGTTCGCGTCTGACCTCGATGAGGTCACCCGCAAGCAGCTCGATCGCGGCGCTCGGGTGACCGAACTGCTCAAACAATCGCAGTATTCGCCGCTGCCCATCAGCCTGATGGGTGCGACGCTGTTCGCGGTGAACAAGGGCTACCTGGACAACATCGATGTGAAGCAAGCTCTTGCATTCGAGAGCGGCCTGCATCAGTTCCTGAAGACCAGCCACGCCGACTTGCTTGCCAAGATGGAACGCGACGGCAAGAAGTGGGATGCCAAAGACCCGAAGAGCGATGACAGCGCGGAAAAGGCAGCTTTCAAGAAGTCCTGCCAGCAGGGTGAGGCGGACCTGAACGCTGCGGTTGCCGCCTTCAAGAAGTCTTTCGCTTGAGTCATGACTGACTGGAGCTAAACATGGCAGCAGGAAAAGAGATACGCGGCAAGATCAAATCGGTGGAGAACACCCGGAAGATCACCAAAGCCATGGAGATGGTTGCCGCCTCCAAGATGCGCAAGGCGCAGGAGCGCATGCGCCACGCACGCCCGTACGCCGAGAAAATCCGCAGCCTCGCGGCCAATCTGGGACAGGCCACGCCCGAGTACAAACACCCGTTCATGGTGAAGCACGAAGGCGCCAAGACCACCGGCTTCATCGTGGTCACCACCGACAAGGGTTTGTGCGGCGGCTTGAACACCAACGTGCTGCGTGCCGTCACCCTCAAGCTCAAAGAGCTTGAGGCCGCCGGCATGAAGAGCGAAGCCGTGGCCATTGGCAACAAGGGCCTGGGCTTTCTCAACCGCATCGGCGCCCGCGTGGTGTCACACGCCACCCAGCTGGGTGACAAGCCGCACCTCGAGACGTTGATCGGCCCGGTGAAAGTGCTGCTCGACGCGTATGCCGAAGGCAAGCTGTCGGCGGTGTACCTCTGCTACACCCGCTTCATCAACACGATGAAGCAGGAGCCGGTGGTGCAGCAGCTGTTGCCCCTGACGGCAGAGAGCATGGCCGTCGACAAGGGCCAACAGGGTTGGGACTACATCTATGAGCCCGACGCCCCCTCGGTGATCAATGAGCTGCTGGTTCGCTACACCGAAGCCCTGGTCTACCAGGCGGTGGCCGAGAACATGGCGTCGGAGCAGTCTGCGCGCATGGTGGCCATGAAGTCGGCCACCGACAACGCAGGCAGCGTGATTGGCGAGCTCAAGCTGGTCTACAACAAGACGCGGCAGGCGGCGATCACCAAAGAACTGTCCGAGATCGTGGCCGGCGCGGCTGCGGTTTAAGAATCAAGAATCGAATTTCAAAGGATACGAACATGGCTGCGGTTACCACAGAAGGCAAAATTGTTCAGTGCATCGGCGCGGTGGTGGACGTTGAGTTCCCCCGCAACGCAATGCCCAAGATTTACGACGCATTGAAGCTGGAAGGCTCCAACCTCACGCTCGAAGTGCAGCAACAGCTGGGCGACGGCGTGGTGCGCACGATTGCGCTGGGGTCCTCCGATGGCCTGCGCCGCGGCCTGATGGTGAAGAACACCAACAAGCCGATCATGGTGCCGGTGGGTCGTGCGACCCTCGGCCGCATCATGGACGTGCTGGGCGCGCCCATCGACGAGCGGGGCCCGGTGAGCCAGGAGCTCACGATGTCCATTCACCGCAAGCCGCCGGCTTACGACGAGTTGAACCCCTCGCAAGACTTGTTGGAAACCGGCATCAAGGTGATTGACCTGGTGTGCCCGTTTGCCAAGGGCGGCAAGGTCGGCCTGTTCGGCGGTGCCGGCGTGGGCAAGACCGTGAACATGATGGAACTCATCAACAACATCGCCAAGGCACACAGCGGCCTGTCGGTGTTTGCTGGTGTGGGCGAGCGTACCCGCGAGGGCAACGACTTCTATCACGAGATGTCGGACTCCGGCGTCGTGAACCAGGAGAAGCTCGAAGATTCGAAGGTCGCCATGGTTTACGGCCAGATGAACGAGCCCCCGGGCAACCGTCTGCGCGTGGCACTGACGGGCCTGACCATCGCCGAGTCGTTCCGCGATGAAGGCAAAGACGTTCTCTTCTTCGTCGACAACATCTACCGCTACACGCTGGCCGGTACCGAAGTGTCGGCGCTGCTGGGCCGCATGCCTTCCGCCGTGGGCTACCAGCCGACGCTGGCCGAAGAAATGGGCAGATTGCAGGAGCGGATCACGTCGACCAAGGTCGGCTCGATCACGTCGATTCAAGCCGTTTACGTTCCCGCCGACGACTTGACCGACCCGTCGCCTGCCACCACCTTCGCCCACTTGGATTCGACCGTGGTGCTGTCGCGTGATATCGCTTCGCTCGGCATTTACCCCGCTGTGGACCCGCTCGACTCGACCTCGCGCCAGCTCGACCCGAACGTGGTCGGCGAAGAGCACTACAACACCGCCCGTGCGGTGCAAGGCACGCTGCAGCGCTACAAAGAGCTGCGCGACATCATCGCCATTCTGGGCATGGACGAGCTGGCCCCTGAAGACAAGCTGGCTGTGGCCCGCGCCCGTAAGATCCAGCGCTTTTTGTCGCAGCCTTTTCACGTGGCCGAAGTCTTCACCGGCTCGCCGGGCAAGTATGTGCCACTGAAAGAAACCATCCGTGGCTTCAAGATGATCGTGGCCGGCGAGTGCGACTCGCTGCCCGAGCAGGCCTTCTACATGGTCGGCACGATTGATGAAGCCTTCGAGAAGGCGAAGAAGATTCAGTAAGCAGCGTTTTACTGACCTCTTCTCACCCAAGGAAAACACATGGCAACCCTGCACGTAGACGTCGTTTCCGCCGAAGGGAGCATCTTCTCGGGCGAAGCGAAGTTTGTCGCCTTGCCGGGTGAACTGGGCGAGCTCGGGATCTACCCGCGTCACACGCCTTTGATCACCCGCATCAAACCGGGCGCTGTGCGCATCTTGCGCGCCGACACTGGCGAAGAAGAGTTCGTGTTCGTGGCCGGCGGCATTCTCGAAGTGCAGCCAGGCACGGTCACCGTGCTGGCCGACACCGCCATCCGCGGCAAGGACCTGGACGAAGCCAAGGCCGTCGAAGCCCAGAAGCTGGCTGAAGAAGCCCTCAAGAACGCGAAGAGCGAGCTTGACCAGGCCAAGATCCAGAACGAGTTGGTGAGCCTGGCGGCACAAGTGGCCGCTTTGCGCCGCTTCATGAAGAAGTAGCACCACTTCCGGTCTTCGGCCTGGCGCCGAACAAGAGCCCGCACCTGTTTGCAGCTGCGGGCTTCTTCTTGGGTGCCAGTTTGACCCAAAACAGTTCTAAGATCGAACTTGCGCGGCAGAAGTTGCCACCCTAGCATGCGCCGATCGAGCCACGTCAGATGGCCGCTTGGAGACAGCGTGTGAGCCGATGGGCCGATCTATCGCGCAGTGAATTGACCGTGCTGGACAGTGTGTTCTGGTGCGGTGGTCTGTCGCGCGATGCGGTCGCGCAGCGTGCCGCTTTCTCCAAGACGCGCGTCAACGCCACGGTGGCGGGCCTGATCGCCCAGGGCCTGCTTGAAGAGGCTGGTCTGCAAGTCTCGTCGGGCGGCCGTCGCCCGGAAACCCTGCGTCTCAACCACGGCCTGGGCGTGCTGCTGGCGGCCGACCTCGGCGCCACGGGACTCGAAGTGGCGGTACTCACGCCCGATCTGCGTGTGCTGGCCCGCCACGGTGAAGCCGCCGACGTGCGCCGCGGCCCCGGCCTGCTGCTGTCGCGCGTGCGGGCGCTGATGGCCGAGTTGTTGGCGCAATGCGGCCGCAAGGCGCGCGACGTGATCGCCATTGGCATCGGCGTGCCCGGCCCGGTGGACTTCGAAAGCGGGCAACTCGTCAACCCACCGCTGA
This sequence comes from Rhizobacter sp., assembly GCA_046598195.1. Lineage (GTDB taxonomy): Bacteria > Pseudomonadota > Gammaproteobacteria > Burkholderiales > Burkholderiaceae_C > Rhizobacter. The sequence goes on along the minus strand of JBKJJF010000282.1, from coordinate 7,284 downwards.
TGCCCGAGTGGGACAGCTTCTCGATTCGCGATGACCTGCGCGCCGACTACAGCGCACCCGTCTTCGTCGACAACGACGTGAACCTGATGGCGCTCGGCGAGCTGTGGCGCCTGCAGCGCAGCCTGCAGAATTTTCTCGTGATCAAGATCGGCACCGGCATCGGCTGTGGCATCGTGTGCCACGGCGAGGTCTACCGCGGCGCCAATGGTTCGGCCGGAGACGTGGGCCACATCTGCGTCGACCCTCACGGCCCGCGCTGCACCTGCGGCAACCTCGGCTGCGTGGAAGCGATGGCTGCCGGCCCCGCCATCGCGCAGCAGGCCACCGACGCGGCGCGTGCCGGCGAAAGCCCGATGCTTGCTGCGGTGCTGGCCGAGCGCGGCGTCATCACGCCGCAAGACGTGGCCCAGGCCAGCCGCGCGGGCGATGCCTCCTCCAACGCCATCATCCAGCGCGCCGGCACGCTGATCGGCCAAATGCTCGCGTCCATCGTCAACTTCTTCAACCCGTCGCATGTGTTCATCGGCGGCGGCGTCACGCGCATCGGGCCGCTGTTCCTGGCCTCGCTGCGGCAAAGCATTTACCACCGATCGCTGGCGCTCTCCACGCGCCACCTGCAGATCCAGTACACGCCGCTCGGCGACCAGGCTGGCGTGATCGGTGCGGGCGTTCTCGCCATGCACGAGACGCTGAAAGCGCGTGGGGTGATCGCGTCATGAGCGTCTCGGTGGAGTTCATCGATCTGCGCAAGGCCTTCGGCCCGGTGCAGGTTCTGCACGGCGTGAGCTTCGCGTTGCAACCCGGCCGCGTGGTCGGTGTGCTGGGCGAAAACGGCGCCGGCAAATCCACGCTGATGAAGATCCTTGCCGGCTACGAGCAGATGAGCGGCGGTGAGATGCGTATCAACGGCCAGCCGATGAGCTTCAGCGGCTCGCGCGCTGCCGAGGCCGAAGGCATCGTGCTCATCCATCAGGAATTCAACCTCGCCGATGACCTCACGATCGCGCAGAACATCTTTCTTGGCCATGAGCGAAAGAAGGGCTGGCTGCTCGACGACGACGCGATGCGCGCTGAATCCGCCCGCGTGCTGCAACAGGTCGGCCTGAACACCCACCCCGACACGCCCGTCAAGCACCTCATCGTGGCCGAGAAACAGTTGGTCGAGATCGCGCGCGCACTCGCCCGCAAGGCCCGCCTACTGATCATGGATGAACCCACCGCCACGCTCACGCCCGGCGAGACCGAGCGCCTGTTCGCGCTCATGGCCCAGCTCAAGGCCGACGGGGTGACCCTCCTCTACATCTCACACAAGCTCGACGAAGTGCAGCGCGTGACCGACGAGGTGGTGGTCATGCGCGACGGCCGCTTCGTGGCGCGCGAAGCCACCGCCAAGCTCACGCGCCAGCAGATGGCGCAGCTGATGGTGGGCCGCGAGCTGGCCGACCTCTACCCCCCGAAAGAACCACCGCCCGCGGGCACCAAGCCGCTGCTCGAAGTGAAGCAGCTCAGCGTGCCGGGTTGGGCCACCGACATCGCCTTCAAAGTGCGCCCCGGCGAAATCCTCGGTTTCGCCGGGCTGGTCGGCGCCGGACGCACCGAACTCTTCGAAGGCCTGCTCGGCCTGCGCGCCTGCACGGGCCAGATCGAGATCGACGGCCAACCCGTGCGCCTGCGCAACCCGCGCGAGGCAGCGGACCACGGCATCACCTACCTGAGCGAAGACCGCAAGGGCAAGGGCCTGCACGTGGGCTTCGGCCTGCGCGAGAACCTCACGCTGATGGCGGTGTCGCGTTACGCCCGCCCGTGGTTGCGGCCGGCCGCCGAGCAACGCGCCCTGCGCGAGGCAATCGATGCCTTTGGCATCCGCACCGGCAACCTGGAGGCGCCGGCGTCATCGCTTTCCGGCGGCAACCAGCAGAAGCTTGCGCTGGCCAAGGTGCTGCACCCCGGCCCGCGCGTGGTGGTGCTCGACGAGCCGACCCGCGGCGTCGACGTGGGCGCCAAGCGCGACATCTATTTCCTGATCCAGCGCCTGGCGCAAGAAGGCCTGGCCGTGATCGTCGTCTCGTCCGAGCTGATGGAACTGATAGGCCTGTGCCACCGCGTGGTGGTGATGCGCGCCGGCCGGCTGCAGGCCACGCTGGACGCCACCCATTTGACTGAAGAGGAGCTCATCGCCCATGCCACCGGAACGCACTGACGCCGCAGCTCGCCAACCGGCCGCCTGGCGCACGCGCCTGCACGGCCTCGGGCCCATCCTTGGGTTGGTGCTGCTGTGCATCGCCGGCACCTGGCTCAACAGAGATTTCGCGACGCTCGACAACGCGATGAACGTGCTCACCCGCACCGCCTTCATCGGCATCATTGCGGTGGGCATGTGCTTCGTCATCATCTCGGGTGGCATCGACTTGTCGGTGGGCTCGATGGCCGCGCTGATTGCGGGCTGCGTGATCCTGTTCATGAATGCGATCGCGGCATCGGTCACCTCGCAGGTGATGGTGGTGGCACTCGGCATGGGCTTCGCGTTGCTGCTGGGCGCGCTCTTCGGCCTGGCGCACGGCCTGCTCATCACCAAGGGCCGCATCGAGCCCTTCATCGTGACCCTGGGCACGCTGGGCATCTTTCGCGCCTACCTCACCTACTTCTCCAACGGAGGGGCGATCACGCTCGACAACACGCTGGCCGACGCCTATAGCCCGGTTTACTACGCGAGCGTGCTGGGCGTGCCGCTGCCGGTGTGGGTGTTCATCGCCGTCGCCGTGATCGGCGGCGTGATCCTCAATCGCACTGCCTACGGCCGCTACGTGCAGGCCATCGGCTCCAACGAGCAGGTGGCGCGTTATGCGGCGGTCGACGTCGACCGCATCAAGGTCATCACCTACGTGCTGCTCGGCGTGTGCGTGGGCATTGCGACGCTGCTCTACGTGCCACGCCTCGGCTCGGCCTCGCCCACCACCGGCCTCTTGTGGGAGCTGGAAGCGATTGCCGCGGTGATCGTCGGCGGCACCGCGCTCAAGGGCGGCGCCGGCAGCATCACCGGCACGGTGGTCGGCGCGGTGCTGCTCTCCGTCATCAGCAACATATTGAACCTCACCAGCATCATCAGCGTCTACCTCAACGCGGCGGTGCAGGGCTTCGTGATCATCGTCGTGGCCTTCATGCAGCGGCGTCAACGGTGAGGCTTCGATGAGCGCCCACCGCCCTTCGGTTCCCTTGCTGCAGCGGCATGCTGCGTTTCTTTTCCCCACTCAAAAAACGGAGACAACACCATGAAATTTGCTGTTCGCCTGCTCGCCATCGCCGCCACCGCGGCTGGTGCGCTCAGCATTGCCACGGGCGCCCTGGCGCAGAACAAAGTCAACCTCGGCGTGGCCATTCCGGCGGCTACCCACGGCTTCACCGGCGGCATCGTCTGGTGGGCCAACGAGGCCAAGAAAGAACTGGAGAAGAAGTACCCCGACCTCAAGATCACCTTGAAGACGGCCGCCAACGCGGGTGAGCAAGCCAACCAGCTGCAAGACCTGGTCACGGCCAACAAGATCAACGCCTTGGTGGTCTTCCCCTTCGAGTCCGCCGCACTCACCAAGCCCGTGGCCCAGGTCAAGGGCAAGGGTGTGTACGTCACGGTGGTCGACCGTGGCCTCACCGACACCAGCGCGCAAGACGCTTACGTGGCCGGTGACAACACCGCCTTCGGCAAGGTGCCGGCCGAGTACCTGGCGAAGGCGCTGGGCGGCAAGGGCAACATCGTCGCGATGCGCGGCATCGCCACCACCATTGACACCGAGCGCCTGGACGCGTTCAACAGCGTGCTGAAGGCTTACCCCGACATCAAGCTGCTGGATGCCAAGTACGCCAACTGGAACCGCGACGACGCGTTCAAGGTGATGCAAGACTACCTGACACGCTTCAAGCAGATCGACGCCGTGTGGGCAGCCGACGACGACATGGCTGTGGGCGTGCTCAAGGCCATCGACCAGGCCAAGCGCACCGACATCCGAATCGTGTTCGGTGGCGCCGGTGCCAAGGGCATGATCAAGACGCTGATGGACGGCAAAGACCCGCGCATCCAAGCCAACGTGTCCTACTCGCCCAAGTTCATCTACGACGCGATCAAGCTCACCGCTGAAGCGCGCTTGAAGGGCGAGAAGCTGCCGGCCACGACCATCATCCCGTCGGTGCTGATCACCAAAGAGAACGCCAAGCAGTTCTATTTCCCTGACTCGCCGTTCTAACTCGGCCCCCCAGTCGCTTCGCTTCCGCCTTGCAGGCCGCGCTGGGCCAGAGGCCCAGCTCCTCGCCAGGCACAAACAGGTCCTCAGGCCTGTTTGTGTCCGGGCTCGGCCCCCAAGGGGCGCCACCCAGTGGACCGGCAAAGCCGGCTCCACGGGTGTTGCTAGATCTGTCGCGACGCTTCACTCGCTTCATTCCTCGACCACAAGCGGTCGGTGTAGTACCTGCAAGGAGTCGCCATGCCAAGACCCATCACCCTCTTCAGCGGCCAATGGGCCGACCTGCCCTTGGCCGAGCTGGCCCCGCTGGCCAAGCGCATGGGCTACGACGGCCTGGAGTTGGCCTGCGGCGGCGACCACTTCAACGTGCAACAGGCGATTTCCGACCCGCAATATGTGAAACACAAACGCGAGCACCTGGCCGACCACGGCCTGCAGTGCTTTGCCATCGCCAACCACCTGGTGGGCCAGGCGGTGTGCGACCTGATCGACGAGCGGCATGAAGCCATCCTGCCCGACCACGTGTGGGGAGACGGCGACCCCGAAGGCGTGCGCCAGCGCGCCGCCCGCGAAATGCAAGACACCGCGCGCGCCGCGGCTGCCTTTGGCGTGAAGACCGTCACCGGCTTCACCGGCTCGTCAATCTGGCACGCGGTGTATGCCTTTCCACCCACCTCGCAGGCCTACTGGGACAAGGGATTCGCCGATTTCGCCAAACGCTGGGCGCCCATTCTTCACAGCTTCGAGCAGTGCGACGTGAACTTCGGGCTCGAGGTGCACCCCACCGAAATCGCGTTCGACATCGCCAGCAGCGAGCGGGCGCTGGCCGCGGTCCAGCACCACCGCCGCTTCGGCTTCAACTTCGACCCCAGCCACCTCGCCTATCAGGGCGTGGACTACGTGCGGTTCTTGCGACGCTTCCCTGATCGCATCTACAACGCCCACATGAAAGACGTGTGGTGGGGCAAGGGCGACGGCAGCGTGGGCGTGTTCGGGGGCCACACCAGCTTTGGCGATGCCCGCCGCCACTGGGACTTCCGCAGCGTGGGCCGCGGCATGATTGACTTCGAATCCATCATCGTCGCGCTCAACGACATCGGCTACGCCGGCCCGTTGAGCGTGGAGTGGGAAGACAGCCGCATGGACCGCATCCACGGCGCCACAGAGAGCGCCGCCTTCTGCCGGCGGCTCGATTTCAAACCGGCCGTTGGCGCCTTCGACGCCGCCTTCGCCAAGAACCGCCAGGCTTCCTCATGACCAACTCTTCCACCCGACCGCTGCGCTACGCGATGGTCGGCGGCGGCCGCGGCGCCTTCATCGGCTCGGTGCACCGGCGCGCGATGTCGCTCGATGGCCAGATGCAGCTCGTCTCGGCCGCGCTCTCGTCGCAGCCGGACAAGGCCATCGCTTCGGGCCGCGATCTCGGCCTGCCCGATGCGCGCAACCACGCCAGCTGGCAGGCGCTGCTGGCCGACGAGCTGGAGCGCCCGGCCGGCGAGCGCGTCGACTTCGTCTCTATCGTCACGCCCAACGATCTGCACCACCCGGTGGCCAAGGCTTTCACCGAGGCCGGCATCCATGTGGTGTGCGACAAGCCCCTGGTGCACACCAGCGCGCAGGCGCAAGACCTGCTGCAAGCCGTCTCGCGGGCCGGCACGGTGTTTGGAGTGACGCACAACTACACCGGCTACCCGATGGTGCGCGAGGCGCGTGCCATGGTGCGTGCCGGCAGCATCGGTGTCATCCACAAGGTGGTGGTCGAGTACCACCAGGGCTGGCTTGCACCGCAGCTGCTCACGGGTGAGACCGGCGATGCGTGGCGCACCGACCCCGCACGCAGCGGGCCGGGCGGCGCGCTGTCCGATGTGGGCACACATGCCGAGAACCTGCTGTGCACCGTCACGGGGCTCGACATCGACAGCCTGTGCGCCGACCTCACCGCCTTCATCCCCGGCCGCCGGCTCGATGACGACGCCAGCGTGCTGCTGCGCTTCACCAGCGGCGCACGCGGCGTGCTGATGGCCTCGCAGGTAGAGACGGGTTGCGAGAACGACATTCGCCTGCGTGTGTTCGGGAGCCTGGGCGCGCTTGACTGGCGGCAGGAAGACCCGAACCACCTGGTGCACTCACCCATCGACGGCGCTCGCCGCATCCTCACGCGCGGCTCACCCGGCTTGAGCGACTCGGCGAAGAACGCCACGCGCCTGCCCGTCGGCCACCCCGAGGCCTTCATCGAGGCCTTTGCCAACATCTACCTGGGCGTGGCGGCTGACATCCGCGCGCGACAAGCCGGCGTGGCGGCTGACCCGATGCGGGCCGACTACCCGACGCTCGCCGATGGCGTGCGCGGGGTGCGCTTTGTTGAGAAGGTGATCGAATCGGCCGCCAGCGGCAGCAAGTGGACGTTGATGACCGACTGATCTGAAGCAGCCGCTCAGGGCTTGGCGGCGGGCGGCTTGATCTGCAGCGGCTTCAGGTCACCGCAATCGGCGCCCAGCCACTTGGCCTTGAGCGTCATCTTGGTGACGTGGGCCTGGCCCTGCATCGTCATCGAGGTGGTGCTCTTCACGGTGTAGCTCTCCGGCCCGGTGAAGGCCGCTTCGCCGTCGGTCACCGAGGGCGGCTGGCTGCAGGTGGATTTCCATTTCCACACGCCGCTGCTGCGGGTCGTGAAATCGGTCTTGCAGGCACCCTGTTCGCCCTGCCATTTGCCCTGGTCGAGCGACTCGCGCGTCTGGCACATCTTCATCTGCCCGGGCGGGCCACTCATGTCGATGCCGTGCTGCCTCATGCTCGCTTCCATGCGCTGGCGCATGGCGGGTGACATGCTCTTGAAATGTTCGCCGAGATCGGGCGCCTTTTGGCCATCGGTCTCGCGCTCGCTGTGCACTTGCCAAAGACCGGGCTTGATCGGCGGGGCGGTTTGGGCCTGAGCCGACATGCTGAGCGCCAGCAGGCCAGCCAGCGAGAGCGGGCGAAGAAGCGAGGTGTTCATCATCGGAATCTCCAGGACAAGTGCAGGGCTCTACTGGATCACAGGCGCGTCGGGCAG
>JBKJJF010000160.1:0-9351 GCA_046598195.1 Rhizobacter sp. | reverse complement strand
AGGCTCTCCAGCTTGGCGCGGGTGAGCTTGATGTTCAGGTGCTTCGGCCCCGACGCGTCGGCCGTGACATAGGGCAGGTTGATGTCGGTCTGCGCACTGTTGCTCAGCTCGATCTTCGCTTTCTCGGCGGCTTCTTTCAGGCGCTGCAGGGCGAGCACGTCCTTGCCCAGATCGACGCCCTGTTCCTTCTTGAACTCGGCGATGATGTATTCGATGATGCGCTGGTCGAAGTCTTCACCGCCAAGGAAGGTGTCGCCGTTGGTCGACAGCACTTCGAACTGCATTTCACCGTCCACATCCGCGATCTCGATGATGGACACGTCAAATGTGCCGCCGCCCAGGTCGTAGACGGCGATCTTGCGGTCGCCCTTGTCGGTCTTGTCGAGGCCGAAGGCGAGTGCCGCCGCGGTCGGCTCGTTGATGATGCGCTTCACGTCCAGGCCGGCGATGCGGCCGGCGTCTTTCGTGGCCTGGCGCTGCGCGTCGTTGAAGTAGGCGGGCACGGTGATCACGGCTTCGGTGACGGCCTCGCCCAGGTAGTCTTCGGCGGTGCGCTTCATCTTGCGCAGGATCTCGGCGCTGACCTGTTGCGGCGCGAGCTTGTTGCCACGCACCTCGACCCAGGCATCGCCGTTGTCGGCAGCGACGATCTGGTAGGGCATCAGGCCGATGTCCTTTTGCACTTCCTTCTCGGTGAACTTGCGACCGATCAGGCGCTTGACCGCATACAGCGTGTTGCGCGGGTTGGTCACGGCCTGGCGCTTGGCCGAGGCACCAACGAGGATCTCGCCATCTTCCTGGTAGGCCACGATAGACGGCGTGGTGCGCGCACCTTCGCTGTTTTCGATCACCCGGGTGGTGTTGCCTTCCATGATGGAAACGCACGAGTTGGTGGTGCCGAGGTCGATGCCGATGATCTTTGCCATGTGAGTGCTCCTGAGACTGAAAGATTGGATGTGTTCGAGTTGTGGATAAGTGCGGGCTTTTCAAGGGCCGGCGCTTGTGGACTGCGTTCTTGCGTTCCGATTACTTGGGCGCGGCCACGGTGATCAGGGCCGGGCGCAGCACGCGGTCGGCGATGAGATAACCCTTTTGCAGCACGGCGACCACGGTGTTGGCCTCTTGTTCGGCTGGCACGACGCTGATGGCCTGGTGCTGGTGGGGGTCGAACTTGGTGCCGGCGGGGGGGCTGATCTCGAGCACCTTGTTGCGCTCCAGGGCCTGCGACAGCTGGCGCAGCGTGGCGTGCACCCCTTCAAGCAGTTGCTCGGGCGTGGCGGCCTGGATGGCGATGGCCGCCTCCAGGCTGTCTTTCACCGGCAGCAGGCTGTCGGCGAAGTTTTCAACCGCAAACTTGCGGGCCTTGACCACATCTTCGTCGGCGCGGCGGCGAATGTTTTCCGTCTCGGCCTTGGCGCGCAAGTAGGCGTCGGACATCTCGGCCAAACGTGCTTCCAGCGAGGGCTGGTCGGCGGCGGGGGTGTCGGTCGTTGGTGCCACGCCAGGCTCGGTGGCCGCGGGGTTCTGGGAGCTGTTTTCTGTGTTTTGCATGGGGCGATTACCTGTCGAAGGCGGGCATGTGGGTGCGTCGCCGGGGATTTCAAGGGTCGATGTGGGGGGATTTCAGTCGGGGTCGGCCGAGACGCTCCAGCGGCCCCAGTCGGCCAGTTGGCGGCGGTCGCGCTTGGTGGGGCGGCCCTGGTCGATGGCCAACGCAGGCTCCGGGGTCTCGCGCCGTTGGCGGGCGGCCTCTTCGCGCCGGGCCACGCTGTCGGGTGTTTCAGCGTACAGCCCCTGCGCCACCGGGGCGGCACCACGCATATTGCTCAGAGCACGCACCTCGATGGCGCGCACCACCGGGCCTTGACGAATCTCGATCAGGTCGCCCGGTTTGACATCGCGCGACGGCTTGGCGACCTGGCCGTTGACCTGAATACGGCCCTTGTCGATCTCCTGGGTGGCCAGGCTGCGCGTCTTGTAGAAGCGGGCAGCCCATAGCCACTTGTCGAGCCGCACGGTAGGAGGCGGCGTGCTCATCAGCGTCTAGCCGCGGGCTCGGGCGCGCGCGTTTCCCAGCCTTGCAGGTGCTGCAGGGCGAGCGAGGTCAGCGCGGCCATCCACTCATGTTGGTCGTTCAGGCAGGGCACGTAATTGAACTCGGTGCCTCCGGCTTTCAAAAAGGCTTCGCGCGCTTCCTGGCTGATCTCTTCCAGGGTTTCGAGGTTGTCGGCCACAAAACCAGGGCAGATCACGTCGACACGTTTGACGCCGTCTTGGGCGAGTTTGATGAGCGTGGGTTCGGTGTAAGGCTGCAGCCATTCGGCCCGGCCCAGGCGGCTCTGGAAGGTGACCACCAGGTTCTCTGGCTTCACGTCAGCCCGCAGGGCGACCAGGCGGGCGGTTTCCATGCACTCGTCGAAATAGGGGTCACCAAGTGCTTGTGTGCGTTTGGGCATGCCGTGAAAGCTCATCACCAGCTTCTCGCCGCGGCCGTGGGTCATCCAGTGGTCCATCAGCCGCTTGGCGAGCGCGTCGATGTAACGCGGGTCGTCGTGGAAGCGGTTGATAAAACGCAGCTCGGGCAGGCTGCGTACACGCTTGCCCCATTTGTAGACCGCGTCGCACACGCTGCCGGTGGTGGCGGCGCAGTACTGCGGGTACATGGGCAGCACCAACACCCGTTGTGCACCGCCGGCCTTGAGCTCGTCGAGCACCGAGGCGACGGACGGCGCGCCGTAACGCATGGCAAAACGCACCGTGACGCGGTGGCCACGCTGGCCCAGGTAGCCAGCGAGCAGCTTGGCCTGCTTGTCGGTCCAGAAAGTGAGCGGCGAGCCCTGGGGCGTCCAGACGCTGGCATAACGTTTGGCCGACTGGGCCGGGCGGGTGCGCAAGATGACGCCGTGCAAGATGAAGCACCAGATCCAGCGCGGGATCTCGATCACCCGCGGGTCGTGCAAAAACTCGCTCAGGTAGCGTCGCACGGCCGAGGGTGTGGGCGCCTCGGGCGTGCCGAGGTTGCACACCAGGATGGCGGTGGTGGGGGCTGACCCGGAGGCGGGTGCGGGTTCGCGGGCAAACGGCATGAGGGGCGGGCCAGGTGAGAGCGGCGGGCAGGCCGCGATTATCGGCCCCGCCGCATGCACGCCTCGATGTCGGCCAGCACCAAGCTGACGTTGATCGGTTTGGTCCAGTAGCCGATGAAGCCGGCTTCGTAGGCACGTTTCACGTCGTCGGGCATGGCGTCGGCCGAGCACATGTAGGCCGGCACGTTGTCGAGGCCGGGCAGGGCGCGCAGCATGCGCAGCACTTCGAAGCCCGAGGCGCCCGGCAGGTGAGCGTCGAGCACCAGCACCTCGGGCTGCCAGTCTTGCGCCAACAGGAGTGCCTGGTCGCCGTCTTCGGCCACGCGCAGCTCGATCTGGGGGTTGTGCATGCGCATGGCCTCTTCGAACAGGATGGCGTTGAGGCGGTTGTCTTCGACGTAGAGCATGCGCAGGCCGTTTTTCGCAAGGGGCTGAACCACCACCGCGGCTTCGACGGGGGCTTCGGCCGCGCTGTTGGGCGGCGCATCGGCCGCCTGCAGCTGAATGCGCACACAGGTGCCGCGGCCCATTTCGCTGCTCACCTCCAGGCGCCCGCCGATGGCTTGGATCAGGCTGCGCGAGATGATCAGGCCGAGGCCCGTGCCTTCGATGGTCGAGGTCTCGCGGCCCAGCCGTTCGAAGGGCTGGAACAGGCGGCTCATCTGCTCGGCGCTCATGCCGGTGCCGTTGTCTTCAACGCACAGGGTCAGGCGGCCGGGGGCCGGGGTTTCAAGCCGCCACTGCACGCTGCCGCTCACGCGGTTGTACTTGACGGCGTTGGAGCCGATGTTGAGCAGCACCTGGCGCAGGCGCTGCACATCGGCATGCACCCAGGCGCCGGGCCTGAGCTGGTTGTGCAGGCTCACCTGCCTGGCCTGGGCGGCGGGCCACAGCAGCTCCATGGCGCGTGTGACCACGTCGTGCAGGTCGACGGCGCCGAGGTCGAGTGCCAGCGCGCCGTCTTCGATCTTTTGCAGGTCGAGCACGTCGTCGATCAGTGCGAGCAGGTGCTCGCCCGCGCCCAGCACGTGGCCGGCGTACTCGCGCACGGTGGCGGCGCCAAGCGCGCTCGGGTTCATGCCCAGCAGTTGCGAAAAGCCGATCACCGCGTTGAGCGGCGTGCGCATCTCGTGGCTCATGCGCGAGAGGAATTCGCTCTTCGCCTGGTTGGCCAGCTCGGCCGCCTGCTTGTCGCGCAGCATTTGATCGTCGAGCTTGCGGCGCGTGATGTCGGACTGCGTGCCGACGATGCGATCGGCCTTGCCATCGGCGCCGTATCGGACGATCTTGCCGCGGTCGCGGATCCAGACGTCGTGGCCCGAGCGGTGCCGCACGCGGTACTCAAGGTCGTAGTACGGCAGCTCGCCGCGGTGGTGGCTGCGTATGGCGGCCATCACGCGCGGCAGGTCGTCGGGGTGCACACGCGAGCGCCATTCGTGCGGCGTGTCGCCGATCTCGTGGTCGGCGTAGCCGCGCATCTCTTTCCAGCGCGTGGAGTAGTAGAACTTGTTGGTGCGGCCATCCCAGTCCCACAGGCCGTCGCCCGAGCCATCGAGGGCGAACTTCCAGCGCTCTTCGGCCATGGCCAGCGCCTGCTCGGCGGCACGCTGCTGAGTCACATCGCGAAAGGTCAGCACCACCGAGAAGGTGCTGCCCTCGGGGCGCAGCTGCAGGGGGTGGGCGTTGAGCGAGATCCAGCGTGTCTGCCCATCGGGGCGGCGCAGGGCGAGTGTCTGGCCTATCAGCGGCTGGTCGTTGCCGGCGACGCGTGTCACCGGGTGGTTCTCGGCGGCCAGGGGCGCCTGGTCAGCCCCGAGCAACGCGAACGGCCAGGCCTCGCCACGGCCTGCCACGTCGGCCTGGTTCACGCCGAGGATGTCGCAACCGGCCGGGTTGATGGCAATGATGTCCAGCGTGGGCGTGACCACCAGCAGGCCGTCGCTGATGGCGGCCGCCACCGAGCGGTACAGCTCTTCGCTCAGGCGCAGCTTGTCGGCGGCGCGGCTTTGTTCGGTGACGTCGCGTTGCACGCCGATGTAGTGGGTCAGCTGACCTGACGCATCGCGCACCGGCGCCACGTGCAAGGCGTTGCTGAACACCGTGCCGTCCTTGCGCACGTTGGTGAGGGTGACGCTGGCGGCACGGCCGTCGCGCACGGCATCGCGCAGTTGCGCGCGTGCGGGCTGATCGGTGAACTGGCCCAGCAGGAAGCGGCAGTTGCGGCCCAGCACTTCACTGCGGCTGTAGCCGGTGAGGCGCTCGAAGGCCGGGTTGACGTAGATCAGCGGCATGTCGGGCTGTGTGGCGTCGACCACGGTCATGGGCAGCGAGGCGTCGGCTTCAAGTGCACGCTGCATGATGAGCACGTCGCGCTCAAGGTGGCGCAGCTCGGTCAGGTCGCGGGTGACGTAGAGCACCTGCTCGTTTGGCATGGGCGAAATACGGGCCTCGAAGCTGCGCGCCACGCCGTCCAGGGTGGTGAGCTCGTAGTCGATGCGCTGCACCTCGCCGGTAGCCAAAGCGCGCTTGATGGCGGGCACGGCGAGGTCGGCCACCGCCTTGGGCATGCCGGTTTCGAAGGGTTTATCGCGAACGCTCTCCCACGAATGCACCAGCATCGGGTGGGTCTGCGAGCTGCATTTGAGGTAGTGGCCGTTGGCGTCGAAGACGAACCACAGGTCGGGCACCGCTTCGAGCACCGCGCTGAGTTGGGCTTGTGACTCGCGCAGTTGCCGCCCTTGTTCGGCCAGGGTGAGCTCGGTCAGCTTGCGGTCGGTGATGTCGACCGACAGGTGGATCGCGCTGCCATCGGCAAGAAGTTGGTCGCTGACGAGGATCCAGCGGTCTTTCCAACGCATCTCATGTTGCTCGCCGCTCTTTGATGCGAGCCCCAGGCGCCAACGAACAAAGGAGTCGCGGTCGTGTGCGTCGGGGTAGTCGCCGGCGCTGGCCATGCGCTGCACGATTTGCGGCCAGGTGGCACCGTCGCTCATGTAGTGGCCGACGCGGTGGCGCCAGACGGCATTGGCCATCACCACCTTGCCGCCCGGGTCGGTGATCATCACGCCGGCGGTGAGGCTGTCGAGTGCGTCGTTGAGCAGGCGCTCGGCCTTGCGCGCCGCACGTTGCGCGTTCATGCGCTCGGTGATGTTGCTGGTGGTGCCGCGATAGCCCCGAAAGACGCCGTCGCTGCTGAAGACCGGCACGCCGCTGATGCTCACGGTGACGAGGCCGTTGGGTGTGGTGCGGTCGGCGATCACGTCGCGAAACGGAGCACGCTGGGCACGTGCTTCGTGGTAGCGCTGCCACGAGTGGGTCGGGTCGTCTCCATGCGGCAGGTTGATCTGCTCCAGCGTGCGACCGATGATCTCGCTCGGTGACTTGCCGGTGTGCTGTTCGACGCCCGACGAGACCCAGCTCACGCGCCCGGCGTTATCGCTCTCCCACAACCAGTCGCTGCTGGACAGGCTTGCCATGCGCACCCGCTCGGTGTGCATGCGCCAGCGCCACTCCTTGAGCTGCGTGTCGAGCAGGGAGCTGGCCAACTCGGCCAGGTCACGCAAGTTGGCCAGGTCGTCTTCGCTGAACGTGTGAACCGTGTGATCGCTGGCGCACAGCTGGCCCACGATGCGCTCGTCGACCGTGATGTGCGCAGCCGCACTGCGGGTGTCGGTGAATACCTTGCGAGCGCCGGGCTCGAGCAGGGTGCTCATCAGCGCCGCGGCTGTGTCGGGGAGGCCGCTTGGCGCCAGCCCGAGTGCGGCCTTGAGCCACAGGGTGCCTTCGTGAGTCTGCAAGGCCAGCCACGCGACCGGGCAACCCAGTTGCCGCGACACCAGGCGCACCAGGGCGTCGAGCTGTGTCTCTGACGCCGCGCCGAGCTTGCGCAACTCTCGCAGCATGCGCTGGTGTTCGGCGTCGTCAGGCACAGGTGTCATGGAGGGCCCGCAGCATGCAAATGACTGTAGCGGAGAATGCCCGTTGCAGTACCCCTGTACACCCCCCAACTGCGACAACTCATGCACACCCTGCCGAGGGCATTGACGCTCGATCTCGACGACACGCTCTGGCCGATCTGGCCGACCATTGACCGGGCCGAAGCGGTCTTGCATGCGTGGTTGCAGGCTCATGCCCCGGCGACCGCCCATCGCTTCGATCGCGCCGGGCTGCGGTCACTGCGCGATGTGGTCGCGGCCGAAAGACCGCACTGGCGGCATGACTTGAGCGCCATCCGCGCCGAGAGCCTGCGCCGTGCGCTGCTGCTGGCGGGCGACAACCCGGCGCTGTCGCAAGCGGCGTTCGAGGTGTTTTTCGAAGCACGGCAGCAGGTGGTTTTGTACGACGACGCGCTGGCGGCGCTGGAGCGCTTGTCGCGCCGTTATCCACTGATGGCCTTGACCAATGGCAACGCGGACCTTGATCGCATTGGCCTGGCGCCGTTCTTTCGCGGCAGCGTGACGGCGCGCGCTCTTGGCGTGGCCAAACCCGACAGCCGCATCTTTCATCACGCGTGCGCCGAGCTGGGTTTCGAGCCTGCACAGGTGCTGCACATTGGCGACGACTTCGAGCTCGACGTGAGCGGCGCGCTCAATGCCGGGCTGCAGGCCGTGTGGTTGCGGCGCGAGCCACAGGCTTCTGACGATGTTGGGAAAGAGGCGCGAGTTTTCAGCGACCTGACGGCGCTGGCCGACGCGCTGCAAGCCTAAAGCGCAACCTGAGGCTGGGTGTCGGCGAATTTCAGGATCTCGAAGCGAACGCAAGGCGAGGTCGGGTCGGTGAGCGTGGCGCCCAAGCCGATCAACCCCGAGCCGTGCAGCGTGCAGGTGCCGCGGCGCAGCGAGACGATTTCCGAGTCGTTGGAGAAGCGCACATAGGTGCCGTTGTAGCTGAGGTCGGTGAGCTGGAAGGCACCGCCGTGCCAGTCGATGCGTGCATGCGAGCGTGAGACGCGCGAGTCGTCGATGCAATAGGTGACTTGCGGGCTGCGCCCCAGCACCACCGGCAGGCTGGGGCCGGCATAGATACGGTTCATGTCGAGCCAGATCAGGCGTATGCCTTCGGGCTCCAGGTTGGGTGCGAGTTCGCCATAGGCGGTGGCGGCGGTGTCGCCGAAGCGGCGGCCCTCAAGCAGGTGCACGTGAACCGGCTCGACGCGGCCGCGCAACTGAACTTTGTCGAGGCTGCGAAAGCGGTCGCGCAGGTCGCTGGCCAGTCCCGCCACCACACTGGCTGTTGCCAGCGTTTCGTTGTCACCAGCGTGGTCCAGCAAGCGGGCTGCCACGTTGACGGCGTCGCCGAAGCAGTCGCCCGACATCTCGACCACTTCCCCGTGGGCCAGGCCCACCTGCAACTTGAGAACCGGTGTGAAGCCCTTCGGGCTGGGACTGTTGGCGTTGGGCGGCACGATGCGGTCGAGCGAGTCGTGCATCTCGTCGGCCGCCACCACGGCCTCGGCCGGGTCGGCAAACACCGCCATCAAACCATCGCCCAGGGTTTTGACGACAACCCCGCCCGAGGTGGAGACGATTTGTGCGAGCAGCGACACGCTGCGCGTGACCACCGTGGTGGCCTCGGTGTTGCCAAGGGTTTCGTACAGCGCTGTACTACCGCGCAAGTCGGCGAACAAGACGGTTCGCTGAAGAATTTGCGTCATGGCGTGAAGTTTATGGCAACCCACATGAAAAAAGCCCCGGCGAATTAGGCCGGGGCTTGAGGGCTTTTCTGAAGATCAGAGCTTGTCCAGATACGTGGGCAACTTGTGGCTTCGCTGCAAACCGAGACGCGCTTGCTTCGCAATCGTGGCCGCCTGAGGCGGCGCCTACCCGGTCAATCAGAGATTGTCCAAGTAGGTTCTCAGCTTGTCAGAACGGCTGGGGTGCTTGAGCTTGCGAATCGCCTTGGCCTCGATCTGGCGGATGCGTTCACGGGTCACGTCGAACTGCTTTCCTACCTCTTCCAGCGTGTGGTCGGTGCTCATCTCGATGCCGAAGCGCATGCGCAGCACCTTGGCTTCACGTGGGGTCAGCGAGTCGAGGATGTCTTTCACCACATCGCGCAGGCCGGCCTGCATGGCAGCCTCGATCGGCGCGGTGTTGTTGGTGTCTTCGATGAAGTCGCCCAGGTGCGAATCGTCGTCGTCGCCTATGGGGGTCTCCATGGAGATCGGCTCCTTCGCGATCTTCATGATCTTTCGGATCTTGTCTTCCGGGATCTCCATCTTCTCGGCCAACGTGGGCGCATCAGGCTCGAAGCCGAACTCCTGCAA
>JBKJJF010000036.1:0-10482 GCA_046598195.1 Rhizobacter sp. | reverse complement strand
GTCTCCAGCGGGTTGTGGCTGATGCCCGAGTTGCCGCCGCGCACGAAGAGCATGGCTTGCGGCATCACCTCGTCCAGCTTCATCGCGTCGTGGCCGGCGCCGCTGGGCATGCGAAAGACCGGCAGGCCGAGCGATTCGACTGCGCGCTCCCAGCGGGCTTGCCACTCGGGTGCACTCGGTGCGGCGCTGGCGCGCACGGTTTCTTCAAGCGAGCAGTGCAGGCCGCGCCGGTCGGTGATGCGTTTCAGCTCGGAGAGCACGTCGTGCGCCATCGCATCACGCACCTCGTTGGTGGTGGCGCGAATGTCGAGGCTGAATTGGCAGCGCCCCGGCACCACGTTGATCGAGCCACTGGGCACATTGAGCATGCCCACCGTGCCCACCAGGTGCGGCACCTGCGCAGCGCGCTTTTCCACATAGAGCAGCAGCTCGGCCACACCGGCGGCAGCGTCGCGCCGCCGGTCCATCGGCGTGGTGCCGGCGTGGCATGACACGCCCACCATCTCGCCCAGGTAGCGCACGCTGCCATTGATGGAGGTGACCACGCCCAGCGGCAGGTCGATCTCGTTCAACACCGGGCCTTGTTCGATGTGCACCTCGACGAAGCCCATGTAGCGCGACGGATCACGTTTCAAGGCGGCGATGTCGTTCGGGGCCAGGCCGGCCGCAACCATGGCCTCGCGCATGCTCACACCGTTGGCGTCTTTTTGGTCGAGCCAGCTGTGGTCAAAGCGCCCGATCACCGCGCCCGAGCCGAGGAAGGTGGCCTTGTAACGCTGGCCTTCTTCTTCGGCGAAGCCGATCACCTCCAGGTCGAAGGGCAGGCGCTTTTTTTGCAGGTGCAGTTCGCGCACGCACACTAGGGGCACAAAGATGCCCAGGCGGCCGTCGTACTTGCCGCCGTTGCGCACGGTGTCGAAGTGGCTGCCGGTGAGCAGGCGCGGCGCTTCTTCGTTGGTGCCGTGGTACACCCCGACCACGTTGCCCACCGCGTCGACACTCACTTCGTCGAAGCCACAGTCGCGCATCCAGTGCGCGAGCTGGCGCTGGCAGGCCTGGTGCGCGGGCGTGAGGTAGGTGACCGTGAGCGCGTCGGCCACGTCGCTGTGCTGCGCCAGCAGCTCGGCGCAGTCCCAGACCTGGTTGCCCAGGGTCGGCTCCACGCCAAACTTGTCGTTGAGGCGTATCTCGGCGATGCGGTGGATGTGGCGCAGGCACTCGGCGAGCTCGAAGTCGGCGTGGTTTTCGAGCCGGCGCGCCAAGGTGCTGATGATCTCGGCCCGCGTGAGGCCGGTGCCACGCGGGCCACGCACCGCCACGATGAAAGGCCAGCCAAACTTGGCCTGGTACTCGGCGTTGAGCCGTTGCAGTGCTGCCAGCTCTTCGGGCGAGCAGGCCTTGAGGCCGGCGGTGGCTTGTTCGTGGGTCGATTCGGCGGTGAGCTGCCCCAGCTCGGCCAGCTTGCCGGCGAGCTGTGGGTGGGCGCGAATCAGCGCGAGCTGGCCGGCTCGCTCAGCGTCTCTCACCACCTGGGCCATGGTGTGTTTCAGGTGGGCCAGGCTCTTGAACGGACGCTGTGCGATTGCAGCCTCGGCAATCCACGGCGAGTGTTCGTAGACGCCATCGAGCATCTGCGCCGCTTCGGTGAGCGTCGCTCGGTTCAGTGAATCAAGAATCAGGCTCATGCGGGCGCCGGAAAGTGTTGCTTCCAGTGCCGCGCAAGGTCGATGCGCCGGCACACCCACACCTTGTTGTGTGCGAGCACATGGTCGAGAAAACGCTGCAGAGAGTTAATGCGCCCCGGCTTGCCGAGCAGCCGGCAGTGCATGCCGATGCTCATCATCTTCGGGGCCGTGTCGCCTTCGGCATAGAGCGCATCGAAGCTGTCGCGCAGGTAGGTAAAAAAGTGCTCGCCGGTGTTAAAGCCCTGGGTCTGCACGAAGCGCATGTCGTTGGTGTCGAGCGAGTAGGGCACCACCAGGTGCTGCACCACGCTGCCGTCGCTCTTGGTCACTGGCGTCCAGAAGGGCAGGTCGTCGCCGTAGTAATCGCTGTCGTATTCGTAGCCGCCGTGGTCGACCAACAGGCGGCGGGTGTTGGGGCTGTCGCGCCCGGTGTACCAGCCGAGCGGCCAGGTGCCGCCGGTCATGTCGCGCAACACCTGGGTGGCAAGGTCGAGGTGGTGGCGCTCGGTGGCTTCGGGCAGGTTTTGGTAGTGAATCCAGCGCAGGCCGTGGCTGGCGATCTCGTAGTCGTTTTCCATGAAACACGCCAGCAGCTCGGGGTAACGCTGCAAGGCCATGCCCACGCCGAACACGGTGAGTGGCAACTGGCGTTTTTCAAACTCACGCAGGATGCGCCACACACCCACGCGCGAGCCGTACTCGTACATTGACTCCATGGTCATGTGCCGGCTTTCGTAGGCCTGGGCGGTGATCAGCTCGGAGAGAAAGGTCTCGGAGGTCGGGTCGCCGTGCAGCGGGCTGTTTTCGCCGCCTTCTTCGTAGTTCAGGACGAACTGCACGGCGATCCTCGCGCCGCCCGGCCATTGGGCGTGCGGCGGGTTGCGGCCGTAGCCGACCATGTCTCTCGGGTAGGTGTCCTGGCTCATGTGTGTCAGTCCTCCGGTCGCAGGACGGATTCGAGGTCGGGCACGCGCGGGTTGAGCCGCAGGTTGCGCTCGACGTTGTGCAGATGGCTTTGCATCAACTTGACCGCGGCTCGCGCGTCGCGCTTTTCAAGCGCGTCGACGATGGCCACGTGTTCGGCGAACGAATGTTCGGCCGAATGGGCCGACTGGTACATCAGCGAAATGAGCGAGCTGCGTGACACCAGCTCTCGCAAGATGTCGGCCAGGGCCTCGTTGCCCAGCATGCGCGCCAACACCACGTGAAAGTCGGCCAGCAACTGGGTGCGGCCCGACACGTCGGTGCGCTGCACGGCGGCCTGCTCGTCTCGCAAATGGGCGCGCAGGTCGGCAATGTGGGCGGGTGTGAGCTCGCTGGCCGCGCGCTTGATCATGGCCGACTCCAGCATGTGGCGCACCTCGAACACCTGGCGCGCCTCTTCCACGCTGGGCTGCGCGACCCGGGCGCCGCGCGCCTGCTCCAGCGTGACCAGCTTGTCGCGGCTCAGCTGGTGCAGCGCCTGCCGCACGATGGTGCGTGACACCTTGAAGATGTCGGCGATCTTTTGCTCGGCCAGCTTGGTGCCGGGCATCAGCCGCCGCTCGACGATGGCGGCGGTGATCGACTCTGCGATGCGCCGGGTGGTGGTGGTTTGCAGGCTGGTGTCGTCGGCCGGGGCGGCGCTTGTGCGCGGAACTTGCTTCTTGCCTGGCTTGGCGCCGGCACGTGGGCCACGACCCACGGGGCGGATGGCGTGCAAGGTGGTGGCGCGGGGCATGTGAAATCGGCTTTTCTGCGTTCGACAAACTGTATACACTTTTGCAGGTCTTGCAACCTGTTTTGCAAGCCAATTTTTGAAAGCAGGGTCACCATGGGCCAACTCACAACGCATGTGCTCGACACGATGAATGGCTGCCCCGCTGCCGGCATGCTGGTCGCGCTGTATCGGGTGGACGGCGGGCAGCTCACGCTGATCAAACAGCTGGCGCTCAACCACGATGGTCGGGCCGCCGCCCCCTTGCTGGACGACAGCAACTTCAAGACGGGCACCTATCGTTTGTTGTTCGAGGTGGCAGAGTACTTCCGCGGGCGTGGCGTGGTCTTGCCCCAGCCGCCGTTTGTCGATGCCGTGCCGATCGACTTCGGCCTCTCGAATCCGCTTGCGCACTACCACGTGCCCTTGCTCGCCAGCCCCTGGGCCTACTCCACCTACCGCGGCAGCTGAACTGTATACACAGAAACTCGCTGATGGACGCTTACCTGCTCGACTGGCTCAACCTGCTGCTGCGCTGGGCCCATGTGATCACCGGCATTGCCTGGGTCGGTGCTTCGTTCCACTTCGTGGCGCTCGACAACGGCCTCACGCCGCCGCAAGACGCCAAGGCGCGTGACAAAGGCATCGGCGGCGAGATGTGGGCGGTGCACGGCGGCGGCTTCTACCACCAGCAGAAGTACCCGGTGTCGCCGGCCCAACTGCCCGAGAAGCTGCACTGGTCGATGTGGGAGAGCTACTCCACCTGGCTCACCGGATTCGCTTTGTTCACGGTGCTCTACCTGGCCAACGCCAGCAGCTTCCTGATCGACAAGAACGTGTTCGACTGGTCGCCGGCAGCGGCGATTGCCACCTCGCTCGGTTTCTTCGTGGCCTTTTGGGCGATCTACGACGGCATCTGCCGCTTGTTTGGGCAGCGCAAGAACGGCGATGTGATCGTCGGCCTGCTGGTGTTCGGGTTCATCGTGTTCGCGTCGTGGTTGTCGTGCCAGCTGTTTGCCGGGCGCGCTGCCTTCTTGCTGGTGGGCGCCATGATCGCCACCACCATGAGCGGCAATGTGCTGATGGTCATCATCCCCGGCCAGCGCAAGGTGGTCGCGGCCTTGCGAGCCGGGCTGCCGGTCGATCCGATCCACGGCAAGCGTGGCAAGCAGCGCAGCGTGCACAACACGTATTTCACGCTCCCCGTGATCCTCACGATGCTGAGCAACCACTACGGTTTTCTCTACAGCGGGCCTTACAACTGGGCGGTGCTGGTGGTGATGATGTTGTCGGGCGCGCTGATCCGGCAGTCGTTCGTGTTGCGACACAAGGCGCTGGCGACGGGGCAGCCTGTGCCCTGGGCCTATGCGATCGTTGGCATGGTGTTGTTGGCGGGGGTGGTCACGGCGTCGATGCCGGCCGCTTCACCCACGGTCTCTGCGGCTGCTGCGCCGCCGGCGTTTGCGCAGGTGCAGCAGGTCGTGGCGCAGCGCTGCAGCATGTGCCACAACGAGCAGCTGGCCAGCAAGGCGATCCAGCTGCACACACCCGAGCTGCTGGTGCGCAATGCCCAGGCGGTGTACCAGCAGGCGGTGGTGCTCAAGTTGATGCCGATGAACAACGCGACCCAGATCACCGCGCAGGAGCGTGATGTGCTGAAGCGCTGGTTCGAGGCCGGGGCGAAACCTTAGACCACCACCGGCTCCGTCTCCAGGCGAATCCCGAACCGCCCGTAAACACTCTCTTGAATCGCCAACGCCAGCGTCATCACCTCAGAACCGATGGCGCCACCGCGGTTCACCAGCACCAGCGCCTGCTTGTCGTACACACCGGCGCGGCCCACGGTTTTGCCCTTCCAGCCGCAGGCGTCGATCATCCAGCCGGCCGCGAGCTTCATGCTGCCGTCGGGCATCGGGTAGTGCACGACCTCCGGGTCGCGGCCGATGATGTCGCGGCACTGTTCGGGCGTGACCACCGGGTTCTTGAAGAAGCTGCCCGCGTTGCCCACCACCGCCGGGTCGGGCAGCTTGGCGCGGCGGATGGCGCAGATCCAGTCGGCCACCTGCTGCGGTGTGGGCGTGAAGGTGCCGGTCTCAAGCATCTTGCGCTCCAGCTCCAGGTAGCCCAGTACCGGTTGCCAGGGTTTGGGCAGCCGGAAACGAACACGGGTGATCAGCACCCGCCCGGCGAGCGAGTGTTTGAACTCGCTGTCGCGGTAGCCGAAGGCGCAGGTCTCGGCGTTCAGCGTGACGGTGCGGCCGGTGAGCAGATCCACACCGTCGAGTGACTCGAAGCGGTCTTTCATCTCGATGCCATAGGCGCCGATGTTTTGCACCGGTGACGCACCCACGGTGCCCGGAATCAAGGCCAGGTTTTCGAGCCCCGGGTAGCCCTGGGCGAGCGTCCACGCCACGAAGTCGTGCCAGTTTTCACCAGCCCCGGCTTCGACCACCCAGGCGTCGGCACGTTCTTCCAGCAGGCGTTTGCCCATCACCTCGACCTTGAGCACCACCTGCGGCATGTCGCGCGTGAGGATGATGTTGCTGCCCCCGCCCAGCACAAATTTGGGCGAAAGGCCCAGCTGGGGGTGGTCGACCACGCGGCGCACGTCGGCCTCTGCGGCGATGCGCACCAAGGTCTGCGCCACGGCCGGCAGGCCAAAGCTGTTATAGGGTTTCAAGCTGACGGCCGACTCGATTTGCATGGCAGAATTTTCGCCTATTAAGCAGACTGAGATTTGACCCATGCCCAGCTTCGACGCCGTGTTAGACCCAAACCTCGTTGAGGTTCGTAATGCGGTAGATCAGACCGCGAAAGAAATTGGCACACGCTTCGACTTCAAGGGCTCGTCGTCACGCGTCGACCTGAAGGAAAAAGAGCTGACGATCTACGCCGACAGCGACTTCCAGATCGCCCAAGTGCTCGACATCCTGCTGGCCAAGATGACCAAGCGCAACGTCGACGTGCGTTTTCTCGACCGCACGGCCAAGATCGAAAAAATCGGCGGTGACAAGGTCAAGCAACTGATCACCGTCAAGAGCGGCATCGACAGCGACACCGCCAAGAAGATCCAGACCTTCATCAAACAAAGCAAGATGAAGGTGCAGGCCGCCATCCAGGGCGATTCGGTGCGCGTGACCGGCGCCAAGCGCGACGACCTGCAGGCCGCCATGGCGCTCATCCGCGCCGAAGTACCCGACGCCCCCCTGTCCTTCGACAACTTTCGAGATTGATCGTGAGGCGGCTCGCCGTGACCCTGCTGGCGCTGTGGGCGGGCGCAGCAGGCGCACAAACCGTCTCGATGAGCGGGCGCCTGGGTGACAAAGCCCTGTTGATGATCGACGGCAGCCCGCGCACCGTGGCGGTGGGCGGCACCGTGCAAGGTGTCAAGCTGGTCAGCGTCTCGGGCGATGCGTCTGTGGTTGAGCTCAGCGGCAAGCGGGTCACGCTGGCGCTGGGGGGCGCGCAGGTCAACCTGGGTGGTGTTGCCAGCGCGGGTGGCGGCTCGCGCATCGTGCTGCCGGCCGGGTCGGGTGGCCATTTTTCCTCTGGCGGCTCGATCAACGGGCGGGCGGCCGAGTTCGTGGTCGACACCGGGGCCACGTATGTTTCCATGAGCCAGGCCGATGCCGAACGCATGGGCATCAAGTACCTTGAGGGCCAGCGTGGCATGGCCAGCACGGCCAACGGCAATGTGCCGGTGCACCGCGTGATGCTCAACTCGGTGCGCATTGGCGATGTGCAGGTCTACAACGTCGAGGCCATGGTGGTGCCGGCGCAGATGCCCTACATCTTGCTCGGCAACAGCTTCCTCACGCGGTTTCAAATGAAACGTGAGAACGACGTGATGACGCTCGAAAAGCGCCCCTGAAGGCGCGGGTTGCACACGGGCGGCGCTTAAAAAGCCGCCGCCGTGTCGCTCACCCCCGCGGCGGGGTTGTTTCAACAGGTCGCGAGGCTGCCAGTCGGCGCTCGTTCAGTGTCAACCAGGCCTCACTGCCATAGGCGTGAACCAGGTCGCGGTTGGCGTGCGCCCAGGCCTCATCGTCGATGGACACGCCCAGTTCCTTCAGGTAGTTGGCGTCGACCACGATGAACTGCTTGCGGTAGGGCACAAGCACCCGATGCTCGCTCAGGGCCAAAGCCTCACGCGCACGTTCGTAATGTGCGAACCAGTGGTTGAGCAGGCCGTCGCAGCGCCGGGTGTGCCAAAAAGTGCCCATGTCGTCGCCCTGGCTTGCCTGCCCGCTCAGCACATGGCGCGCGTGTTGCCATTGCAAAAAGCCGAGTTCGCGCGCGACTGCATTCAGGCAGTCGCGCAGGCGGTGATCAGCGGCTTCACCATCGGCACCGCGGCGAATGCCGTTCAGGCGCAGGCGCGCGCGCGTTTTCAGCTCGGTGATGAGCGCGTTCATGCTGGTGCTCCGAAGTCGCTGAACGGCTTTCGGCCGATGCCCGAGCCGGCACCGGTGACCACGGCGAGAGAAGAATGGGGGATGGGGGAAGACATGACGACACTCCAGGTTCGTTGAAGGCCGTTCCCGCGATGGCCAACGAATCAAGGGGTTGTCAGGTCGAAAAGACGGTGACGAACAAGGGTGAGAGCCTCTTTGGCGGGCAGGCGCCCCTCAGCACCTGGGCGCGCAGTTTAGCGCAGCTCTTTTTGCGTGGCGTCTTGCGTGGCGTCTTGAAGACAGCGCCAGTGTCTCCACGTTTGGTGCATGAGCAGCCCTACCCGAACCCTCCCGGAGCGTTTTCGCGTCTTGTTGACCCTGGCGCAACTGCTGGAGCGCCTGGAGAGAAACCTGGTGCCCACCGCCGCGGGGCAATACCGCTCGGTGGTGGAGCACCTGTCCAAGGAACTGGCCCAGGTTGAGCCCGGCGAGGACTTGCATGTGCTGCTCGACAGCTTCCCGGCCACCGCCCAGCTGTATGAAAACCTGCACTACGCCCACGCCGGTTTGTGCCGCTCGCCGCTCGATGCGTCGCTTGATGCCGAGCTGCGCGCCAAGAGCGTGATTCAACGCGCGCAGCGCTGATCAGCGGCGTGGTGGCTTCGCCAGCGCGAACGCCACCCACGACCCCAGGCCGAGTGCCGCCAGCACCAGCATCACTTCGCGGTAGCCCGGCACGGCCAGCAGCAGCCAGGCCGCCAGCAAGGGCGCGGCAGCGCGTGACATCAGGGCAATGCCCGACATCGCGCCACTGATGCGCCCCACATGCTCACGCCCGAAGTATTCGGGCACCACGTTGCCCCGCACAATGGTGCTGAGCCCATTGGCCACACCGAACAGCATGGCGAACAACAGCAGCCCCGCCAGGTGGTCGGCCAGCGCAAACACGGCCAGCGACACCGGTGTGCCGGCCAGCACCCACAGGCCCAGCACGCGCGGCGTGACAAAGCGGCCCAGCCACAGGTAGAGCACCCGCCCCGCCACCTGCGCCGGGCCGACCCACATCACCACCGCCAGGGCCTGCGCCTCGCTCGTGCCCTTGGCCACGAAGGCCGGCATGATGTGCGCCCACAGCGCGGCCGAGACAAAGGCATACAGCGTGAAGGTGGTGGTGAGCAGCCAGAACGAAGGGTGGCGCACGGCCTCGTGCAGCGTGGCGTTGTCGGCTGCGTCGTGGGCCACGGCCCGAGACGGTGTATCGGGCCCGCGCAGCGCCCAGGCCTGCAAGGGTGCCACGCCGAGCAGCAGCGTGACGCCGATCACCACCAAGGCCACGCGCCAGCCCCAGGTCGCGATCAACCAGGCCACCGCCGGGAACGAGAGCGTGCTCGCAAAGCCGCCCACCAGCGTGAGCGAGGTGATGCCCTGGCGGTAGTGGTCGGGGTAACGTTTGGTCAACACCGCAAATGCTGGCTCGTACAGCGTCATCGCCATGGCCGCGCCCATCAGCGCCCAGGCGGCGTAAAGAACCCACAGGGTGTGCACCTGTGACCAGAGCAGAAAGCCGAGGCCCGCCAGTGCGGCGCCGAGGGTCATCACGCTGCGACCGTGCCCACGGTCGATGGCGGCTCCGGCGGCATAGCTGGTCACGCCCCACATCGTCATGCCCAGGGTGAAGGCGCCCATCATCGCGGGCTTGCTCCAGCCAAACTCGCGTTGCATGGGCAGCACGAACGACGAGAACGCATAGAACAAGGCGGCCCAGGTGAGGAGTTGGCCGGTGGCCAGGGCGGCGATGGTGGTTCGGTAGGCGGGCGGTGTTGTCACCGGCAGCATTATCGTGAGCGATGATTCGGCCACTTTGCTGGCCCTCCATCTCTCTCTACATGAAACTTTCGCAAATCCTCTTCTCCCAAGGTTTTGGCGCACGCCGTGAATGTGAGGGCCTGATCGCCTCGGGCCACGTCAAGATCGACGGCCAAGTGCACGACGACCCGTTTGAAGAGCTGGCGCCTGAGGGCCTGGTGGTCAGCGTGCGGGGTGAAACCTGGCCGTACCACGCCAAGGCCTTGGTCGTGATGAACAAGCCGCAGGGTGTGGAGTGCTCGCAAAAGCCCAAGCACCACATGAGCGTGTACAGCCTGCTGCCAGTGCCGCTGCGTCGGCGTGACCTGCAAAGCATCGGCCGGCTGGATGAAGACACCACCGGGCTGCTGCTGTTCACCGACGATGGTGCGTTGATTCACCGTTTCACCCACCCCAAGAAGCACCTGAACAAGGTCTACGACGTGACCTGCAAGCACCCGGTCACACCCGACCAGGTCGAGCGCCTGCTGGCCGGCGTGAAGCTGATCGACGACCCGGCCACGGTGGCGGCCGCGGCTTGCGAGCTGACGGGCGAGCTCACGCTCAAGCTCACGCTCACCGAAGGCAAGTACCACCAGGTTAAGCGCATGCTGGCGGCGGTGGGCAACCGGGTGGAAGGGTTGCACCGCAGCGCGTTTGGCGCGCTCACGCTGCCGGCCGATCTGGCGCCAGGGCAGTGGCGCTGGCTCAGCGGGCCAGAGGCCGTCAGCCCCTGATAATCCACGCCATGCAAGTTTTCCGTGGGATACATCACCCCGACATCGCCAGCGCCTGTGCCCTCACCATCGGCAACTTCGATGGCGTGCACCGCGGCCACCAGGCCATGCTCGCGCTGCTGCGC
>JBKJJF010000013.1:0-15195 GCA_046598195.1 Rhizobacter sp. | reverse complement strand
GTGTACGACACCGATGGCCCGAGCCGCACGGTGAAGGTGGGCACGCTCACCGTGCAGCTCAAGAAGCGCCCACCGCGCCAGGTGAGTAGCACCCACCCCATGAGCCACCTGGTGTTTGCCGCGCTGCGCAGCGTGGGCAAAGCGCAGGTCACCACCGAGCGCATTGCCCACCTGCGCAAAACGCTTTCGGCCACTGACCGCACGCAGCTGCTCAAAGACCTGCCCCTGGCCCCGGCCTGGATGCACCCGCACTTGCGCTACATCGCCGACACCGCGCCGCCCGTGGTGCTCAAGGAAACCATGCGCAAGAAGGCCCCCCTAAAACGCTGACGCGAAGGCTGACGCAAACGCTGACACACCACACCATGGCTCGCTTTGCCACCCTGCCCACACCCGAGCGCGCCTTGATCGTGAACGAAGTGGCCGCCCGCCTGGGCGTGGTGCCGGTGATCGTGGAAAAAGACTTCTGGGTCTGCTGGGCGCTGGGCCACTTGTTTGCCGCACCCGAAACGGCGCCGCACCTCATCTTCAAGGGCGGCACCTCGCTCTCGATGGTGCATGGCGCGATCCAGCGCTTCTCTGAAGACATCGACCTGGCGGTGCTGCCGGCAGCACTGGGCTTCAGCGAACAAGAGCTGAACGACGCGCCCTCGGCCAGCCAGCGGCGCAAACGAATGGACAAACTGGCGCTGGAGAGCCAGCAGTGTGTGGCGCAGCGTTTTCAGCCCGCGCTGGAGGCCGTGTTTCGCAAGGGGCTGGGTGCTCCCGCAGCCGGCAGCTGGTTGCGGTATGAGCTGGACGCCAACGCTGGCACGCCCAACCTCTTGTTCGCCTACCCCTCGGCCTTGCCGCAGCCGGGCGGTTACATCGCCAAGAGCGTGAAGCTGGAGTTCGGTGCGCTCACCAACCAGCAGCCCGCCGAAGCGCGGCAGGTGAGCGCGATGCTGGCCAACGCGCCGGGCGCCACGCTCGCCGCGGCCTACGACGACCTGCGGGCCGAGGTGGTGGCTCTGGCGCTGGAGCGCAGCTTCTGGGAGAAGGCCACCATCTTGCACGCCGAGCACCACCGGCCGCTCGATCAACCCATTCGCGACCGCTTTGCGCGCCACTACGCCGACTTTGCCGCGCTGTGGCGTCACCCGCTGCGAGATGCCGCGGTGGCGCGGCGTGATCTGCTGGCCGACGTGGTGCAGCACAAGGGCAGGTTCTTTGCCTCGTCATGGGCGCACTACGAGACGGCCCAGCCCGGCAGCCTGCGACTGGTGCCACCCACCGAACGGTTGGCTGCGCTGGCGCGCGACTACGCGCAGATGGAGCCGATGTTCCTTGCGCCGCAGCCCACGTTTGCCGAGTTGATGGATCAGCTGGCGCAGGCAGAAAAAGCACTGAACGCAGCGGGGGAGGGCACTTGAGCAATTTCAGCTTCTTGCAGGCCGAGTTCCCGGCCGTTCACGAGGCGGCACGGCAGGCCGAGGGCCATGCCCACAGCGACCCGCGCGCCGCCTGCTTCTATGCCCGGCGCGCGCTGGAGCTGGCGCTGATGTGGCTGTTCAAGCACGACAGCGCGCTGCGCCACCCCTACCGGGAGCACCTGGCTGCGCTCATCCATGAGCCCACCTTCCAGCAGGCCGCCGGCCCAGCCATCGTGGCCAAGGCGCAGCTCATCAAAGACCTGGGCAACCTGGCGGTGCATGGCAACAAGCCGCTGGCCGCTGCGAACGCGCTCAACGCAACGCGCGAGTTGTTCCACGTGGCCTACTGGCTCGCCCGCCACTATGGGCGTACGGCGCGGCCAGCACCCGATTTGCGCTTCGACCCGGCCTGGTTGGCACCTGCCGCTGCGGCACCGGCCCGACCGCAAACGGCCGAGCAACTGACTGCGCTCGAAGCCCAGCTGCACGAGCGCGACCAGCGCCTGGCCACACAAGCCGCCGAGCGCGCCGGCCTCGACGACGAGCTGGTGCGGCTGCGCGCCGAAGTGGCGACTGCGAAAGCGGCGAACGAGGCGCAACCCGACACGCACGACTACTCGGAAGCGCTGACGCGCACCGCGCTGATCGACACGCTCTTGCATGAAGCCGGTTGGCCGCTCGACCAACAGCGCGACCGCGAGTTCGAAGTGACTGGCATGCCCAACCAGCCCGGCATCGGCTATGCCGACTACGTGCTGTGGGGCGACGATGGCAAGCCGCTCGCCGTGGTCGAGGCCAAGCGCACGACTCACGATTCGCGCATCGGCCAGCAGCAGGCCAAGCTGTACGCCGATTGCCTGGCGCAGCAGTTCGGCCAGCGCCCGCTGATCTTTTGCAGCAACGGCTACGAACACTGGTTCTGGGACGACACCCGCCAGCCGCCGCGGCCGGTGCAAGGCTTCTACAAAAAAGACGAGCTGCAACTCGCCGTGCAGCGGCGCAGCACGCGCACGTTGTTGGCCGAGGCCGAGATAGCCCCCGCCATCGTCGAGCGCTACTACCAGACGCGTGCCATACGCCGCATTGGCGAAACCTTCGAGCGCGACCTGCAACGCCGCGCCCTGGTGGTGATGGCCACCGGCGCCGGCAAGACACGCACGGTGATTGCGCTGGTCGACCTGATGATGCGCAGCAACTGGGTCAAACGCGCTCTGTTTCTGGCCGACCGCGTGGCGCTGGTCAACCAGGCGGTGAAGGAGTTCAAGAAACACCTGCCGGGCACCTCGCCGGTGAACCTGGTGACCGAGAAAGACACCGAAGGCCGTGTGTTCGTCTCGACCTACCCGACCATGGTGGGCTTGATCGACGACATGAAGAACGGCGAGAAGCGTTTCGGCGTGGGGCACTTCGACCTGATCGTGATCGACGAGGCGCACCGCTCGGTCTATCAAAAGTACGGCGCGATCTTTCAGTACTTCGATTCGTTGCTGGTGGGGCTCACGGCCACGCCGCGCGACGAGGTGTCGCGCGACACCTACAGGCTGTTCAATCTGGAAAGCGGCGTGCCCACCGACGCCTATGCGCTGGATGACGCGATTGGTGACGGCTACCTGGTGCGCCCGACCACCCTCTCGGTGCCGCTTGCCTTTCAGCGCCAGGGCATTCGTTACGCACAACTGAGCGAAGAAGAGAAAGCTCAGTGGGACAGCCTCGACTGGGACGAAGCGCACGAAGAGCCGCCCGGCGAGGTAGACGCCGAGGCCCTGAACAAATGGCTCTTCAATGCCGACACGGTGGACAAGGTGCTGGCGCACCTGATGACGCACGGCCTCAAGGTCGCGGGTGGCGAGCGGCTGGGCAAGACCATCATCTTCGCCAAGAACAACGCACATGCCGAGTACGTGGCCGAGCGCTTCAACGTGCACTACCCGCACCTCAAAGGGCACTTTGCGCGCGTCATCACCTTCAAGACCGAGTACGCGCAGTCGTTGATCGACGACTTTTCAAACGCCGAGCGCGACCCGCACATTGCCGTGTCGGTCGACATGCTCGACACCGGCATCGACGTGCCCGAGGTGCTGAACCTGGTGTTCTTCAAGGTCGTGCGCTCGAAGACCAAGTTCTGGCAGATGGTGGGGCGCGGCACCCGCCTGTGCCAAAACATTTTTGGCCCCGGGGTGCACAAAAGCGAGTTCCTGATCTTCGACTTCTGCCAAAACCTGGAGTACTTTCAGCAGAACCTGCCGAACGGCAATGCGGCACTGGGCGAATCGCTAGGCACAAGGCTTTTCAAGAGCCGGCTGGAGCTGTTGGCGGCTTTGGATGAAATGGTGTTGGGTGTTGGCGAAGACCCGGTGCGCTGGGAAGGGCACGACGAGGCGTCACTGCGGCGCAGTACCGCAGAGCTGCTGCGCATGCAGGTGGCGGCGATGAACGTTGACAACTTCATCGTGCGCCCACGCCGCCGCCTGGTGGAGAAGTACGCCGAGGCCAGCGCATGGAATTCGCTGACGGCCGACAAGCTGGAAGAGTTGGCGGCTCGCGCAGAGGGGCTCGCATCGCTGCCGACACAACTGCCGCTTGAAGATGAAGAAGCCAAACGTTTCGACCTGCTGATGCTGCGTTTGCAGCTCACCGTGCTGCGCAGCGAGCCGGGCTTTGAGCGATTGCGAAAGCAGGTGCAGGAGATCGCCTCCCTGTTGGCTGAACAGGCTGCCATCCCCATGGTCAAGCAGCAGATGGTTCTGATCGATGCGCTACAGGGCGACGAGTGGTGGGAGGATGTGACGACCCCCATGCTCGAAGTGGTGCGCACCTGTCTGCGAGGGCTCATCAAGCTGATCGAGCGGCGCTCACGCAAGGTGGTCTACAGCGATTTCGAAGACGAGATTGGGGTGGCGACGCCGGTGGTTCTCGAAGGGCTGGGCGCCACTGGCACGAACTTCGAGCGCTTTCGAGCCAAGGCCCGCGCGTTTCTTCAGGCGCACGTTGACCGGCTGGCTTTGCACAAGCTGCGGCGCAACCAGCCGCTGACCGCGACCGATCTTGAAGAGTTGGAGCGCCTGTTGATGGAGGCGGGCGGTTCTGCCGCTGACATTGTCAAGGCGCGCAGCGAAAGCAGCAGCCTGGGCATGTTTGTCCGGTCACTTGTGGGCCTGGATCGCGTGGCGGCGAAGGAACTGTTCAACGAGTTCTTGTCGGCCGGCACGGCGACTGCCAATCAAATCGAGTTTCTGAACCTGCTGATCGAGCACCTGACCGAGCAGGGTGTGATGGACGCGGCTCGGCTCTATGAGTCTCCATTCACCGACGTGAGCCCAGCCGGGCCGGAGGCGCTGTTCAACCCGGTTCAGATCGACCGGATTGTTGAGGTGCTGCGCGACCTCAGAGAGAAGGCGGCCTGATCGCCGCCAGCACCTCCCCCACGATGCGGTTGGTCTCTTCGATGTCATCCCCGCGCACATGCGACACGCTCATGCGAACGATCACCAGGCGCTGTGACGGGATGACCACCACAAACTGGCCCATGAAACCGCGTGCAAAAAAGGTGTCGGGTGGCGCGCTGGCCAGGCCCCAAGGCACGCCCCAACCCGGCACGTTCCCGGGCACGCGGTTGCTCCAGAAGCCCGCGCCATAGCCGGTGGCCAAGGTGGGTGTGGCCGATTGCGCCACCCAGCCGATGGGCAGGATGCGGCGCCCACCCACCACCCCGTCGTCGAGGTAGAGCTGGCCGAAGCGGGCCCAGTCGCGTGGCGTGGCGAGCATGTGCGAGGCGCCCACGGGGGTGCCGGTGGCGTCGAAATCCAGCGTCACATGGCGCATGCCCAGTGGGCCGAAAAGTTCGTTGTGGGCGAAGCGCAGCACGTCTTGGGCGCTGCCGCCGACGCTGTCGCGCACGATGCGTGACAGCAGCACGTAGTGGGTGTCGGCATACGACCAGCGCGTGCCGGGCGGCACGGCCAGCGGCGCGGCGGCAGCAGCGCCGGCTTTGTCGCGCACGCTGTACATGATTTGCGTGCTGGAATCGAAGCCGCTGTTGTTCTGCAGCAAGTCCAGGCCCGAGGTGTGGCGCAGCAAGTGCTCGATGGTGATGGCGTGGCGAGGGTCTGAGAGCTCGCGCCATTCGGGCAAGGGTGCGGCCTGCTGCAGCGAGAGCCGGCCCTGTTGCACCAAGATGCCGATGAGGGCGTTGGTCACCGATTTGGCCATCGAAAAGCCGAGCACCGGGGTGTTGACGCCATAGCCGTTGGCATAGGTTTCGCCGATCAGCCGGCCGTTGTGCAGCACCACCATCGCCTTGGTGTTGTGCGGCTGCGGCGAGAGGGCACGCGCCAACGCGGCGGCGAGGGCGGGTTGGGTGGTGTAAACCTGCTCGGGGCCGGCGATCGCTGGCAGCAAGGCGGGCTGCGCGGTGATCAACGCCACGGGGGCGGGTTCCAGCACCTCGTGGCTGGGCAGGGCCACACAGCCGAGGCCCTCGCGGTGCCGGGCCCGGCTCTCGAACAGGCCGGCCATCGACACCGTGACCTCACGTTGAGCCGTGTCCACCTGGCGGCGCAGCGCCCAGCTGAAGGGCCCCATGCCGGGCAGGGGCTGCACACGCTCGGTGAACGTGGTTTCGGGGTCGATGCCGGAGACGAAGGTGTCGTCGCAGATCAGGTGGCTGGTCAAACCGGTGGCCACGCGGGCGGCTTTGTCGACACGCCAGGAGGCGCAGCCGGACAAGGCGGCCACGGCCAGGGCGGCGAATGCAATCAGTTTCAAGGGCAAGGGTTTCAAGGCCAAGTCTCCAGGCAGGAATGAAGGCCTTCACTGTGCGAAAGCCGCCGCCTGGCGTCTTGCCGATTCTGAAATTCACGCGCCGATTTGAAAAATCGGCATGAAAAAACTCAGCTTTTGTCGCGCGCGGCGGCCGCGCCGCGCTCCACGTTGACCGGAATCAGCAACAACAGCCCGGCAATGAAGAACACGCCGGTCGACAAAATTGCCAGCCGGTGGTTGCCGCTGGTGAGCACCGTGACCACGCCGTAGGTGACCGGGCCGACGATGGCCGCCAGCCGCACCGCAAACGTCCACAGCGCAAAAAACTCGGCCCGGTGTTCGCTCGGCGCAAACAGCCCGGCCATCGCTCGCCCGGCCGACTGGCTGGAGCCCATGCACAAGCCGGCGATCACCGCCGCCACCCAGAACAGCCCCGGGCTCGTGGCCAGCGCGGCCAGCACCGTCATCAGCACCCAGCCGGCCAGCGTGACGGCGAGCGCTGGTTTGTGGCCGATGCGGTCTTGCCAGTAGCCGAAGCCGAAGGCCCCGAGTGCGGCGGCGATGTTGACCAAGAACACCAGCGCCATGGTCTGTGCCTGCTTGAAGCCCAGCGCCTGCTCGGCGTAGACGGCGGCGAGTGCAATCACCACCGAGATGCCGGCCTGGTAGCTCGCGCCGCAGGCCAGCAGCCAGGAGAAGTCTCGAAACTGGCGTGCCCGCCGCCAGGTGCTCGCCAGGCGCTCGATGGAGGCGCGCAAGCCGGCCTGCCGCAGGGCCTGGGCCTGCGGCACCGCCCGCTCGCGCAACAACAAGAAGGTGGCCAATGAAGCCAAGCCATAGACGCCGGCCGTGATCATCATCGTGACCGGCACGAACGAGGTGGCCGGCTCGCCGCGCGCTTGTGCCGTCAACACATACGCCAGGCTCAGGCCCAGCGACAACATGCCGCCAAAGTAGCCGAAGCTCCAGCCCCAGCCCGACACGCGGCCCAGCGCTTCGCGTTTGGCCAACTCGGGCAAGAAGGCGGCGGTGAGCGACTCGCCAATGGCATAAAAGGTGTTGGACAACACCACCGCCGCCACCGCCCAGGCCACGTCGCCCCGGCCGGCGAAGGCCAGCATCACGGTGGCCGCCACACAGCCCAAGGTGCTGATGGCGAGTAGGCGCTTTTTGTTGGCGCGCAGGTCGGCGTAAGCGCCGAGCGCCGGCATCACGATCATCACCAGCACGCTGGAAAGTGCGAGCGTCAGCGTCCAGGCCAGCGTGGCCCATTGCGCGCCCTGCGCCACCACGCCGACGAAGTAGGCGTTGAACACCGCCGTGAGCACCACCGTGGTGTAGCCCGAGTTGGCGAAGTCGTACATGGCCCAGCCGAAGACCTCGCGCTTGCGAACCCCTTCGTTGAGGGCACTTTGGGGAAACAGTGGCATGGTGAGATCCGGGCGCCGGCTCAAGGGAGCGTCGTGGGGCCCGAGTGTGCCGCTTGGTGCGTCAACGTGCACCAACTTTGTGGCGCGGCCAGCGGGCGGATCGACTCAGGCTCTCAGGCGGCCGTGCTGCGCGCGTTCTCTTTTTCTTGCAGCTCGCGCCACATCACCTTGCCGGTGCCCGACTTGGGCAAGGCCTCGACAAACTCGACGATGCGCGGGATCTTGTAGGCCGCCATGTTGGCGTGTGACCAGTCGATGATCTCTTGCTCGCTCGCCTTGCCCACGTGGTCTTTTTTGAGCACCACGAAGGCCTTGACGGTCTCGCCGCGCTTCACGTCTTTGGCGGCAATGATGCAAGCTTCTTGAATCGCCGGGTGCTGGTACAGCAGCGCCTCCACCTCGGCCGGCCAGACCTTGAAGCCGGCCGCGTTGATCATGCGCTTGAGGCGGTCGACGAAGAAGAAGTAGCCTTCGTCGTCGGTCTGCCCCAGGTCGCCGGTGCGCAGGAAACGTTTGCCGTCGAGCTCGACAAACGAGTCGCGTGTGGCGTCGGGGTTTTTCCAGTAGCCCACCATCACCTGCGGGCCGCTGACGATGATTTCGCCGGTTTCGCCCGGTGGCAGCTCTTGCAGCGTGAGGGGGTCGACCACGCGTGCGTCGACGTCGAACACCGGCACGCCCAGGCACTGCTTCTTGGAGCGGTCGGGCGGGTTCATGTGGGTGGCAGCGTTGGTTTCCGACATGCCATAACCCTCGCCGTATTTCAGGCCGAGCTTGTTTTCCAGGATGTCGCTCACCGCCTTGGGCATGGCCGCGCCGCCACCGCCGATGCGGCGCAGGCTGGTCAGGTCGTAGTGATCGAGCTTGGGGTTGGAGACAAAGTCGACCACCATCGCGGTGATCAGGCCGAGGCCGGTGATGCGGTAACGCTGGATGCACTCGGCCGCGGCGTCGCGGTCCCAGCGCGGCAGCAGCACGACGGTGGAGCCGCCGAAGATCACCGCGTTCATGTTGGCTTGCATGCCGGTCACGTGGAACAGCGGCAACACCGCCAGCGACACCGTGCCTTGGTTGCTCTGCCCCCACACGCCGCCCGACACCGTGTTGTACATGGTGGTGCGGTGGGTGTGCATGCAGCCCTTGGGGTGGCCGGTGGTGCCCGAGGTGTAGGGCATCACGCACAGGTCATCGGGGCCGACGGTGAGCGGGCCGGGGGTGAGCTGGCGCGCCATCGCGTCGGCCCACAGCGAGACGCCCGTGGCCTCGATGGGCGCACGCGGCGCGGCCACGAATTCGGGCACGTTGAGGGTGGTCGGCTGGCGCAGGTAATCGCTGTACGCGGCCACCACGATGTGCTCAAGGCTGCTGTCATCACCACCCGGGTTGAGCAGCGGCTTCATGCGCGGGTAGAGCTCTTGCGAGACCAGCGCCACGCGGGCGTCGGCGTCGCTCACATAGTGCTTGAGCTCGCCGGTGAGGTTCATCGGGTTCACTGGCACCACCACGGCATTGGCACGCAGAATCGCGTAGTAGCCGATCATGAACTGCGGGCTGTTCTGCATGTAGAGCAGCACACGGTCGCCCTTCTTCACGCCACACACCTGCTCCAGGTAGGCCGCCAGCGCCTCGGTCTCTTGCTTGAACTCCAGATACGTGAGCGGCGTGTCGTAGAAGATCAGGAACGGCTTCTTCGGGAAGCGTGCCGCCGCAACCTCGACGTTGTAGTACAGGCTGGTTTCGGGAACGTGCAGGTGGCGCGGTGCGTGTTCGGGCCAGAAGGCGAAGTGACGGTCAGACATGGTGGTAGGGCCTCGTGGTGGGGGTGGGCTCTCAAGCCTTCACTTTGGGGGCCATGTACTTGGCCAGCTCCGTCTTGCCGATGGCGTTGAGGTGAACCTCATCAGGGCCGTCGGCAAACCGGATGGTGCGTGCACTGGTGTAGGCGGCGGCAAGCGGCGTGTCTTGCGACACCCCCGCGCCACCGTGGATCTGGATCGCCCAGTCGATCACCTGGCAGGCCATCTGCGGCGCGGCCACCTTGATCATGGCGATCTCGTTGCGTGCGCCCTTGTTGCCCTTGGTGTCCATGGCATAGGCCGCGTTCATCGTCAGCAAACGCGCCTGGTCGATCAGGATGCGCGAGTGGGCAATGCGTTCGCGCCACACACCCTGGTCAGACAGCAGCTTACCGAAGGGCTTGCGCGTGAGCGCACGTTTGCACATCAGCTCAAGCGCGCGCTCGGCACCGCCGATCAAGCGCATGCAGTGGTGAATGCGGCCCGGCCCGAGGCGGCCTTGTGCAATCTCGAAACCGCGGCCTTCGCCCAGCAGCAAATGGTCGGCCGGCACGCGCACGTCGGTGAAGCTGATCTCGGCGTGGCCGTGGGGTGCGTGGTCGTAACCATAGACCGACAACCAGCGCTCCACCTTCACCCCCGGCGTGTCCATCGGCACGATGATCATCGATTGCTGCTTGTGCGGGCTGGGGTCATCGACCGTGCCGGTCTTGCCCATGAAGATCAGCACCTTGCAGCGTGGGTCGGGTGCGCCCGAGGTCCACCACTTGCGGCCGTTGATGACGTAGTGGTCGCCGTCGCGCACGATGCGTGATTGGATGTTGGTGGCGTCACTCGACGCCACATCAGGCTCGGTCATCGCAAAGCCCGAGCGAATTTCACCGGCCAACAACGGCTTGAGCCACTTCTCTTTGTGCGCGGCGGTGCCGTAACGCTCCAGCAGCTCCATGTTGCCGGTGTCGGGTGCCGAGCAGTTCATCGACTCGCTGGTCAGCGGGTAGCGGCCCATGATTTCGCACAGTGGCGCGTATTCCACGTTGGACAAGCCAGCACCGAGTTGCGACGCCGGCAGGAACAGGTTCCACAGGCCGGCTGCGCGGGCCTTGGCCTTCAAGTTGTCCATCACCTCGTGTGTCGGGTTCCACTGCTTGCCCTGGGCGCGGTTGGTTTCCATTTCCTTGCGGAACAAGGGTTCGGCGGGCACAACGTGTTGGGTGACGAACTCCATCAGGCGCGTTTGCCACTCGGTCATCTTGGGGGTGAAGCCGAAATCCATGCGGTGTCTCCTGGGGGTGTGTTGTGGGTTCAGCGGCCGTGAAACTGCGGCACGCGCTTTTCCATGAAGGCGCGTTGGCCTTCGCGGGCATCTTCGCTGTTGGCGCAGCGTGCAGCAATGGCGCGTATGGCCTCCATGTCGCGCTCGGCCGGGTCTTTCAAGATCTGGTCGATGGTGATCTTGGCCGCAGACACCGAGAGCGGCGCGTTGCTCGCAATGCGCTGCGCCAAGTCGAGTGTGTGCGGCCACAGGTCGGCATCGTCCACCATGCGGGTGATGAGGCCGATGCGCTCCGCCTCGGCGGCGTCGATGCGCATCGCGCTGTACAGCAGCATGCGCGCCCATGACGGGCCGACCAGCGTGTTGAGCACCTGCAGCCCGCTGAACGGGTAGGCGATGCTGAGCTTGGCCGCCGGGATGCCGAACTGGCTGCCGCGCGCGGCGATGCGGATGTCGGTGCCCAGTGCCAGCCCGAGGCCGCCGCCGATGCAATACCCCTGGATGCACGAGATCGTGGGCTTGGGGAAGTTGGCCAGCAGGCTGCGGTAAGCGCCCGCTCGGCGCGCGAACTCGGCGCGTGCTTCGGGCGTGCTCTGGTTGCGCTCGAACTGGCTGATGTCGGCGCCCGACACAAACGCCTTGCCACCCTCGCCGGTGAGAATCAGCACGCGTGTGTCAGCGTGGTCGCGCGCGACGGTGAGCGCGAGGGCGAGGCCCTCCCACATTTCCACCGACATGGCGTTGTGCTTTTCGGGGTGGTTGAAGCGGATCACCGCCACACCGCGCTGCATGGACAACAGGATTTTTCCGTCGGCAAAAGCGCGGGTGTTGTCGTCGTCGCGGGGCTGATTCATGGGTGGCGGCAAGAGGTTCGTCGCGAAGGTGACAAGCACCCTGGCGGTACCTGCCGGCTGGCAAGTGACGACCATCCTAAGAACATACCGAGTTTTCTGCAAGCTGGGGTTCCCCTGAGGGAAATCAGCTTGCAAATACTCATACCGCTTCAGCGACCGAGTGTCACACCGCCGTCCACGATCAAGGTGTTGCCGACCACATAATCGCCGGCCCGCGAGGCCAGGAAGATGGCCGCACCCGCCATGTCTTCATCGGCCCCGATGCGCTTGGCCGGGATGCGCGCAGCCACCGCTTCGGCCTGGTCGCGCGCCGCGCGGTTCATCTCCGAAGCAAAGGCGCCGGGGGCGATGGCGGTGGTGACGATGTTGTGTTGGATCAGGTGCGTGGCCATGCGCTTGGTGAGGTGGATCAGCCCGGCCTTGCTGGCCGCGTATGAATACGTCTCCATCGGGTTGACGGCGATGCCATCGATCGAGGCAATGTTGATCACCTTGGCGGGCTGCTTTTCGCCGGCCTTGGCGAGCAGGGGTTTGAGCGCTTGTGTCAGGAAGAAGGGCGTCTTCATGTTGAGGTCGACCACCTTGTCCCAGCCGCTTTCGGGGAACTCGTCGAAATCAGCGCCCCAGGCTGCGCCGGCGTTGTTGACCAGGATGTCAAGCTGCGTCTCGCGCTTCGAGAAGGCGGCAACCAGGTCTTGCACGCCGGCCAGGCTGGACACGTCGGCCGGCAGCGAAAAACACGGGCCGATGGCCGACAGCTCTTTGGCCGCCTGGTCGCAGGCCTCGGCCTTGCGCGCCGAGATGTAAACACGTGCACCTTGTGCCAGAAAACCTGCCGCGATCATGCGGCCGATGCCACGCGAACCGCCGGTGATGAGGGCGGTGCGGCCTTTGAGCGAAAAGAGTTGGCTGGTGTCCATGGCGCTGTCTCCTGAATGGGGTGTGGAACCCGCGAGGCTAGCGTCTGGGTGCGACCCTGGCAGTCGCGTGGGTGTCACGCATGCTCGCCGCAGGCAGCCTGCTCTCGAAGTCGATGCACAGCAAACCGGAGCGCGGATTCACGGCCAGGTTGCCCAGCGTGTTGAAGAAGTTGTTGCCGCGGTAGTCTGGAATGTGCGGCTCGGCCGCAGCGGCGTTGTGTTGCATCACGCGCACGAAGCTGGGCAGGCCGCCCCGGTGTGACACGTTGACGCCGTCTGCGCCCGCATGGCCGCGCGCCGGCGCGGTGGACGATGCGATGAAAGGTGTGTCGGCCCGTTCACCAGACGGTGTGCCGCCGCGCCGAGCCCGTGCTTATTGGGCGTTTGGTGTGGCCTGACTCACCATAAAAAAAGCCCGGGCCGAAGCCCGGGCTCAAACACACGAGGCAGCAGCG
Source organism: Rhizobacter sp. (assembly GCA_046598195.1). Taxonomy (GTDB): domain Bacteria; phylum Pseudomonadota; class Gammaproteobacteria; order Burkholderiales; family Burkholderiaceae_C; genus Rhizobacter. The sequence goes on along the minus strand of JBKJJF010000013.1, from coordinate 2,291 downwards.
CCCCGGAGATCAATCAGTCAGCCACGGCTGACAGTTGGCAGTTGCCGACGCGGAAGATGTCCAGCGCCAGCCTGGCCGTGTTGCGAGCCGACATCGCGAAGATCGTCTCTTGCGGGTTGAGACCCAGGCTGGTCGGGAACACCGACGCGTCGTGCACCGACAGGTTCGTGACCTGGTGGTGGCGCCCGTTCGGGTTGACCACGCCCTTGGTCGGGTCGGCCGACATGCCGCAGCCGCCCATCTGGTGCGCCGAGTTCAGGCGCACACGACCGGAGACCATGGACAGGGCGTCCGCCGCGGCCTGGAATGAGGCGTTGTCGGTGTAGCCTTGCGTGGCGGCGTCGATGTGGCCGATGAAGGCGCGGGATACGCCGGCGGCGAAGTGCACCGCGCCCTGTGACTTGATCGACCGGCGAATCGACTCCAGCACCGCGGTGCTGAGCGGGTAGTCCAGACCTGGCGAACCATCGGCACGCAACTGCACGGTACCGCCCACGCTGTCAGCATTGAAGCCGTCGCGCACGAACGAGATCGTGACGCCGTACTTGTTGAAGTTCTTCATCAGGGTGGCGTGCTGCTCGCCGAAGTAGGTCGGCCCACCGGCCACCAGCACCGGGTGCAGCGGAGCGACTTCCAACTTAAAGCCCGGCGTGCCGGTGAGCGGCACGTTGTCGAGGTAGTGGTCGGAGTAGATCGACTGGGGCAGGCCGGCGTGAGCGGCGATGTCACGTTCGTACAAACCACCGACCGAGGCGCTCGGGTGCAGGAAGGTGCGCTTGCCCAGCGTGCCGTGCGGATCGGGCGCGCCCGAACGCATCAGCAGCGCAGGGCCGTTGATCGCACTGGTGGCCTGCACGTAGTGCCTGGCCTTGATCGTGACCTTGCGGCCGCTGGGCTTGAGGCCCGCCGCATCCAGCGCGTCGCAGACGATCCCGGTGATGGCGGTCTTGGCGGTGTTGAAGGTGTAGGTCTGTGCACGCAGGCGGGTGTAGAGGGTCGCACCCAGCGTCAGGGCGACGGGCAGGGTGGTGACCAGCATCGACATCTTGGCGTTGATCGGGCAACCCAGGCCGCAGTAGCCGAGCGCCGCGCAGCCCTTGACGTTGGGCGAAATGGTGCCCCAGGTCAGGCCCAGCTTTGACAGGCCCGTCGACAGGATGCTGTTGTTGCCATTGATCTCGCCGCCCCAGGGCCGGATGCTCAGGCGCTTTTCAACCGCGGCGAACCACGGCGCCATCTTGGCTTGGGTGTACTCGGTCAGGCCATAGATGCGCTGCCAGTGCTCAAGCACGGGCGCCGACGTGCGAAAGCTGGTGGCCCAGTTCACGGTCGTGCCACCACCCACGGTGCGCCCCTGCAGGACGCCGACGCCGCCGTCCAGCGTGCGACGTGCCAGGTTTTCCTGGTACATCTGCGGGTAGGCCTCCGACTCTTTCATGTTGAAGTCGCTCGACGACTTCAGCGGGCCTTCTTCGATCATCACGACCTTGAGGCCAGTGGCTGCGAGCATTTCAGCGGTGATGCCGCCGCCTGCGCCGGTACCGATGATGGCCACGTCGAAGATGACGTTTTGGTCTGCGGTCAGGGTGGAGGCGTCAATGACTTTCCAGCCGGCTCGCTTGCCGACGACCCAAGGGTCGGTGGGTTTTTTGGTCGGGATGGGAATGATTTGGGGAATGGGCATATTTTTTTACCTCCTCAAGCAAATTTCGGCGGGCCGGCGTAGCCGATGCCTGGCCAGTTGATCGGATTCGAATAGAACGCGTTGGGGATCAGGCCCATGAACGCGCTGAAGATCGAACGCTGACTGGCGACTTGGCTCACACGCAGGCCGTCAAGCAAGGCGGCCAGAAGCGTGGGAGGCATGGCTTCCCAGGTCGCCGGGAAACCGGGGTTGAACATCGTCGGGCCGGCCTTCAGGGCGTTGAACAGGCCCACGATGCCGGCCTGGTTGATCGGCGGGTAGTTGCTGACGATCTCACCGGCGCGCTGGGCGGTCAGGTTGATCGATGCCTGGCGGGCGACGGCGTCAGTGGGCAGCACGCTGTTGCCCAGGATCACCGGCACCCAGACACGCACAATGGCCAGTGAGGCCGCGTCCAGGGCCGAGGCGGGTGGAACCACCTGCGCCTGCGCCTCGCCCAGACCAAAGCCTCCCAGCGTCAGCGCGGTCACACCGGCGACGCCAGAGGCCAGTAGATCTCTTCGTTTCATCATTGGTTTTCTCCTTGTTCACAGGCCGTGCAATCGCACGGTCGTGCAAATATCAAGGAAGAAAATGACAAATAGAT
>JBKJJF010000239.1:0-5790 GCA_046598195.1 Rhizobacter sp. | reverse complement strand
CCGCAGCAGATAGCAGCCTTCGAGGCGGTCGACATCGGCGTCATGTCCAACGCCCAGCTCGACGCCTTTTTGCAGGCCACACCCATCATGTTGGACCTGGACGGCAACGGCATTCGCACGCTAGCGGCCAGCAACGGCGTCAACTTCGACCTCACCGGCACCGGCCAGGTGAACAAAGTCGGCTGGGTGGGCGCCGGCGACGGCCTGCTGGTGATGGACCGCAACCACGACGGCAAGATCAACGACGGCACCGAGCTCTTCGGCGTGGCCACACGGCGCCCCGACGGCACCCGCGCCGGCAACGGCTACGCCGCCATGGCGCTGGAAGACAGCAACCATGACGGCCGCCTGAGCGCCACCGACGCGCACTACAAAGACCTGCGCGTCTGGGTCGACGCCAACCACGACGGCGTGGCCGATGCTGGCGAGCTGAAGTCACTCGCCGAGTTGGGCATCGTGTCGCTCGACCTGAACGCCCGCACCGGCACTGAAGTGGACAACGGCAACCTCATCGGCCTGGTGTCGAGCTACACCAGCACCGACGGCGCGCAGCACACCATGGCCGACGTGTGGTTGTCCAAAGCGCCTGCTCCCGCGGCACCGGCCCTGCATGAGCTGCTGGCCGCGCCGGTCGCCGAGGTACTGCCTGCCACAGTCACTGCACCTGTGGCAGCAGCTCCCATACGCGAGCATGCGGTGCTGCCGAGCCCTCAGCGAGGTTTCGCAGAGACCCGGCCAGCGCCTTTGATCTAGGGGCCGTTGCCCTGCCGCACGACAAACCGAGCAAGGCCGGAACCACCCCCCTATTCCGCCGTTCTCCGCTCGCCAGGCGGCCTAGCATGCCCCGGACTGCCCGTGTGTTCGGGCCAAGGCCTGTGCCATGCCCACCCCGTTTTTCAGCGTCATCACCGCCACCCACCTGCGCCCGGTTTTGCTGGCGCGGGCGCTTGAGTCTCTGAGCGCCCAGACGTTTCAAGATTTCGAGACCATCGTGGTGGCTGATGCGCTCGACGCCGGCACCGCCACCGTCTGCGCCCAGCAGCTGCGCGCACACGACGTGTTCATCAAGCGCAGCGGCGAAGGCGGCCCGGCCGACAGCCGCAATCTCGGCATGAGCCTCGCGCGCGGCCAGTGGCTGCTGTTTCTCGACGACGACGACACCTTCCTGCCCCAGCACCTGCAGACGGCGCACCACCGCATCACCCTCCCGGCCAACCCGGCCGAGCGCGAGGCGCAGGTGCTGTTTTCCGACTACGAGGTGGTGACCGAAAACCGCGAGCAAACCCCCATCACCACACTCGCCCGCGCGCCCATGCCGCTGAAGCACCAGGTGCCGATGAGCTTGCACCTGAAGAACTTCATCCCGAACAACGCCCTCTTCTTCCACCGCCAGCTGCTCGACGGCCTGCGCGTTGACCCCCACTTGCAGTCGCAGGAAGACTGGGACTTTCTGCTGGGCGTGTGCAACCGCCAGCTGCCCAGCTACTACCCGGGCGGTGGCGCCGTGGTGCACAAAGACTTCGTGAACCCCGGCATCCGGCGCGGCACACAGACCACCTCGAACGACACCACCGTGGTGGCCGACTTCCTGCACATCTACCGCCGCTGGCGCGCGCCCAACCCCGAGATTCAGGCGCAGCGCCAGGCGCTGATCAAGCAGGTAGGCCTCGATCTGCCCGTGGCCTGGTACTAGCCCGGGCCAGGCCTGCTCCGAACAACCAGAACAAACTGGAACCCCCATGCTGCCAAGAGTGAACCTGGTTCGTACCGATTCCGCTGACTACCTGCTGTTCTCGACCGACGACGCCGTCTCGCGCACGATCTACTCAACCGGCTCGTGGGCCTCGCCCCTGCTGACGATCAGCCAGCTTTTCTACCAAGGCGCCGACGCCCCGCTGGTGATCGACATCGGCGCCAACCTTGGCGCTTACGCGGTGCCGGTGGCGCGCGAGATTGCCGCTGCAGGCGGCGTGGTGCATGCCTTCGAGCCGCAGCGAATCGTCTACTACCAACTGTGCGGTAACGCCTTTCTCAACCGCCTGGACAACCTGCACACCTTCAACATCGCGCTGGGTGACCACGACGGCAAGGTCGACATCCCGGCCATCGACTACGGCAACTCCAAGAACATCGGCGGCTTCTCGCTCGACCAGCAAGCCCACGGCAAACTCGACTCGGTGGCAGTCGATGCCCGCCGGCAAGCCCATCAGGTGCCGATCTGCCGGCTCGACAGCCTGCATTTCCCCAAGGCCCCGGCCTTGATCAAGATCGACGTGGAAGGGCTAGAGCTGCAAGTGCTCAAAGGCGCGGTCGGCTTCCTGGAGCAACACAACTTCCCGCCGCTGCTGCTCGAAGCCTGGAACCTCGACTGGTTCAAAGAGCGCCGCCAGGCCCTGCTCGACTTCCTGTTGACCCTCGGCTACGGCTACTTCGCGGTCATGGACGAGATCATTGCCCAGCACCCCAAGCATGGCCGGCAGGTCAATTTTTCGGTCGACGCCACAGGCGTGATCCAGATGGCGCGGGTCAGATAAGGCGCCTTCTCGGCACATTGATCCACGCTTCAGCCACACCCCTCGGCCTCCAGACTCAAGCTGATGACGCCCGCCCTGCCCACCCCCGCAGTCAACCTGTACCAGATCGCCTACTCGCCCGAGACCCTGGCCAGCGTGGAGCCGGGTTATCGGGTGCTCGACAACCTGGCCAACACCCGGCCCGACTGGTACGAGTACTGGCCTATTCGCCACTTCTTGCTGAGTGAAACGCTCGACGACAGCGCGTTCTACGGCTTCTTCTCACCCAAGTTCGGCAGCAAGACCGGCTGGTCGCACACCCGGGTGACCGAGTACGTGCGCGCCCACGAGGCCAGCACCGATGTGTACCTGTTCTCGCCACAGCCCGACATGGGTGCCTTCTTCCTCAACGTGTTCGAGCAGGGCGAAACCTTTGACCCCGGCTTGATCGACGCCTTCAGCGCCTTGCTCGACTCCATCGGCCGCAGCACCGCGCTGCGCACCTTGGTGATGGACACGCGCCAGATCGTGTTTTCCAACTACTTCGTGGCCCGCCCCACTTTCTGGCGCGAGTGGCTCACCGTCAACGAAGCGCTGTTCGCTGCCTGCGAAGGCCCTGAGTCGCCGCTGCAGCTCGCGCTCACCCAGCCCACCAGCTACGCCGCCAACGGCCAGCGCAAGGTGTTCCTGCAAGAGCGTGTGGCCTCGTTCTTGTTGACCACGCAGCCTGCCTGGCGCACCAAGGCGGCCGACCCCTTCCCCATGTGCTGGTCGACCTCGCGCTTTCGCGACTACCCGCTCGATGCGTTCATCAGCGACGCCTTGAAGATCGCGTTTCGCGAGCAGGGCTACCCCGAGTTCATGCAGGCGTTTGCGCAGATTCGCGGCCGCTTCGCAGCCGGCGCAGCGCCATGAGCGAGAGCATGTTCACCGGCATCCCGCAGGCCGAGGCCGAGGTTGAACGGCTGATCGTCAGCGAGCACTACAACGAGGCCGCGGCCAACATGGCGGTGGCCGTGCACAACCACTACAAGTCGCCGGGCATTGCCCACCACACGCTCTACTACCCGGTGTTCGACCGGCAGATCGAGCAGCTCTCACAACGCCTGGAAGCGCAGTGCCCGCCGGCGCCCGAGGCGGCGCTGTCGCGCAACAACCTGATCATCGCCACCGAGCTGTACCAGCTGGGCGGCCACTCGCGCGTGGTGGAAGATTTCGCACGCGAGCTCGAGTCGCCCACCGTGGTGCTGACCGACATGTTTTCGTCGTACCGCAAAGAGCCGAACCACCTCAACTGGGTGCACAACACCTACCCCGACACACCTGTCATCACCCTGCCCCAGCTCACGCTGTGGGAGCGCTGCCGCGCGCTGCGCACGCTGACCCAACGCCTGCAACCGCGCAACATCTTCTACTTCAACCACCACCAAGACCCGCTGGCCTTCATCGGCACGCTCGGCCACCGCGGGTCGCGCAAGACGCTGATCCACCATGCCGACCACAACCCCAGCCTGGGTGTCACCCTGCCCGGCCTCGCGCACGCCGATTTCACCGACGAGCTGGCCGCCGTGTGCGAGCGCGACCTCAAACAACCGACCCAGGTGCTGCCGCTGTACGTGCCCGATTTCGGCTGCAAGCTTTTTTCTGCCGCCGCACCCGATGCGCTCTCGGTGGTGACCTCGGGCACGCAGGTGAAGTTTGCCCGCAGCGGCGAGCTGGCCTTGCAGAACATGGCGCACGCCGTGCTCACCAGCACACGCGGCAACTTCTTCCACATCGGCCCGCTCGAAGCCGAGTGGCTGGCCGAGATCAAGGCCCACCTCGAAACCCAGGGCACCGACCCGAACCGCTTCGTCGCGATGGGCTCGGTCACCTCGCTCTGGAAAGCCCTGGGCTCGCTCGACGCGCACGTCTACCTCGGCTCTGCGCCGGTGGGTGGCGGGCGTGCCGCCATCGAGGCGCAGGGCTGCGGCTACCCGCTGGCCTTCTACCGGGTCAACGAGCCCGGCTCGCTGGTGGCGGCCGATTCGATCTACGCCGACAAGGCGCTGGGCTGGTCGACGCTGGCCGAGCTGTCGGCCCTGCTGAAGGCCATGGGGCCGGAGCATGCGCGCCTGAGCGCGGGGGCCCGCGGCCTCTACGAGCGCCGCTTCTCGCGGGCAGAGTTTCTGCGGGTGCTGAGGGTGCTCAGCGGGGATTGAGGTGTACGCCTCAAAGGCTGAGAGTTTCAGGCCAACCCCACCACCGCCCGCGTCACCGCTGCAATCACCTCATCGGTCTGGGCATCGGTCTGCATGGGCCCGATCGGCAGGCTCAGCACGTCGGCATGCATGGCCTCCGAGATGGGGAACGCCCCCGCCTCAAAGCCCAGCTCGGCATACGCCGGCTGCAGGTGCGGTGCCACCGGGTAATGAATCATCGTGCCCACCCCCGCCTCACCCAGGCGCTTGGCCAGGGCGTCGCGCTGCTTGTGGCGCACCACGAACAAATGCCACACCGGCTCGGCAAACGCCGGCACGTGCGGCAGCACCAGGTCGAGCCCGGCAAAGGCGGCCAGGTAACGCTGCGCGATGGCGGCACGGTGCTGGTTGCCGCGGTCAAGCTGCGGCAGTTTGGCGCGCAGAAACGCCGCTTGCAGCTCGTCGAGCCGCGAGTTGTAGCCAATCACCTCGTTGTGGTACTTCACCTTCGAGCCGTAGTTGCGCAGCACCCGGAGGCGCTCGGCCAAGGCCGCGTCATTCGTGGTGATCGCGCCGCCGTCGCCGATGGCACCGAGGTTCTTGCCGGGGTAGAAGCTCCAGGCCACGGCATCACCGTGCGCGCCGAGGCGCTGGCCGTTGTAGCGGGCGGCATGGGCCTGGGCGCCGTCTTCCAGCACCTTGATGCCGTGCAGGCGGGCCACCGCGAGGATCGGCGCCAGGTCGGCCGGCTGGCCGTACAGGTGCACCGGAATGATGGCGCGCGTGGCAGGCGTGATGGCCGCGGCCAAGCGCGCCGGGTCGATGTTGTAGGTGCGCGCATCGGGCTCTACCGGCACCGGTGTGGCGCCCACGTGGCTCACCGCCAGCCAAGTGGCGATGTAGGTGTTGCTGGGCACGATCACTTCGTCGCCCGGGCCGATGCCCATGGCACGCAGCACCAGCACCAGCGCATCGAGGCCGTTGGCCACGCCCACGCAGTGCTTTGCCTGGCAGTGGTCGGCGTACTCCTGCTCGAAGCGGGTGACCTCTTGGCCGAGGATGTACCAGCCGGAGTCGAGCACGCGGTTGAAGGCGGC
>JBKJJF010000209.1:0-9405 GCA_046598195.1 Rhizobacter sp. | reverse complement strand
GTTGACCCGCTGTTCTTCGGCTTGCTGGTGGCGCTCAATTTGCAGACGGCGTTCTTGAGCCCGCCGGTTGCGATGGCGGCCTTTTACTTGAAGGGCGTGGCGCCGAAGTACGTGACGCTGAACCAGATCTTCGCGGGCATGTTGCCGTTCATGGGCATCCAGGTGGTGGCCATCGTGCTGCTGTACATGTTCCCGCAGATCGGTCTGTGGCTGCCGCAGGTTCTTTACGGGCGGTGATGCGCACCTGTTGATAATGCCCCGATGAACATTTTGATCGTCGGCGCCGGCCGCGTGGGCGAAAGTGTGGCCGAGAGCCTGGTGTCTGAGCAGAACGACATCACCATCGTTGACACCGATCCGCAGCGCTTGCGCCAGTTGCAAGACCGGCTCGACTTGCGCACCGTGGTCGGCAACGGCATCCAGCCCTCCGTCTTGCAAGAAGCCGGCGCAGCCGACTGCGACATGCTGATCGCCTGCGCCGCACAAGACGAGTCCAACCTCGTCGTCTGCAAGGTGGCCAAGGCTGTCTTCAACGTACCGACGACGATTGCGCGCGTTCGCTCGCCCGAGTTTGAAACCGGCTCCGAGCTGTTGGGAGCCAGCGGCTTTGCGGTCGACCAGGTGATCTGCCCCGAAGAGTCGGTCACCACCTACGTGCGCAAGCTGATCGAGTACCCCGAGGCCTTGCAGGTGATGGAGTTTGCACGCGGCCTGGTGAGCCTGGTGGCGGTGCGCGCGGTGGCTGGCGGGCCGCTGGTGGCGCACAGCCTGGCCGAGCTGCCCAAGCTCGTGCCCGGGGCCGACATGCGCGTCGTGGCCATCTACCGCGGCGACAAGCAGATCCCCTGCGAAGGCAACACCCGCATCGAGCCCGGCGACGAGGTGTTCGTGCTCAGTGCCACCGCCGCGGTGCGGCGTGTGCTCAGCAGCGTGCGCCGCATGGACCGGCCGGTCAAGCGCGTGATGATCGCCGGTGGCGGCAAAGTAGGCCTGCGCCTGGCGCGCCAGCTGAAAGACAGCCACCAGATCAAACTGATCGAGACCGACGGCAAGCGCTGCGAGTACCTGGCCTCTCAGCTGCCGGTGGGCGTGCTGGTGTTGCACGGCGACTCCACCGACGAAGACCTGATGGAAGACGAAAACGTGCGCGACATGGACCTCTTCGTCGCGCTCACCAGCGACGACGAAGACAACATCATGGCCTGCCTGCTCGCCAAGCGGCTGGGCGCGCGCCGGGTCATCGCGCTGATCAACCGCCGTGCTTACGCCGACCTGGTGCAGGGCACGCAGATCGACATTGCGATCTCACCCGCACAGGCCGTGATCGGCGAGCTGCTGGCGCATGTGCGCCGGGGCGACGTGGAGGCGGTGCACAGCCTGCGCCGCGGCTCCGCCGAGGCGCTGGAAGCCGTGGCGCGCGGCGACGTGAAAAGCTCCAAGGTGGTGGGCCGGCGTGTCGAGGAGCTGAAGTTTCCGAAGGGTGTGCAAGTGGGCGCCATCGTGCGTGGCCTGCACACCGAAGGCCAGGCGCCCCAGGTGCTGATGGCGCACCACGACACGCTGATCGAGAGCAACGACCACGTGATCGTGTTCCTGCCGCACAAGCGCATGGTGCGTGACGTGGAGCGGCAGTTCCAGGTCAGCGCCACTTTCTTCTGAGACGGCAGCGCCCACCTCATGTACAGCCTGCTGCCTGTCGTCGCCATCGTCGGTTTCATGGTGATGGCGTTTTCGTTCACCATGGGCGTGCCTTTGGCCTTTGCCTGGTTTGGCAACGAGTCTTCGCCGCTCGACCACGCCTTGGCCATGGCCATCACCTTTGTCAGCGGCCTGGCCATCTGGCTCGCCACACGCCGCTTCAAGCGCGAGCTGCAACCGCGCGACGGCTTCTTGCTCGTGGCGCTGGTGTGGAGCGTGCTGCCGGCCTTTGCCACGCTGCCGCTGCTGCTGCACCTGCCGCACCTGAGCTTCACCGACGCCTACTTCGAAGCCATGTCGGGCATCACCACCACCGGCAGCACGGTGCTGACGGGGCTCGACACAATGCCCTTGTCGATCAACGTCTGGCGCTGCTTGCTCACCTTCATGGGCGGCATGGGCATCATCGTGCTGGCGGTGGCGATTCTGCCCATGCTCGGTGTGGGCGGCAGCCAGATCTTCAGGGCCGAAACACCCGGCCCGATGAAAGACACCAAGCTCACCCCGCGCATTGCCGAAACCGCGCGCGGCTTGTGGGCGGTGTACGTCAGCATCGCCGTGGCCTGCACGCTGGCCTACCGCGCGGCTGGCATGGGCTGGGCCGATGCTTTCATGCACATGTGCACCACCATCGCGCTCGGCGGCTTTTCGTCTTACGACGCGAGTTTCGGCGCTTTCAACTCACCGGCGATCGAAGCGGTGGCCATGGTCTTCATGCTGATTGCCGGCGTGAACTTCGCGCTCTACTTCATGGTGTGGCGCAGGCGCTCATTGCGCAGCGTCTGGCGTGACGCCGAAGCACGCGCCTTCTTCGGCGTGGTCGCCTTCGGGGTGCTCGCGGTGTGGTGGGTGCTGGTGGTGCAAGAGGTTTACCCGAGCCCCTGGGAGAGCCTGCGCCATGCGGCCTTCAGCGTGGTGAGCGTGGCCACCACCACCGGCTTTGTCACCGCCGACTATTCCGCGTGGCCACTGTTCGCGCCGGCCTTGATGCTGCTGCTGGCGTGTTTTGCCACCTCGGCCGGCTCCACTGGCGGCGGCATCAAGATGGCACGCGCGCTGCTCCTGTTCAAGCAGACGCGGCGTGAGCTGGTGCGCATCGTGCACCCGCGCGCGGTGCACCCGGTGCGCATGGGCAGCGGCATCGTCGAGCCCAACGTGCTGTTTGCGGTGCTGGCCTTCATGCTGATCTACGGCGCCACCATCATCGTGCTGACGATGGTGATGCTCGCCACAGGGCTCGACCTGGTCACGGCCGCGAGTGCGGTCGTGGCCAGCGTCAACAACCTCGGGCCGGGGCTGGGCAGCGTGGGGCCGGCCGGCAACTTCCAGGGCCTGAGCGATTTCCAGACCTGGGTCTGCACGGTGGCCATGCTGATGGGGCGGGTTGAGCTGCTGTCGATCCTGGTGCTGTTCACGCCGCAGTTCTGGCAGAAGTAGTGCTGGCGTCAGGGTCGGGGAAACCGCGCTCGCGCCGGGCGGGGCTGAGGAGTAGCCTCGCTGCAAATGCTGGAGAGCCACCATGAAAAAGACCGCCAAGGCCCTGGTCGACGAGGCGATGGGCCGTGTCACCACCTACACCGTCGAACAAGCGCGTGAGCTGCACGGCCAGCCCGGCGTGCAGTTTGTCGATGTGCGCGACGTGCGCGAGCTGGAGCAAGAAGGCGCGATTCCCGGCGCCTTCCATGCCCCGCGCGGCATGCTTGAGTTTTGGGCCGACCCGGAGTCGCCGTACCACAAGCCGGTGTTCGGCGAAGACAAGCAGTACGTGCTGTTCTGCGCCGCCGGCTGGCGCTCGGCACTCGCCACCCAGACGCTGATGGACATGGGCATGGCGCATGTGGCCCACATCGACGGCGGCTTCGACGCCTGGAAAACGGCGGGCGCGCCGGTGCATGACAAGCCCAGAAAACCCACCTAGGCAACACTGCGTCACCCCTAGAATTGACGTATACGTCAACTAGAACGCCCGCCCCGAGGCCGGCCGGAGACCGCATGCCTGCACTCAGCTCCAAGCTCAGCCCGCGCTCTGAAGACTTCAAGGCCAACGCCGCGGCCATGCGCGTGCTGGTCGATGACCTCAACGCCAAGCTCGCTCAGGTGGCACTCGGTGGCGGTGTGGCGCCGCGGGTCAAACACGTGGCGCGCGGCAAACTGCTGCCACGCGACCGGGTTGAGATGCTGCTCGACCCCGACACGCCGTTTCTCGAAATTGCACCGCTGGCCGCGCACGGCATGTACAACGGTGACGCGCCGGGTGCGGGGCTGATCGCCGGCATTGGCCGTGTGGCCGGTGTCGAGTGCATGGTGGTCTGCAACGACGCCACGGTAAAAGGCGGCACCTACTACCCCCTCACGGTGAAAAAACACCTGCGCGCGCAAGAGATTGCACAGGCCAACCGACTGCCTTGCATCTACCTGGTCGACAGTGGCGGCGCCAACCTGCCGAACCAAGACGAAGTGTTCCCCGACCGCGACCATTTCGGCCGCATCTTCTTCAACCAGGCGCAGATGAGCGCGGCCGGCATTCCGCAGATCGCGGTGGTGATGGGCTCGTGCACCGCCGGTGGTGCCTACATGCCGGCGATGAGTGATGAGTCGATCATCGTCAAGAACCAGGGCACCATCTTTCTGGCCGGCCCGCCGCTGGTGAAGGCGGCCATCGGCGAGGTGGTGAGCGCTGAAGACTTAGGGGGCGGCGACGTGCACACGCGCCTCTCGGGTGTGGCCGACCACCTGGCGCAAAACGACACCCACGCGCTGGCGATCGCGCGCAACGCGGTGGCCCATCTCAACTGGCGCAAAAACAACCCGCTGCGTTGCATTGAACCCCGGCCACCTCGGTTCGACGCGACCGAGCTGCACGGCGTGATCCCGACCGATGAATCAGGCAAGAGCGGGCGCAAACCGTTCGACGTGCGCGAGATCATTGCCCGCATCGTCGACGCATCAGAGTTCGAGGAGTTCAAGGCACGTTACGGCGCCACGCTGGTGACAGGCTTTGCGCACATCGAAGGCATGCCGGTCGGCATCGTCGCCAACAACGGTGTGCTGTTTTCCGAGTCGGCACAAAAGGGCGCGCACTTCATCGAGCTGTGTTGCCAGCGGAAAATTCCACTCGTGTTCTTGCAAAACATCACCGGCTTCATGGTCGGCAAGAAGTACGAAAACGAAGGCATTGCCAAACACGGCGCCAAGATGGTGACGGCGGTGTCGACCGCGAGCGTGCCGAAGTTCACCGTCATCATCGGCGGCAGCTTCGGTGCCGGCAACTACGGCATGTGCGGCCGCGCTTTCGACCCGCGTTTTTTGTGGATGTGGCCCAACGCGCGCATCTCGGTGATGGGCGGTGAGCAGGCGGCGAGCGTGCTCGCCACCGTGCGGCGTGACGGCATTGAGGCGAAAGGCGGCAGCTGGAGCGCTGATGAAGAAGCTGCCTTCAAACAACCGGTGCGCGAGCAGTTCGAAACGCAGGCGCACCCTTACTACGCCACCGCGCGTTTGTGGGACGACGGGATCATCGACCCCGCCGACACCCGCCGTGTGCTGGCGCTGGGCTTGAGCGCGAGTCTCAACGCACCCATCGCCGACACGAAGTTCGGCTTGTTCCGCATGTGAGGGAAATCAGGCCATGAGCACCCTGGACATTCAACGCGCTGGGCCCGTCGCACGCGTCTTTCTCAACCGCCCCGACGTACGCAACGCCTTCAACCACGAAGTCATCGCCGAGCTGCACGCGGCCTTCACTGAGCTGGGTGCCGATGTGAGCTTGCGCGCCATCGTGCTCGGTGGCCACGGCAAGGCCTTCTGCGCCGGTGCCGACCTGTCGTGGATGCGCGCCATGGCCGACTACAGCTGGGAGCAGAACCGCGCCGACGCGCAGGCCTTGGCCGACATGCTGTGGGCGGTCTACAGCTGCCCGGTGCCGGTGGTGGGCCGGGTGCAAGGCGACTGTTATGCCGGCGGGGTGGGCCTGGCGGCGGTGTGTGACGTGTTGGTCGCCTCTGACGTGGCCGCGTTCTGCCTGAGCGAAGCCAAGCTCGGCTTGCTGCCCGGCACCATCAGCCCGTATGTGATTCGCGCGATGGGTGAGCAGGCCGCGCGGCGTTACTTCGTCACCGCCGAGCGGTTCAGCGCCACACGTGCGCAGGCGCTGGGTTTTGTGCACGAGGTGTGCACGCTCGATGCGCTCGATGTGAAGGTCGACGAGATCGTGGCCTCGTTGGTCGACAACGGGCCGATGGCCACCCGCGCCTGCAAGCGACTGGTGCAAGACGTGGCCGGTGTGCCCATCACGGCCGAGTTGCGTGACGAGACGGCACACCGCATTGCCGACATCCGCGCCAGTGACGAAGGGCGCGAAGGGGTGCAAGCCTTTCTCAACAAGCGCAAACCTTCGTGGCTGGTGGGGGGGCAGTCATGGCCACGCTGATCTGGGTGTTGACAAAATTCCTGCGGCAGCTGCTGCGCCTGTTGTCGAAGCGGCTGGGCTCGGCTCAGCCTTCAACCTGAGCCGAACATGTTCAAGAAAATTCTGATTGCGAACCGTGGTGAGATTGCCTGCCGTGTGGCGGCTACCGCACGCCGCATGGGCATCCAGACGGTGGCGGTGTATTCCGATGCCGATGCCCACGCCAAACACGTGATGGCCTGCGACGAGGCGGTGCACATCGGGCCTTCTTCGCCGAAAGACAGTTACCTGCGCAGCGACCGCATCATCGCGGCGGCACTCGCCACCGGCGCGCAAGCCGTCCACCCCGGTTATGGTTTTCTCAGCGAAAACGAAAACTTCGCCCAGGCCTGCGCCGAGGCGGGCTTGGTGTTCATCGGCCCACCCGCAGCGGCCATCAAGGCGATGGGGCTCAAGGCCGAAAGCAAACGCCTGATGGCCGAGGCCGGTGTGCCGCTGGTGCCGGGTTATCACGGCGCCGACCAAGACCCGGCGCTGCTGCAGCGCGAGGCCGACACCATCGGCTACCCGGTGCTCATCAAGGCCAGTGCGGGTGGCGGTGGCAAGGGCATGCGGGTGGTCAACGCGGCAGTTGAGTTCGAGGCCGCGCTCGCTGCGTGCCAACGCGAAGCGATGAACAGCTTTGGCGACAACGCGGTGCTGATCGAGCGTTACGTCACCCGCCCACGCCACATCGAGATCCAGGTGTTTGGTGACACGCACGGCAACTGCATTTATCTCTTCGAGCGTGATTGTTCGGTGCAACGCCGCCACCAGAAGGTGCTCGAAGAAGCGCCCGCGCCCGGCATCAGCGACACACGCCGGCGCGAGATGGGCGAAGCGGCGGTGGCCGCGGCCAAGGCGGTGGGTTATGTGGGCGCCGGCACGGTGGAGTTCATCGCCGAGCCGATCGAAGGCTCTAGTGATTTGCGCTTCTATTTCATGGAGATGAACACCCGCCTTCAGGTGGAGCACCCGGTCACCGAGGCCATCACCGGCCTCGACCTGGTGGAGTGGCAACTGCGTGTGGCGAGCGGCCAGCCGCTGCCCTTGAAGCAAGACGAGCTGCGCATTCACGGCCACGCGATCGAGGCGCGCATCTGCGCCGAAAACCCCGACAAACAGTTCATGCCCGCCACCGGCACGCTGCAGGTCTACCGCATGCCGGTGGCGACAAGCTTCGAGCGATCGAACGTGCGCGTCGACGCCGGCGTGCGCGAGGGCGACACCATCTCGCCCTACTACGACTCGATGGTCGCCAAGCTCATCGTCTGGGGCGCCGACCGCGCGCAGGCGCTGGCGCGTCTCGATGCCGCGCTGGCACAAACCCACATCGTGGGCCTGCACACCAACGTCGCGTTTCTGCGCCGCGTGGTGGCCAGCCGCTCGTTTGACGAGGCCGATCTCGACACCGCCTTGATCGAGCGTGAGCGTGCTGCGCTGTTCAACACCCCACCCTTGTCAGCCGAGGTCGCCGCCGCGGGTGTGGTGGCCCACGCATTGGCGAGCGAGCAGGCCCTGCAGACGAGCGACCCTTGGTCCCAGCGCGACGGCTGGCGGCTGTTTGGTGGCACACGCCGCCAGTTCAACCTCGAGCTGCACGGCAAACACCAGGTGGTCACCTTGGAGCGTGCACACGGTGGCGCCATGACCCTGGTGCTGGGCGAGCAGCGCTGGCCGTTTGCGGTGAGCGCGCGTGGCGAAGGCCGGCACGATGTGCAGCTGGGCGAGCGCCGTGTGTCGCTCACGGTGTATGCCTTGGGTGAGCGAGTCACCGTGTTCGCACCCGTTGCTGCAACCACGGTGGGCAAGGTCGATGTGCTCGCGCACGCGGGCGAAGGGGCCGTTGACGGGGGTCGCTTGACGGCACCGATGCCGGGCAAGGTGATCGCCTTTCTTGTGCAGCTGGGGCAGGCCGTCAAACAAGGCCAGGCGCTGGCGGTGATGGAGGCGATGAAGATGGAGCACACCATCACCTCGCCGCGAGACGGCCGGGTTGAGGCGCTGCTTTATGCGCCGGGGGACCAGGTGGCCGAAGGGGGCGAGCTGCTGCGCCTGGCAGCCATGTGATGGCTCTCTACCGCGCAACGCGCGGCGTGCTGCGGCGCAACCACTGCGTGGCGCTGCGCCAGCTGCTTTCTTCAGGCGCTGACAGCTCAGAGGCTTGTGTCACACCAAAGCCCGAGCTGTTGCTGGCCCAGGCGGCGTCTTGTGGCGCATCGCTCTTGGCGAGCACGGGTTTGGCGAGCTTGCTGGCGTTGACGTACTGCCGTGCCAGCGACACCAACTCGGGGTTGCCCGAGGCCTGGCAGACGAACAAAACCTCGCGCGCTTCAGTGGCATCGCTCAGCATCGCGGTAACGTTGATGCCCTCACCCAGATCACGTTTCAAGATGAAATGGATGCGGGCGGCGATGCGGAGTTGAACGGGCGCAGACACAAGATCTCCAAGCAGTTCAGGTATCTTCTTCCTCCGTACCGAGGGTGCACATCCCTAAATGGAGGGGTCTGTGACTTCAGTCATCGATAGTGAGGAATTGGTCATGTTTTCTGCGTCCTCTTTGGCGTCC
Organism: Rhizobacter sp.; assembly: GCA_046598195.1. Lineage (GTDB taxonomy): Bacteria > Pseudomonadota > Gammaproteobacteria > Burkholderiales > Burkholderiaceae_C > Rhizobacter. The sequence goes on along the minus strand of JBKJJF010000209.1, from coordinate 690 downwards.
TCTTTGGCGTCGTCTCTGGCGTCATTCCCAAGCCATGTGACCCTGGTCGATGTGGGCCCGCGTGATGGCCTGCAAAACGAAAAGCAGGCCGTGTCAGCGCAGTGCAAGCTTGAGCTTGTGCACAGGCTGCAGGCTGCGGGTGTGCGCGAGATCGAGGTCACCAGTTTTGTGAGCCCCAAGTGGGTGCCGCAGATGGCCGACAACGCGCAGGTGATGGCCGGCATTCAGCGCCGCGCCGGTGTGCGCTACTCGGTGCTCACACCCAACCTGAAGGGCTTGGAAGCAGCACTCGCCTGCCAGCCCGATGAGATCGTGGTTTTTGCTGCGGCCACCGAGGCCTTCAGCCAGCGCAACATCAACTGCAGCATTGCCGAAAGCTTCGAGCGTTTTGCGCCGGTGGTGGAGGCCGCGCACGCACACGGCTTGAAGGTGCGTGGTGCCATCTCGTGCGCCCTCGGCTGCCCCTACCAGGGCGAGGTGAGTGCCGACGAAGTTGAGCACGTGGTGCGCTTGATGAAAGAGATTGGTGTGGATCACTGCGGCGTGGCCGACACCATTGGCGTGGGCACACCGCGTGCCGTGCAGCGTGCGATGGAGCGTGCGCTCAAGCACTACCCGCTGGTGGAGGTGAGCGGCCATTTCCACGACACCTACGGGCAGGCCTTGGCCAACATCTACGCCTGTTTGGAG
>JBKJJF010000116.1:0-5834 GCA_046598195.1 Rhizobacter sp. | reverse complement strand
GCGCAGCAGCGCGAGCATGGCCTGGTGGCCGCGGTGCACGCCATCGAAGTTGCCGATGGTGAGGGCACAGGCGCTGGCGATGTCGGGGTGATGTATCCCACGGAAAACTTGCATGGCCGCCATTATCGTTGCGGCAATCACCCGCCCTGCGGACCCAGCAATAGCCCAAAGAGCGAGCCCTTTGATTTCAAGGCGTTACGCAGGTGACAATCCAGCCTCCCGTAGATCCACCCTACCCTCAAACCCCAGTGCCCCAAGGAAGCCTCACCCTCCACCAGCGCCAATATTGGGCTTGGCTTCTTCGGCGCAAAGCAGCGAGCGGCTCTGTCGAGTCGCTGGCCTCCACGCTGGTTGACGCGCAGGTCGACCTCAATCCCCACCAGCTTGAGGCCGCGTTGTTTGCCTGCCAAAACCCGCTCTCCAAAGGTGTGATCCTGGCCGACGAGGTGGGCCTGGGCAAGACCATCGAAGCCGGTCTTGTTATCTCGCAGCGCTGGGCAGAGCGCAAGCGGCGCATTCTGATCATTGTTCCGGCCAACCTGCGCAAGCAGTGGCACCAGGAGTTGATGGACAAGTTCGGGCTTGAGCCGCTGATCCTGGAGTCAAAGAACTACAACGCGGCGAAGAAGCAAGGCGCATCGAACCCTTTTGAGGCTGATGTGCCCGTGATCTGCTCCTACCCGTTTGCCAGCAAGAAAGCGGACGACCTCAAACGGGTGGCGTGGAACCTTGTTGTTCTAGACGAAGCCCATCGTGTGCGCAACGTCTACAAACCAAGCAATGTCATTGGTCGAGCTTTGCGCGACGCCCTGGAAAATGTTCCGAGCAAGGTGCTGCTCACGGCCACCCCACTGCAAAACAGCCTGCTGGAGCTTTATGGCCTGGTGAGCTTCATCGACGACCGCGTGTTCGGCAACCTCGACAGTTTTCGTTCGCAGTTCGGCCAAATCGGCAAATCGCAAAACTTCGACGCGCTGCGTGCGCGCCTTTCGCCTCTCTGCAAACGCTCGCTGCGGCGCGACGTTCAGCCCTACGTGCCCTACACGCGCCGCTTGGCGCTGGTAGAAGAGTTCACGCCGAGCGACGACGAGCAGCAGCTCTCGGCGCTGGTGGCCGACTATCTGCGCCGGCCAGGGCTGCAGGCCCTGCCCAACAGCCAGCGCAAGCTGATCTCGATGGTGCTGTGGAAGTTGCTGGCCTCGTCGCCGCACGCCATTGCCGGCGCGCTAGAGACCATGGCCAACCGCCTGCAGAAGTTGATCGCTCCGGCCGCCGCGCAGCAAGACCTTGTCGAGACGCTTGAGCAAGATTTCGAGGCTCTTGACGATGCAGCCGACGAGTGGCCCGACGAACAAGCGCCCCTTGACGATGCCGAAGCCACCGCCAACAGCCAAGCGATTGCCGATGAGATGGCCGAGCTGCGCCGCTACGTCGAGATGGCCCGGCTGGTTCGCAACAACACCAAAGGCCAGTACCTGCTGAAAGGGCTGGCCCGCGCCTTCGCCGAGCTGGACAGGCTGCAAGCACCTCGCAAAGCCATCATCTTCACCGAGTCGCGGCACACGCAGAACTACCTGCTTTCGCTGCTTGAGCACACACCCTACGGCGAAGGCATCGTGCTTTTCAACGGCACCAACAGCGACCCCCGCGCCCAGGCCATCTACCGCAAGTGGTTGGTTCGCCACAAAGGCACCGACCGCATCAGCGGCTCCAAGGCGGCCGACACCCGAGCAGCCCTCGTCGAGCACTTTCGCGACGAAGGCACGGTGATGATCGCCACCGAGGCCGGTGCCGAGGGCATCAATCTCCAGTTCTGCTCGCTGGTCATCAACTACGACCTGCCCTGGAACCCGCAGCGCATTGAACAGCGCATTGGGCGATGCCACCGCTACGGGCAAAAGCATGACGTGGTGGTGCTCAACTTCGTTGACCTGAGCAACGAGGCTGACAAGCGTGTGTTCCAACTGCTGGACGAGAAGTTTCAGCTGTTCGAGGGTGTCTTCGGTGCAAGCGACGAGGTGCTGGGCGCCATCGGCTCGGGCGTAGACGTAGAGCGCCGCATTGCAGACATCTACGCCACCTGCCGCACCAACGACACCATCCGCGCGAGCTTCGAGCAGTTGCAGCTCGACTTGTCGGGCGAGATCAACGAGGCCATGGTGCGCACACGCCAGATGCTTCTGGAGCATTTCGACGACGAGGTTCACGAGAAGGTGCGGGTCAAGGCTGCGAACGGCGCTGAAACGCGCAACCGCTTCCAGCGCATGCTCATGCAGCTCACGGCGGCCGAGCTGGGCGACGTGGCCACGTTCGAAGACGATGGCACGTTTGTGTTGCGCCAATCACCCGCCGCAGAGTTGACCGACACGGCCCTCGGCCGCTACGAGTTCCCTCGCGGCAGCGGCGATGCGCACCTGTACCGCGTGAGCCACCCGCTCGCCCAATGGGTACTGGCCACCGCATCGCAGCGCAGCCTGGCACCCGCCCGATTGCGCTTCGACTACGCCGCCTACGGCACCCCCATCACCACCTTGCTGCCCTTTCGTGGCCGCAGCGGCCTGCTCAGCGTGCGCCTGCTGACCGTCACGGCCCTGAGTGAGCAAGAGCAACACCTGGTCGTCGCGGGCATCACAGACGATGGCCAGCCCTTGCCCGACGACGACGCCGAAAAGCTGCTGCGCCTGCCCGCCCACGAGCTGGCCCCTGGCCTGTTCACCGGCGAGAACGGCGCACTGCTGGGTGATGCAGAAGCCCGCAAACAAGGCGTGCTGCGTGGCGCACGCGAGCGCCAGTTGCGCTTCTTCGAGCAAGAAGTGCTGAAGCTCGACGCCTGGGCCGACGACCTCAAGCTCGGCCTGGAGCAACGCATCAAAGACATCGACCGCGAGGTCAAGGAAGTGCGCCGCAGCGCCACCCTCTCGCCCACGCTCGAAGAAAAGCTGCACTGGCAAAAGCGCCAACGCGAGCTGGAAGGCAAGCGCAGCCAGTTGCGGCGCGAGCTGTTCAGCCAGCAAGACGACATCGAAGCCCAGCGTAATGGCGTGATCGAGCAGCTGGAGCAGCAACTCACGCAGCAAGTGACCGAGCAAGTGCTGTTCACCATCGAATGGGAGCTGGTGTAGTGGCCGCCGCCTCGGTGCGCCCGCTGGAGCTGGAGCTGCTGTGCCAGCAGCTCGACGCCGAGTTCGGCCCCTTGATCCAGGGCCAAGGCGGCGACGCCCTGGCCCGCCAGCGCAACTTCTACACCCAGGCCCTGCCCGCCTTCGTGCTCACCCGAGAGGCCGGCGCCACGCCGCAAGAAGCCGTGGCGGCCAGCATTGACGGTGGCGGCGACCATGGTGTCGACGCCGTCTACGTTGGCACGGATCACACTGTGTGGATACTCCAGTCGAAGTACAAAGAGGCAGGCGTGGGCGAGCCCGATCTGGGTGACGTTCACAAGTTTTGCGATGGCACCCGCGATCTGCTGCGCGGCAACTGGCACCGGTTCAACGCAGCCCTGCAAGCCCGCTCGGCCGAGCTGCACGCGGCGCTTGCGCACGAGGCCTGCCGCGTCAAGGTGCTGCTGTTGCACACCGGTGGCGCCATTGCCGACGACAAACGCACGCTCTTTGGCGACCTGGAGCACGACTTCAACACCGCCACCGCAGGCTTCTTGCAGCACCGCGCCTACGGCCTGGCCACCCTGCACGAGTTGGCTCAGCATCAAGCCGAGCCCATCAACGAAGAGCTGGAGCTGCGCGACTTCGGTTTCGTAGCGCTTCCTTACGGCGCTTTGTATGGCCGTTTGTCCACCAAGCGCTTGGCCGAGCTGGGTGCACAGCATGCCGACCAGTTGGTCGAGCGCAACCTGCGCCGCTTCAAGGGTTCCACCGCAGTGAACTCGGGCCTCACCGCCACCTTGCAGCACCAAGCCGAGCACTTCTTCTACTTCAACAACGGCGTCACCTTTCTTTGCGACTCGTTCGCCGAGTCGCACCCACGTGATGACAAGCGCCGCCTGGGCAAGTTCAAGCTGCGCGGCCTCTCCATCATCAACGGCGCCCAAACCGTGGGCGCCATTGCGCGCGAGCCCGTGGCCCACTACGACGCGCACCCCAGCGAAGTTTTGGCCACCTTTGTGTGCCTGCAAAACGCCCCCGATGGTTTTGGCGATGAAGTCACCCAATACCGCAACCGGCAAAACGCCGTTGACGTAGAAGACTTTGCTGCGCTCGACGATCGCCAGCCGTACTGGCGCGAGCTGCTGCACCGGGCGGGCATCGGCTACCAATACAAGCCCGGTGACGACGGCCCCTCAGTGGGCGAGCACGCCTTCAGCGCGCGCGAAGCTGCACCTGCGCTGGCCTGCTCGGTGGGTGGGCATGACTGGGCCCATTTTGTGGTGGCAGCCAAGGCCGACCGCAAGCGCTTGTTCAAGCGCGCCTTGCTCGGCCAGGCCTACGCGCCGGCCGACGATGCGTACTCGCGTGTGTTCAACGACACGCTCACCGCCAAGGAGCTGTGGCGAGCGGTGCAAATCAGCCGCTTGGTAGACAGCGCCGTGCTCGCACGCGCCGCAGGCGAGCACGACCCGCAAGGCTTGGCTGCGGGCACGCTGCGCGCGGCCGATGTGCTGCGCGAAGGCCGCTGGTTGCTCTTGCACGTGTTGTTCGTGAAAACCGGGCTTCGGCGTGGCGCCGAGTTGGCTTTGACGGCCGCTGAGCGAGACCGCATTTCAGCCGCCACCGATGTGATTGCCAATCAGTTGGTGGCCATCGTGCAAGCTCAGGCCTGGGGCAAACAAGCCCGCGCCGTGTTCGAAAATCGTGGCGACTGCGTGGCACTCAAGGCCGCGCTGATCCCAGCCCTTCCGCAAGCACTTTGATCACTTTCACTTCATGAGCAAACAAAAGCTCGAACTCACCTGGATCGGCAAAGACCAGCGGCCCAAGCTGGAGCCGCGCATCTTGCTGGAAGACCCCGGCCGCTCTTACCACGCGAAGCAGCGGGTGACCGATGCCGACTTGTTCGACAACCGGCTGATCTTTGGCGACAACCTGTTGGCGCTGAAGGCGCTGGAGGCGGAGTTTGCGGGCAAGGTGAAGTGCGTGTTCATTGATCCGCCGTACAACACCGGGAGCGCATTCACGCACTACGACGATGGGCTCGAACACTCGATCTGGTTGGGGTTGATGCGGGATCGGATTGAGATGATTCGGCGCTTGTTGTCTGAGAATGGGTCGCTGTGGATCACGATTGACGACAACGAAGCCCACTACTTAAAAGTGGTGTGTGACGAAATTTTTGGGCGCGCAAATTTTGTTGCGAACGTGGTCTGGCAGAAGAAGTACTCCAAGCAGAACGATGCCAAGTGGCTCAGCGTTAGCCACGATCACGTCTTAGTCTATGCACGGAAGAAAGATTGCTGGAAGCCGAACGCGGTTGAACGTAGTAGCGGTCAGCTAACGGCCTACAAAAATGTCGACAACGATCCAAGAGGCCCATGGCAATCAGTTGTCTACACCTGTGCTAAGACGAAGGCAGAGCGCCCGAATCTGTACTACGGCATTCGACACCCAAAGACAGGTGAGCTGATTTTTCCGAGCGAAACGCGCGTCTGGGGTTACGACGAGAAGCGACACCTTGAACATGTTCAGGATGGGCTAGTTTGGTGGGGTGCGAATCAGGAAAAAGATAAGCCGCGACTGAAGTCGTTCTTGAGCAAGGTAGGTACGGGACTAGTGCCAGATACCCTTTGGCTCCGCGAAGATTCAGGTGACAACCAAGACGCCAAAAGAGAGATGTTGGCCCTAAATTCGTCCGACGTTTTTACTACTCCTAAACCTGAACGA
>JBKJJF010000262.1:0-7117 GCA_046598195.1 Rhizobacter sp. | reverse complement strand
GCCGTGCAGGCCGATCGGCCCCACGATGACCAGTTCGCCAAGTGGGTGAGCGCCTTGTTTGGCCAGGCGCCTGCGTCACTGCGCAAGGCAGACTCCGTGCCCGACGCCGCCAAGCGTTATGCGGCGGGTCATCTCGCGCGGCCCACGCGCAACCCCGAAACCATCGCCAAAGTGCTGCGCCAGTATTTCAACGTGCCCATTCGCATCGAGCCCTATGTGGGCCACTGGATGCCGCTGCGCGCCGTTGACCGCAGCCGCCTGGGCCGCCCTGGCGCGCGCCGCAGTGCACCCCTCGGCGTCTCGGCCGTGGCTGGCGCCAAAGTGTGGGATCGGCAGTACAAGATCCGCCTGCACATCGGCCCGCTGAGCCTGGCGCAGTACCAGCAGTTCCTGCCCGGCCAGCCTTCGCTCGTCGAGCTGCGCGACTGGATGCGCCAGCTGGTGGGCTTTGATTTGTTGTGGGACGTACAACTCGTGCTCAAAGGAGCCGAGGTGCCGGCCCTGGGCCTGCAAGGCAAGACCACCTCGCTCGGCCGCACCACCTGGCTCGGCCGCAAAACACCTCACCCGGACCGCGGCGAGCTCAGGCTCAACCCGGCCTCATCCACACAGGGGAAACACCATGGCTGAAATCAGTCGCTCCGCCCTCTTCGGCAAGCTCAACCCGCTGGCCTACAAGGCCATCGAAGGTGCCACCGTTTTCTGCAAACTGCGCGGCAACCCCTACGTGGAGTTGCAGCACTGGCTGTTCCAGATCTTGCAAACACAAGACTCCGATCTGCACCGCATCGCCAAGCACTATGGGATGGATGCGTCGAACCTCGTCGCCGACCTGCAAAACTCGCTCGACCGCCTGCCACGTGGGGCGTCTTCCGTCACCGACCTCTCCAGCTTCGTTGAAGACGCGGTGGAGCGCGCCTGGGTCTACGGCTCGTTGATGTTTGGTGGCAACCAGGTGCGCACCGGCTTCCTGATCGTCGGCCTGCTCAAGACCAAGAATCTGCGCAACGTGCTGCTGTCAATCAGCAAGCAGTTCGAGCGCATTCAGATCGACGAGCTGAGCGAAAACTTCAACAAGATCCTCGGCGGCTCGCCTGAAGAAGCGCAGGCCGCCACCGAGTCGGGTGCTGCGCCCGGCGAAGCCAGTGGCGCCATCGCGCCGGCCGCCATGGGCAAACAAGAAGCGCTGAAAAAGTTCACCACCGACCTGACCGAACAGGCCCGCGGCGGCAAGATGGACCCGATCGTCGGGCGCGACGACGAGATCCGCCAGGTGGTCGACATCTTGATGCGCCGCCGCCAGAACAACCCCATCCTGATCGGCGAAGCGGGTGTGGGCAAGACGGCGGTGGTTGAAGGTTTTGCGCAGCGCATCGCCCGTGGCGACGTGCCGCCCGCGCTGAAAGAAGTGGAGCTGCGCGTGCTCGATGTGGGCCTCTTGCAGGCCGGCGCCAGCATGAAGGGCGAGTTCGAGCAGCGCCTGCGCTCGGTCATTGACGAAGTGCAGGCCAGCGCCAAACCCATCATCTTGTTCATCGACGAAACCCACACCCTGGTGGGCGCGGGTGGCGCGGCCGGCACCGGCGATGCGGCCAACTTGCTGAAACCGGCGCTCGCGCGTGGCCAACTGCGCACCATCGGCGCCACCACCTTTGCCGAGTACAAAAAGCACATCGAAAAAGACCCGGCGCTGACCCGCCGCTTTCAGAGCATCACGGTCGACGAGCCCGATGAGGCACGCGCCATTCTGATGATGCGTGGCGTGGCCTCGACGATGGAAAAACACCACAAGGTGCAGATCCTCGACGAGGCGCTTGAAGCCGCCGTGAAACTTTCGCACCGCTACATTCCCGGCCGCCAGCTGCCTGACAAATCGGTCAGCCTGATCGACACCGCCTGCGCGCGTGTGGCCGTGAGCCTGCACGCCACGCCGGCCGAGGTGGACGATTGCATGAAGCGCATCGAGTCGCTCGAAACCGAACAAGGCATCATCGCCCGCGAAGGCGCCATTGGCATCGACACCAAAAAACGCTCTGCGTTGGTGGAAGATCAGCTCGGCCTCGAACGCACCCGCCTCGACAAGCTGCAAACCCGCTGGCAGGGTGAGAAGGGCCTGGTCGACACGCTGCTCACTTTGCGCGCCAAGCTGCGCGATGGCGCGGCGCCGGTCGAAGGCACGGGCAGCAAGCTCGAAAAAGGCGCTGAAGCCGCCGCGGCAGACCTGCCCCGTCTGTCTGACTCCGATCGTGCAGCCACCCTCGCCGAGCTGCACAAGGTGCAGGCCGAGCTGGCCGCGCTGCAAGGCGAGAGCCCGCTGATCCTGCCGACCGTCGACTACCAGGCCGTGGCCAGCGTGGTGGGCGACTGGACGGGCATCCCGGTGGGCCGCATGGCCGCCAACGAGATCGAGACCATCCTCAACCTGCCCAAGCTGCTGGGCTCGCGTGTGATCGGCCAAGACCACGCGATGGAGATGATCGCCAAGCGCATCCAGACCTCGCGCGCGATGCTCGACAACCCGAGCAAGCCCATCGGCGTGTTCATGCTCGCCGGCACCTCGGGTGTGGGCAAAACCGAAACCGCACTCGCGCTGGCCGAAGCGTTGTACGGCGGCGAACAAAACGTCATCACCATCAACATGAGCGAGTACCAGGAGGCGCACACCGTCTCCACGCTCAAGGGCTCGCCCCCCGGTTATGTGGGCTACGGCGAAGGCGGTGTGCTGACCGAGGCCGTGCGCCGCCGGCCCTACAGCGTGGTGCTTCTCGATGAGGTGGAAAAAGCCCACCCCGACGTGCACGAACTCTTTTTCCAGGTGTTCGACAAAGGCTGGATGGAAGACGGCGAAGGCCGGCTGATCGACTTCAAGAACACCATCATCTTGCTCACCTCGAATGCCGGCAGCGACATGATCATGAACCTGTGCAAAGACCCGGAGCTGATGCCCGCGCCCGATGCCATTGCCAAGGCGCTGCGCGAGCCGTTGCTCAAGGTGTTCCCGGCGGCGCTGCTGGGCCGCATCGTGACCATTCCGTACTACCCCTTGTCGCCCGACATGATGGGCCGCATCGTCAAGCTGCAACTCAACCGCATCAAGAAGCGCGTGGAGGCCAACCATGGTGTGCCCTTCGTCTTCAACGACGAGGTGGTCAAGCTGGTGGTGAGCCGCTGCAACGAGGTGGAAAGCGGCGGCCGTGTGATCGACGCGCTGCTCACCAATACCGTGTTGCCGCGCATCAGCCACGAGTACCTCACCCGCCTTGCCTCCGGCAAGCCGCTCGCCAAGGTGGAGCTGACAGTCGACGCAGGCGATTTTGCCTACGCGTTCGACTAAATCAGCAAATCACCGTTCGGGCTGAGCCTGTCGAAGCCTGTCCTGAGCCTGTCGAAGGGCCCTTCGACAGGCTCAGGACGAACGGAGAACCATGAACAAGCAAGCCTCCGCCTATCGCCCTCTGAGCGGGGCCGCACGGCTCGCGCAAGCGCAGATGCTGCAGCGCGCCGTGCTTTTGCTGCGCGACAAAAAGCTCGATGACGCCGAGCCGGTGTTGCTGTCGGTGCTGCAGCGCTGGCCCGGCCAGCCTGATGCGCTTCACTTTCTGGGCGTGCTCGAACACACCCGCGGCCGCAGCGAAGCCGCGCTCAGCCTGATCCGCCAGGCCATCACCGGCCTGCCCGGCCAGGCAGGGCCCTTGAACAACCTGGGCAACGTGCTGGTCGAAACGCAACGCTTCGACGAAGCCGTGGCCGCCTACCGCGATTGCCTCGCGCTCAAGCCCGACAACATCGACGCTCTCAACAACCTGGCCACCATGCTGCGCAAGCGCGGCGAGCACGCCGAGTCAGAAACGCTGTGCCGCAAGGCGCTGGAGGTCAACCCCGAGTTCGCTCAGGCTTGGTACAACCTCTCGCTCACGCTGCTGGAACAAGGCCGTGTTGACGAAGGCCTCACCGCCCACAGCCGCGCCATCGTGCTGTGGCCTCGCCACCTGCAAGCGCGCAATGCCGTGCCCAAGGCGCTGGTGCAACTGGGCCGGCTCGAAGAGGCTGCCCAGCTCTACCGCGAATGGCTGGCCACCGACCCCGACAACCCAGTGATCAAGCACCACCTGGCTGCATGCTCTGGCGGCGCCGTGCCCGAGCGCGCGAGCGATGCGTATGTGGAGCGCACCTTCGACGCTTTTGCCGCCACCTTCGACGCCAACCTCTCCGCCCTGGGCTACCGCGCACCGCAGCTGGTGGCCGACCTGCTGCGCGAGCTGCTGCCGCCGCCGGCGCGGCAATTTGACATCCACGACCTCGGCTGCGGCACCGGCCTGTGCGGCCCGATGGTGCGCGACTGGGCACGCGACCTGAGCGGCTGTGATCTGTCGCAAGGCATGCTCGACAAGGCCAAGCGCCGCCACATCTACGACGACCTGCACCACGCCGAGCTGGTGGCGCACATGTGCGCCCACCCGGCGCGCTGGGATGCGCTCATCTGCGCCGACACCTTGTGCTACTTCGGTGAGCTGGGCGATGCGCTGCAGGCCGCCGCGCAGGCGCTGAAGCCAAACGGACTCTTCATCTTCACCGTTGAAGCCTTGACGGGCAACTTGGATCAGCCCTATCGCCTGCAGCCTCACGGTCGCTACGCCCACCAGCGCGGCTATGTGAGTGCGGCGCTGGCCACGGCGGGCCTGCAAGAGCTGGTGCTTCGACAGGAGCAGTTGCGCTCCGAGGCGGGCAAGCCGGTCATCGGCTGGCTGGTGGCTGCGCGGCTGCGCTGATCAGTCAGGGCACCAGGCCGTGGCGCCGCAGGTGCGGCCACATCCAGTTTTCAACCGCCCGCATGCCGGCGGCTTCCATTTCGGGCGTGAGGATGGTCACGCCACCCGGGTCGTGCTCGGTGATGGTGCCGAAGGTGGTCATGTCATTGGGGTTGGTTCTGCCCCAAGGCGTGCCGCCCATGCCGCCGTGCGTCGTCATAAAAATGTCGTGGCGGAAGGTCACCCCACCGGCGGCTGTGGTGCCGCAGTTGCCGAATGAGCCACGGCTGTTGCCCAATGGGTCGCGCATGGCGTGGTAGCAGAACCGTACGTTGGCCGGAATCTCATCGGCGTCCAGGTCGAGGTTGCGCGCCACTGCATCAAAGAGAAACATCGCCTCCACCGGTATGCCGCGGCGCTGCATGATGCGCGCCGCATTGATCACAATGGCTGCGCCGCGGCTGTGGCCCACGAGAAAGACCGTGCGGCGTTGCTCGATGAGCCGCAACTGGGCGGTCTCTTCGGGCGACCATGTTGAGGCCGGCATGCCCAGGGCCCACGCGGGCATGGCATCCACCTCGTCATTGATGCGGTTCAGGGCTTCGACGATTTCCCGTACGACGAACAGGGGGTCGACGTGGTGCTCGCCGCCGAAGCTACCAAACAGGCCGTCCGACGCGTCGGCACCCGGCCCGCGGTGGTGAATGGGCGGCGGCTCAGGGTACGGGTGGGCACGCAGGTGCTCGTTTTTCACGCGGTTGACAAAGCTGCGCGCAAAGATGCGCGCGTACTCGGCCCTGTCTGAAGCTCCGGTTCCATCCACACATACCAGCATGATGCGCATCCTCGTTGACAGGGCGGCCCTCGCCGACTCCCCTGGCCCGAGCTTAAGCAAGGGGCTTCCCGCACGGCATTGACTTTGGTCGCTTTACCGCCCCGGGAGGGAGGCCTATTGTTCGCCCCACTGCATGAGTCATGCGCAGCAACTGGTTCTCACGTATGCCGCAACCGATCAGCCTCACCTCACCCTTGCCCGCCGAAGATCTGCGCTTTGCGTCGATCAGCACCACGCAAGGCCTGAGCACGCTCGGCGAAGCACGCCTGAACATGGTGAGCCGCAAGGAAAGCCTGCAACCCGGCGACCTGCTCGGCCAGCCCGTCACCGTGACCATGGAGCTGCGCGACGACGCCAAACGCTACCTGCATGGCTACGTAACCCGCTTCTCACAAACCGGCCACCGTGGCAGCGACTACACCTACCAGGCCATCGTGCGGCCGTGGCTGTGGTTCCTCAAACAAACCTTCGACTGCCGCATCTTTCAAGAATTGACGGTGCCCGACATCGTGAAGAAGGTGTTCGAGGACCACAGCGTCGCCAATTTCGAGTTCAAGCTCTTTCGCAGCTACCGCAAGTGGACGTATTGCGTGCAGTACCGCGAAAGCGATTTCGACTTCGTGGCCCGCCTGCTCGAACACGAAGGCATCTACTGGTACTTCGAGCACGCCGACGGCGAGCACAAGCTGGTGCTGGTTGACTCACAAAGTGCACACGACGCATCACCCGACTGCGAGTCCCTTCCGTTCTACGAAGGTGGCACCGACGCGCCGCCCGACCAAGAGCTGGTATCGGCCTGGCGTTTTTCGAGCTCGGTCATCCCCGGCCAGGTCACCTTGCGCAGCTACGATTTTGAGCGCCCGTCCACCGACCTGAAGGTCGACAAGACCAAGGCACGCCAGCACGAGCTGTCTGACTACGAGGTGTTCGACTACCAAGGCGACTACACCCAGAGCGCCGACGGCACGCAGTTTTCAGAAGACCGAGTCGACGAAATGCACACCCGCGCCATGGTGCTGCAAGGCGACTCCAACGGCCAAAGCATCGAGGTGGGCCGACTGCTGAAGCTCACCAACCACCCACGCGAAGACCAGAACATCGAGTACCTGATCACCGGCATCAACCTGCACGCGCAGACCGACGCCACCGAATCGGGCTCGACCGCCAGCAGCGCCTTACGTTGCGACTTCACCGCCGTCCCGTCAGAGCAGCAGTTCCGCCCCGAGCGCCGCACCCGCAAGCCAGTGGTGCACGGCCCACAAACCGCGGTGGTTGTAGGCCCCGGCGGCGAAGAAATTTTCACCGACAAATATGGCCGTGTGAAGGTGCAGTTCCACTGGGATCGTTACGGCAAAAAAGACGACAAAAGCTCGTGCTGGGTGCGCGTCTCACACCCCTGGGCCGGCAAGAACTTCGGCGCCGTCCACATCCCGCGCATCGGGCAAGAGGTGGTCGTGGCCTTTCTCGAAGGCGACCCCGACCAGCCGCTCATCACCGGCCGTGTCTACAACGCCGAGCAGATGCCGCCGTGGGA
>JBKJJF010000242.1:0-10847 GCA_046598195.1 Rhizobacter sp. | reverse complement strand
GGCCTTTCTGGTATTGGGCGCTGGCCAGGGTGGATACCGCGAGTGCTGCGACGAAGAGGGATGCCTTGGCAAAGCTCGCGACGCCTCGCGCAGTGTTTTGCGCTGTGATTTTCATGTTGTCTCCTGTCTGAGGGTGGTTTGGAACATCCGCGTCCCACCGTGTGCGGGCCACGAAACCCCCCATGGAACAGGCGTTCATCGAGAGGCGGTGAAATATTGCACTAGCGCACACTTTTGGCGAATAGCGATTCCCCTGAGCCCAAGCCGAGCAAAAGAGAACGCTGCGGCGTGATGTGCGCTCGGGCACGCCATGACATTTGTTTTACCTATTAAAACGTTTGGTGATTATGGAAAGTAAGCCGACTTCCAGGCACACGGCTTGGCTGCGAACCGGTTTTCCAGAGAGAGTGAGTGAAGATATTTTGGATTACCGTGCACAGACCGTGGCGGGTCTGGCGTGCCCAGAAGGGCTGTTCGCGAGGGTGCGAACACAGGTGGCCGGCCCGCCGGAGCGGGCCTGGCTCTTGGTAGCGACCCGTCTCCCGACGGTTCGCTGCCAAGCTACTACCCGATCAGTACGGGCAGTTCGAGCGGTATTGCTGGATCTTGGAAGAGACAGCAACTTGCGCCTGGTGCGGTGCGCCGCACAGGAACGGGCTGTAGCGGGTGTCGCTGTCAACGAAGCGCTTGAACCACGAGATCATGTACTTGCCCACCAGCGGGTACTGGGCCGAATCCTGCGGGAAGAAGTGGTCGGCGTTGTTCAGCTCCATGAAGGCCTTGTTCGTGGTGCTGGGGATGCTGGTGTAGAACGGGATCGAGTGCGATGAGTCACCTGCAACGGTGTCGCTCTCGCCGCCAATGATCAGCGTAGGAACGCGAACCGTCGACCAGTTCTTGGTGCCGTGCCACGGAGCCAGCGGCACAGCGGCCTTGTACGACGGGTTGTCGCGAGCAGCAGCCAGCGTGCCGCCGCCACCCATCGAGTGACCGGCCACGGCCAAACGCGTTGCGTCGACCTTGCCGGCGAGCACGTTGCCCGAGGTGCGGCTCAGGCTGACCACCTTGTTGAGCGCAGCGGTGAGCTGGTTGCCACGGCTGTCGGGCTGGTCAGAGGTGGAGTTGGTATCGATGGTGATGACCACAAAACCGTGCGAAGCCAGGCGGGTGCCCATCCAGCTGATGGACGACTGGTAAGCGGTGAAGCCCGGCGAAATGGCGATCACGCCATAGCTGCCCGCGGCCGACGGGTAGTAGATCGTGCCCTTGCCGAAGCCCACGGAGGCGTAGCTGGAGACGGTGGTGGTGCGAACCGTGAAGCTGCCGTCACGCTCAAGCCCGGCCACGGTAGGGTCCGGGCCTTTCTGGTACTGGGCGGCGGCCAGGGCTGACACGCTCATCGCGGCCACAAAAAGGGATGCCTTGGCGAGGCCAACGACGCGGCGGCTCAGGGTTGTGTTTGTCATGCTGTCTCCTATCTCATTTGAATGTTGGGGATCTATCGCATCGCACAGCGTTTGGCTGTTGCCCTGATGAGGCTGGACACGATGCCGACCGACAGATTTGCACCTCTCCGACGACGAACGAAGTTTTGCACGACCGTTCAAATAATGCGCATATCGGTTTCCCTGACGATGTTGCGAGACCCCCCCGAATCAATCATCAATGATCCGAAGGCGCCGGCAAAAATTCCCCTTAACTGCCAAATTTACCTATGGAGAACCAGAAGATATCGCTGATCGTTTGGGGATCTCCCGCTATGCTGCGGCCTGATCGGTGTCAACGCCGGTTGGCGCTGAAATCACAAATTGTGGACTTTCGTGCACAGAAAGAGGGTCGCCGTGATGACTGATCTGAAGAACCGAATCTTTGCTTTTGTCGGCATTGCGGCCGTGCTGGCTGCGCTGGGCTGGTGGTTCACCTCGCAGCGGGGCGAAGAATCACCTTTGCCTGCCGAGCCCGCTGCGGCCGGGGCGGGTGTCACAGCCGGCGCCGCCGCGCTGCGGCCAGCGGCGAGTGCTGACAACAGCAAGGTGGTCGAGATCGACATGATGGGCAACAAGCTGGACGCGTCACGCCTGTTTGATCTTGGCTTTGCCGGTGGCCTGAACATTGACCAGGAGACCCGCTCCACGCTCGACACCCTGCTGATGAACATGTCCGACACGCCCGCGGCGCAGGAGATCGAAAAACTCGAATGGACCTTGCGCAACGGCCTGCCCAAGGACGGTGCCGAAAAGGCCATCAAGATGTTCCATGGCTACCGCGCCTACCTGGGCGACATGAAGGGTGAGCTGCAGCAACTGGGCATCCCTGACACGCCGGCGGCGGCCAGCGCGTATTTCGATCAGCTCGCGTTGCTGCAGCGCCGCCACTTCGATGACACCACCGCCACCGCCCTGTTCGGCCAGGAGAACCGGAACGCGCGCCTGGTGATGCAGGCTGCCTTGATCAACCAGAACGGGGCCTTGAGCGAAAGCGACAAGAAGGAACAGCTCGACCAGCTGCGCGCGCAGCTGCCCCAGGATCAACAAGGCCTGATCCAGGGTGCCGAGGCCGCCAAGCCCTGAGCACCCGTGTGGGCTGGGGAGGGGCTTGTGACCGTGTGGCAAACTCCGCCGCTTTCCCTTTCAGCCCTGCCACGGGCCCCTCGTTTTGAACAAGATTCTTCTGCAGTTGGCCGCCGAACTGAAGGTTCGCCCGGCCCAGGTGAATGCAGCCGTGGAGCTGCTGGACGGTGGCGCCACGGTTCCCTTCATTGCCCGCTATCGCAAAGAGGCTACCGACAACCTCGATGACACGCAGCTGCGTGACCTGGAAGCCCGGCTCGGCTACTTGCGTGAGCTGGAAGAGCGCCGCGCCGCGGTGCTCAAAAGCATCGACGAACAAGGCAAGCTGACGCCCGAGCTGCGTGCGGCGGTCGAGAACGCGCCGACCAAGCAAGAGCTCGAAGACATCTACCTGCCCTACAAGCCGCGCCGCCGCACCAAGGGCATGATCGCCCGCGAAGCCGGCCTGGAGCCGCTGGCCGACAAGCTGTTTGCCGACCCGACACGGCTGCCGCTGGACGAGGCTCCCGCGTTCATCAACGCCGAAGGTGGATTTGCCGACGCGCTGGCGGTTCTCGACGGTGTGCGCGACCTGCTCAGCGAGCGCTGGGCCGAAGACGCGGGGCTGGTCGGCAAGCTGCGCACCTGGTTGTGGGACGCAGGGCTGCTGCGCTCCAAGCTGATGGACGGCAAGGACGAGAACAACCCCGACATCTCGAAGTTTCGCGATTACTTCGACTACGCCGAGCCCATCAACCGTGTGCCTTCGCACCGTGCGCTGGCGGTGTTTCGTGGTCGCACGCAGGAGTTTCTCGACGCCAAGCTGGCGCTCGATGAAGAGCTGGTGCCGGGGCAGCCGTCGCAGGCCGAAGGGCGCATCGCCATCCACCTGGGCTGGAGCCACTCCAAGCGGGCCGCCGACGACCTGATCCGCAAGACGATTGCGTGGACGTGGAAGGTCAAGCTCAGCCTGAGCCTGGAGCGCGATCTGTTCAGCCGCCTGCGCGAAGACGCCGAAAAAGTGGCGATCAAGGTGTTTGCCGAAAACCTGCGCGACCTGCTGCTCGCCGCACCGGCCGGCCCGCGTGTGGTGATGGGGCTGGATCCGGGCATTCGCACCGGCGTGAAGGTGGCCGTGGTCGACGCCACCGGCAAGGTGCTCGACACCCACACCGTCTACCCGCACGAGCCGCGTAAGGACTGGGAAGGCTCCATCCACACGCTCGGCCGCCTGTGCGCCACGCATGGTGTGAACCTCATCGCCATCGGCAACGGCACCGCCAGCCGCGAAACCGACAAGCTGGCCTCCGATCTCATCAAACGCATTCAGCAACTGGCGCCCGACACCCACATCGAGAAGGTGGTGGTCAGCGAAGCCGGTGCGTCGGTCTACTCGGCGAGCGAGTTCGCGAGCAAAGAGTTGCCCGAGCTTGATGTGACCCTGCGTGGTGCGGTGAGCATTGCCCGCCGCCTGCAAGACCCGCTGGCCGAGCTGGTGAAGATCGACCCCAAGAGCATCGGCGTGGGCCAGTACCAGCACGACGTCAACCAGAGCGAGCTGGCCAAGAGCCTCGACGTGGTGATTGAAGACTGCGTGAACTCGGTCGGTGTCGACTTGAACACCGCCTCGGCCCCGCTGCTGGCGCGCGTGTCGGGCCTGAGCACCGCGGTGGCCAGCAGCATCGTGCGCTGGCGTGATGCCAACGGTGCCTTCCGCAGCCGCCAGCAGCTGCTCGACGTGAGCGGCCTGGGCGCCAAGACCTTTGAGCAGAGCGCGGGTTTCCTGCGCATTCGAAACGGCGACAACCCACTCGACCAATCGGGCGTGCACCCTGAAACTTACCCGGTGGTCGAGAAGATCCTCAAAGCCGTGGCCAAACCCGCGGCCGAGGTGATGGGCCGCAGCGACGTGCTGCGCGCGCTCAAGCCCGAGGCTTTCGCTGACGACAAGTTCGGTGCCATCACGGTCAAAGACATCTTTACCGAACTGGAAAAGCCGGGCCGCGACCCCCGCCCCGACTTCAAGGTGGCGCGCTTCAACGACGGGGTTGAAGACCTCAAAGACTTGCAGCCCGGCATGACGCTCGAAGGCACGGTCAGCAACGTGGCCCAGTTCGGCGCGTTCATCGACCTCGGTGTGCACCAAGACGGCCTGGTTCACGTGAGCCAGCTCAGCAACAAGTTCGTGACCGATGCGCGCGAGGTGGTGAAGACCGGCGACATCGTCAAGGTGAAGGTGCTGGAAGTTGACCTGGTTCGCAAGCGCATTTCGCTCACCATGAAGCTCGACACCACGGTGGCACCACGAGGCGAGCGAGGTGACAACAGTTTTCGCGCGCCTGCGCGCGGCGAACGCGCTGGCGGCCCAGCCCGGGCACCTGCACAGGCGCAACCACAAGGTGCGTCGGCCATGGCCGCGGCCTTCGCCAAGCTGCAGACCAAACGCTAGTCGGGCGCGATCATGAAGGCCTTGCAGGTTCACGCCGGCCCGCGGGCGCTGCAACGCCTGCGCGAGCAGGGCCTGCGCCCGCAGGATGTGCGTGCCATCCCCGGCGCTGCCGGTGGGCCCAAGGGGCTGGTGTTGAGCCCGCTCGATCAATACCTCTTCGGCGAGTGGCTGCAGGCCGCCGAGCACCCGGTGCATTTGATCGGCGCCTCCATCGGAGCCTGGCGCATGGCAACGGCCTGCCTGAATAACCCGCGACAGGCTTTCGCCCGCCTGGCCGACGACTACATCCGCCAGGCGTACGAGCACAGACACGGCAAACCACCGACGCCCACGCATGTGAGCGAAGTGTTTGGCGCCAAGCTCAGCCAGCACTTCGCCGGCCACGAGGCCGAGGTATTGAGTCACCCTCGCTTTCGCCTGCATGTGTTCACCAGCCGCGGGCGGCATGTGCTCAAGCGCGAAGGCCGGCGCCTGTCGAAGCTCACCACGCCGCTGGGCTACCTGGGTGCCTTTGCCACCAACCTGGTGAGCCGCAAGGCCATGGGCGCCTGGCTGGAGCGGGTGATCTTCTCCGACCCACGCGAGCCGCTGCCGCTGAACACACACGACTACCGCACGCATGCGTTGACGCTGAACGCAGCGAACCTGCAGCCGAGCATCCTTGCGAGCTGCTCGATCCCGTTCTGGCTCGATGCCGTGCACGACATCCCCGGCGCCCCCCACGGTGCCTATTGGGACGGCGGCATCACCGACTACCACCTGCACCTGAACTACGCCTCGATGGGCGAAGGCTTGGTGCTGTACCCGCACTTCCAGAAAACGGTCATCCCCGGCTGGCTCGACAAGGCCTTGAAGCACCGCCATCGTGCCAGTGCGCACCTCGACAACGTGGTGGTGGTGTCACCCACCGCCGAATGGATCGCGACACTGCCCAACGCCAAGCTGCCCGACCGCAGCGACTTCAAGCGCTACGAAAAGGACATCCCGTCACGGGTGTCCGCCTGGTCGCGCGCGGTGGCCGAGAGCCAGCGCCTGCGCGATGAATTCGCCGAGTTGGCGAGTGGCGGCCTGCCGGTGCATGCGCAGCCGCTCTGAGCGCATTCAGGCCGGTTTTGCGCCGATTGCCGGCGGCGTGCTCTAGCGCCGGCTGGGCGAAGAGAAAGCTTGAGAGCAGGGGGCTCGCCGGGCGAGCCGCTACCATCGGGGCAGCCGGGCCGCCATGGTTTTCACTTGGCGGCCGTCTCCCAACCGAGCCCACACGATGCCCCAGACTCCCGCACGAATCGACAGCGAAACTACTGTTCGACTGCCGCACCAACCGCTGCCAAGCTACTACGCAAGCGACGACCTTGAGGCGCGCGAGAGCTTCTTGCGCAAGACCTTCGACGACACGGCAGTCGACTACAACCGGCTCGAGCGCATCCTCGGGCTGGGCACCGGCTCGCAGTACCGTCGTGTGGCCTTGCAGCGCGCCGGCTTGAAGCCGGGCATGCAGGTGGTCGACGTCGGCATGGGCACCGGCCTGGTGTCGCAAGAGATCCTCAACATCACGCAAGAGCCAACCCGGCTCATCGGCGTTGATCCCAGCCCCGGCATGATGGCGCAGGCGACGCTCCCCGCCAGTGTGGAGTGCCGCCTCGGCCGCGCCGAGTCCATCCCCGTGCCCGACGCATCGGTCGACTTCCTCGTCATGGGCTACGCGCTGCGCCACATAGCCGATTTTTCTGCCGCTTGCACCGAGTTCCGTCGCGTGCTCAAGCCGGGTGGGCGCTTGCTGATCCTTGAGATCACCCGACCGCAGAGCCGCTGGGCCACGCTCTTGCTGAAGGCCTACATGCGAGGCGCCGTGCCGCTGGTGGCGCGTTTTGTGTCGAAGGCACCCGCCACACCGATGCTGTGGCGTTATTACTGGGACACCATTGCCACCTGCATCGCACCGCCGCAGGTGCTGGGCGCATTGGCTGCAGCGGGCCTGCTCGACGCCAAGCGGCATGTCGAGCTCGGCATCTTCTCCGAGTACACCGCGCGCGGCTGAGCCTGTTCTACAATTCATGCCTTTCCAACGAGCAAGAGCGAGAAGGGCACCCTGGTTATGACACCGCGAACTACGACCGAGCAGGTACAGCTTTAGTCGGCCGCGGCTCCGTCACGTCTTTTCTCGTCATCTCTCAAAAGCGCGGCTCACCCCCGCGCTTTTTTGTTTCTGGAGTTTCCTGATCATGATTTCAGTTCAGTTGCCCGATGGTTCCAAGCGTCAGTTCGAAGGCCCCGTCACGGTGGCCGAAGTGGCCGCCTCGATCGGCGCCGGCCTGGCCAAAGCCGCGCTGGCCGGCCGCGTGGGGCAGGGTGCCGACGCCAAGGTCGTCGACACCAGCTTCCGCATCGAGCAAGACATGCCCTTGGCCATCATCACGGACAAAGATGCCGAGGGACTCGAAGTCATTCGCCACTCCACGGCGCACTTGCTGGCCTATGCGGTGAAGGAGCTGTTCCCCGAAGCGCAGGTGACCATCGGCCCGGTGATCGAAAACGGCTTCTTTTACGACTTTTCGTACAAGCGCCCCTTCACGCCCGAAGATCTTGTGGCCATCGAAACCAAGATGGGCGAGCTGGCCAGACGCGACGAGCGCGTCGAGCGGCGCGTGCTGCCGCGCGACGATGCCGTGGCCTACTTCAAAAGCCTGGGCGAGCATTACAAGGCCGAGATCATTGCCAGCATTCCGGCCAATGAAGACGTGTCGCTGTACCGCGAAGGCCAGTTCGAAGACCTGTGCCGTGGCCCGCATGTCCCCAGCACCGGCAAGCTCAAGCACTTCAAGCTGATGAAGGTGGCCGGCGCCTATTGGCGCGGTGACCACCGCAACGAGATGCTGCAACGCATTTATGGCACCGCCTGGGCGACCAAAGAGGACCTGGCCCAGTACCTGCACATGCTCGAAGAAGCCGAGAAGCGCGACCACCGCAAGTTGGGCCGTGAACTCGACTTGTTCCACATGGAAGAGACGGCACCCGGTCTGGTGTTCTGGCACCCCAAGGGCTGGGCGATCTGGCAGCAGGTGGAGCAGTACATGCGCACCGTCTACCGCGACAACGGCTACCAGGAAGTCAAAGGCCCGCAGATCCTCGACAAGCACCTTTGGGAGAAGACGGGCCACTGGGACAACTACCGCGACAACATGTTCACGACCGAGTCGGAGAAGCGCGAGTACGCGCTCAAACCGATGAACTGCCCGGGTCATGTGCTGATCTTCAAAGCGGCCCTGCGCAGCTATCGCGAGCTGCCCTTGCGTTACGGCGAGTTCGGGCAATGCCACCGCAACGAGCCCAGCGGCGCGCTGCACGGGATCATGCGGGTGCGTGGCTTCACGCAGGACGATGGCCACATCTTCTGCACCGAAGACCACATCCTCGACGAGTGCGTGGCCTATACGGCGCTGCTGCAAAAGGTCTACAAAGACTTCGGCTTCACCGACATCATCTACAAGGTCGCCACGCGCCCCGAAAAGCGTGTGGGCTCCGATGTGTTGTGGGACAAGGCCGAACACGCGGTGATGGAAGCGCTGCGTCTGTCAGGTTGCGAGTTCATCGTGTCACCGGGTGACGGCGCCTTCTACGGCCCGAAGATCGAATACACGCTGAAAGACGCCCTGGGCCGCCAATGGCAGTGCGGCACCATGCAGGTCGACTTCAACACCGCCGAGCGCCTGGGTGGCGAGTACGTGACGGAGACAAGCGCCAAGGCCTACCCGGTGATGCTGCACCGCGCCATCGTCGGCAGCCTGGAGCGTTTCATCGGCATCCTGATCGAGCAGCACGCCGGCGCGCTTCCGGCCTGGCTGGCTCCCGTGCACGCGGTGGTGATGAATATCACCGACGATCAGGCCGCTTACGCCCAGGAAGTAGCGAAAACGCTTCAAAAACAAGGGCTTAGAGTGGAATGCGATTTGCGCAACGAGAAAATTACCCGTAAAATCCGCGAGCATTCCATGCAAAAGGTTCCGTTCCTCCTGGTCGTAGGCGACAAGGAGAAGGCAAACGGTGCTGTTGCCGTGCGCGCTCGTGGCAACCAAGACCTCGGAGTGATGCCTCTCGCCGACTTCCAAACGAAGATCGCCAGTGACATTGCCAATCGGGTCTAAAAGCTGGGCACGCGTTTGATTGTTTTTGGATTCCCTTGCCTTGGAGTCCGCTGAAGGATTTGAACTATCGCTACTTTTGCTGACCGCCGTACTCCCAATGTGGAGCGCAAGCACCGCCTCAACCGCGAGATCATGGCGCCGGAAGTCCGGCTCAATGGTGTAGAGAACGAACCGCTGGGTATCGTCTCCACGCAAGAAGCCTTGCGCATGGCGGGTGAACTGGACGTTGATCTGGTCGAGATTGCAGCCCAGGCCGACCCGCCCGTATGCCGCCTGATGGACTACGGCAAGTTCAAGTACCAAGAACAAAAGCGCGCTGCGGAAGCGAAGTCGAAGCAGAAGGTCATCGAAATCAAGGAGGTCAAATTCCGCCCGGGTACGGACGAAGGCGACTACCAGATCAAGATGCGCAACCTGCGCCGGTTCATTGAAGAAGACGGTGACAAGGGCAAGGTCACGCTGCGCTACCGCGGCCGCGAGATCACCCACCAGGACATTGGCATGCGCTTGTTGGAGCGCATTCGCGACGACCTTGCAGATTGCGCGGTGGTCGAGAACATGCCGAAGTTGGAAGGGCGCCAGATGATCATGGTGCTGGGCCCGAAGAAGCGCAGTTGAGATGAAGAGTTCGATGCCCTGGTTTGGTCACCAGGGGGTCGCAAGAAGCCTCTGCAGGCTCACAAGACCGCAAGTTGTTTTGCGGGCGCCTGCAGGAGCAATTTAGAAGGAGCAGTTAATGCCCAAAATGAAGACCAAGAGCAGCGCCAAAAAGCGCTTTCGCGTGCGTCCTGGTGGCACCGTCAAACGCGGTCAAGCGTTCAAGCGCCACATCCTGACGAAGAAGTCGACGAAGACCAAGCGCCACTTGCGTGGTTCTACCTCCGTTCACAAGACAGACATGGGCGGCGTCACCAAGATGTTGCCCTTCGCTGGTCTTTGATCAGCCGTCTCCCAGTCACTTCTAGAAGGGAAAAGACATGCCTCGCGTAAAACGTGGTGTAACCGCACGTGCTCGTCACAAGAAAGTTCTCGCACTCGCCAAGGGTTACCGTGGCCGCCGCAAGAATGTATTCCGCATCGCCAAGCAAGCAGTCATGCGTGCCGGGCAGTACGCATACCGTGATCGCCGGACCAAGAAGCGCGTCTTCCGTCACCTGTGGATCGCCCGGATCAATGCCGGCAGCCGCAGCCACGGCGTCACCTACAGCAAGTTCATGGCCGGCTTGAAGAAGCTGTCGATCGAGATCGACCGCAAGGTTCTCTCCGACATGGCCATCCACGATCCGGCAGCGTTTGCCAGCATCGTCGAGAAGGTGAAGGCCCAGCTCATCTGATGTCGCTTCGGCGCAGTGCTCGCGCGCTGCGCCTCGCGGCAAGCCCGGTCGGCAGCCCTGTCGATCGGGTGAGCTTCTCAAGGCCGACTTCGTGTGCGGCCTTTTTGGTTTCTGCAGTCCATTGAACCGATGAACGACCTCAGCCCGCTGGTGCAAGAAGCGCGAGACGATTTCGACAAGGCGAACGCGCCTGCCGACCTCGAGAATGCCAAGGCCCGCTACCTCGGCAAGACCGGCCGCATCACCGAGCAGCTGAAGGCGCTCGGTGCCCTGCCGCCCGACGACAAGAAGCAGCGCGGCGCGCTGATCAACGCCGCGAAGGTGCAGATCGAAGCCGCGCTGAATGCGCGCCGGAATGCGCTCGCCGATGCCGAGC